>JALZEA010000021.1 GCA_030862265.1 Actinomycetota bacterium | reverse complement strand
AGTCCATCCCGGTCAGGCTCGGTCGGCCGCCGCGGTGCATGCTGCTGCTGAGGTAGATCAGGCGCTGCGGGCGGTCGATGAGCGCCGTCAGCAGATACGGAGCGACCACGTTGATCGCCAGCACGTGCGGCCCGCTGATGACGCCGGCGTTGTGGATCACCGCGTCCATCCGCCCGAGGAGGTTCACCTGATCGGCGACGCTGCGCGTCTCCTCGAGATCGGAAAGGTCTCCGATGACGGCTGCGGCGCCCCGGTCCTGGAGCTCGCGCACGGCCGTGAGCCGGTTGTTGTTGCGAACGTGAACGACGACTTCGTGACCGTGCTCAAGCAGCGTCTGCGCGGCCGCCCGCCCGAGACCGTCTGCGGAACCCGTGATGAAGATAACTGCCATGAGATTCCCCACGAGTCGCACCTATTGAACCGATCAGATTCCTGCGTACGGGGAGACGGATCCTCGGCGACATGCTCGCCAGTACTCTTGCGCCATTCGGGGTTTCGGCCTGCTCGACACGGATCCGATTCCGGTTCGTACCTCGTCAGCGGAGCGCGTGGAACTCGAACCCACAAGTCCTTGCGGACAACGAAAGGCGAGCCCACGGTCCATCCCGATCGATTCCGCACACGCTCCTCAGGTGGGCTGCTCCATCGCGCTGGCGAGTGGTCGTCGCGTTGTGATCGGGTCGGCGTGGCGGTGGACGATCTTCCATGCCTCATCCTCGCGGCGGAAGATCAACGTCACGCGCAATGAATACGGAACCGGTTCAGGGCTGCCGTCGATGTGCATCTGTCCCCGCTCGATCCGCACGACGTAACCCAGGTCCGCGGCGACGAAGCTGGAGACCTCCTCGAAGCCGCTGACCTTCCCGTCTGTGAAGTGCGAGCTTGGCTCGGCTGCCGCCCACTCGACGTTCGCGCGCCCTCGGCACGGGGGGCCGATCGGATTGCACAGTGTGACGTCATCCTCTCGAGAGAACACCGCGAGGACGGGGCGAGGATCACCGTTCACGTAGTCGTTCAATGCCATGTTGAACGCATTGAGTGCGTCGTCGAAGCCGGACATCGGGCCTCCTATTGCACTTGTATGCATTTACTGCACTCAGGTATACTTCGTCGATGGCCAGCGCGTCAATCCCTAGGCACGCAGGGCGTCCCGCCCAGCGGCGTCGCACGCGAACGGCGATTCTCGACGCCACCATGCAGCTCCTCCGCCACGGACACACTCCCACCCTGGATGAGATCGCGGTCGCCGCCGAAGTCTCACGCCGCACGATCTACATGCACTTCCCGAGCCTCGACCAACTGATCCTCGACGCATCCATGGGAGCTCTTGCAGACAGTGACATCGAGGCGGAGTTCGAGCCCGACACCGAGGCCGCCGAGCGTGTCGCCACGATCATCGACACTCTCTACGACCAGGCCGAGGAATGGCTCCCACTCGGCCGCCGCATGGTTGCCCTGACGGCAACGAACCCTCCCACAGATGGACCCAAGCGAGGCCAACGGCGAGTCGACTGGATTCAGCGAGCAGTGGAACCGCTACGAGAACGCCTCAGCGACGAGCAGCACGACCGCCTCGTGTCATCGCTCTCCATCGTCTTGGGATGGGAGGCAATGATCGTCCTCCAAGACATCCGCGGATACGCCCCAAAGCGCGAGCGCGAAGTCGCCGCTTGGGCTGCGCAATCCCTCGTACGCGCGATCCTCGAGGAAGCCCACGCATAGCTACAGCCGACGAAGTGCACTGATCTGCCGCTCTGCGCGCGCGTCGAAGCACTCGCTACTGCCGCGGTCCGGTTCGCTCCGACTGACCTTTGGAAGCCCGCTATTGTCGGGCGCTTGACGATCCAGCGGATGGACAACGTTCTCATCGTTGTCGACGACCTCGAGGCTGCCAAAGCGTTCTTCGCCGAACTCGGTATGGAGCTGGAAGGCGAGACGACGGTCGAGGGGCCTTGGGCGGCCAGCGTCGTCGGGCTCGACGATGTCCGTGCCGACATCGCCATGATGCGGACCCCGGACGGCCACAATCGGGTTGAGCTGTCGAAGTTCCATACACCGCCGGCGGTCAGAGCCGAGCCGGAAAACGCCCCCGCGAACGCGCTGGGCATACGCCGCATCATGTTCGCTGTCGACGACATCGACGTCGTCGTTGCCCGCCTGCACAGATGGCGCCGAACTCGTCGGCGAGATCGCGCAGTACGAGGACATCTACCGCCTCTGCTTCCTACGTGGCCCTGAGGGCATCATCATCGGACTAGCCGAGCAGATCGGCTGAGGGCTCGAGAATGCAGGCATGCCTGATTTCGTTCCGGAACATTTCGAACCGCCGCTCGAATTAATGGACGCTGAACTCGTCCTCGAGCCACTCGGCCCCGAGCACAACGAGCGCGACTACGCGGCGTGGACGTCGAGCATCGAGCACATCCGAGCGACTCCTGGATTGGAGGACTGGTCGTGGCCGCACGAGATGACGCTCGAGGAGAACCTCGCGGACCTCGAGATGCACGCTAGACACTTTGAGTCGCGCGAGGGATTCACTTACACGGTGCTCGACCCACGAACCCAGGACGTGATCGGCTGCGTGTACATCTATCCGGCGAAGGACGGCGTGCACGATGCTCGCATCCGGTCATGGGTGCGGGCATCACGCGCGGAGCTTGACGGCAGGCTGAGGTCGATCGTCTCAGACTGGATAGCGTCCGACGCGTGGCCGTTCACGAACGTGCTCTACGCACCGCCCCGCTGACATCTCTTGACGACGCGCGCGGGCCTTCGTTCGTAGCGTCCTTCGACGCGGCGTGATGCCGACCGTGCCTGATCCAAAACCACCCCGAAGCTCACAGCGGCCATCGGGCCGAGGACGATTCCGAGGCTGATCCAACTCAGTACGGACGGGTCGTCATGAAATGGTGTGTTGCCGTGCGCGACTGGCATCGGGTGCCCTAATCGACGAACGGCCCGTTGAAAACGGGTGCCTCTCCGTAGGGCCGCCCCGTCATGAATAAGAAGCGCGTCCCGGGAAGAGCATCGGTGACCGCGAAGTCCTCGCCGGCGCTCCTCGTCCCGTCGCGCTCATCAGCTACTCCTCCTGCCTTGTCTGCTTGAGGTCCTGCACGTACTCGTCGAGGCGGTCGAAGCTCTCGTTCCAGAACCATTCGAAGCCGCCAGCCCACTCGTAGATCGACCGGATCCCACGAGCGTCGAGGCCGTAGATCCGCTGCTTGCCAGCCTGGCGAACCTTCACCAGCCCGACCTCACGTAGCACACGCAGATGCTTGGAGGCGGCGGGCTGCTTGAGCCTGAGAGCCTCGGCCACCTCCGCCACCGGACGGTCCTGTCCCCTCAGCAGCGTGAGGATCCTGCGTCTCTGTGGCTCGGCGATCGCATTGAACGCATCCGACGTCGTCGCGGCACGTGGCATACGGGCATCATATTCCTATATAGGCAAATGTCAATCTCAGGCTTGCGCTGTTGGTGAAGCGCGAAGGGAGCCCGGCCGAAGCCGGGCTCCGAATGGCAAGAATGGCAAATGCGGGCTCGTGGACACGAAAGTTGTATGGCGGGGACAAGAAGCCGTCCCGATTAATCCCTGCTCATCCCTCGAAGCGGAGGGCGTGGGACTCGAACCCACAAGTCCTTGCGGACAACGGTTTTCAAGCCCGCGAACCAACTTCTCGCGTCATCCCTACTCCTCCCTCACGTCGCAGGGCAGAAGGACGTCATGTCCGCCGGGGAGATCTTCATACGTGCGGTGGCCGGCGACGGCGTGTGGGAATCGTTCCCTGACGAAGGAAAAGAGGTGTTCCGCGCCAACAGCCCAGCGATCCTCGCCGAGCTACGCGGTGAGATGGTCGAGTTCTCGCCCGACGCATTGGCCGAGATCGACCAGCCTGCACTCATCGTCTCTTCGAAGGATTCCCCGGAGCCGTTCCGGCGGCCGAACGAGGTCCTCGCCGACATCCTCCCCAACGCCGAGACCGTGCTGCTCGCGGGAGGACACATCATCGATCCAACCGATCCAGCCATCGTGAACTTCGTGGACCGCTTCGTGGGGAGTCCCGTCTAGCTCAACTCGAAGGTCGTCGAGAATCAATTCGAGGGCCCAACTCAACCCGCGAGCGAGTTCAGAAAGTCATCGAGGGCGTACTGGTCGTCAACATGCAGCCACGCTTCCGAGAACTTGCTTTCTCGCACGTGCATTACGCATACGGCTCGCCATGAATGCGACCGGCCCCCAACTTCGGCAGTTACTTGGAGCAATTGAGCCGCGTGATCATCTGACCCGAAGGCGTCGTGTAGCTCCCTCTTGAGGGCTCCACCTTCTCCGAACAGACGCTCAGCCCTTGCAACGAAGTCGTCGACGTTCTCGTAGTCGCCCGCTAGTGGGTTGTTCCCCGGATAGTGAAAGACGAAGTCATCGGCATACAGTTCGCCTAAGGCTTCGAAGTCTCCGGCTTCGATGAGCTCGATGTCTCGACGGGCTAGGCGCTCATTGGGATGCACGGCTCCCCCCTTCGTGTCGGTCTCGGCCCAAAGAAGGCCATCGTTTCAACAGCTATATAGCTGCCGGAGCCAACCGAAGACCCAACCGCGCACTCGCCTCTCGAAGTTCGTGATCCCAGGTGGCCAAGATCGACGACTCGTCCGCGAGAGCAACGGCACATGCGAGGTGCACAGCGTCATACCCTCGCAGAGCGTGAGCTTCGGCAAGATCGCCAGAGGCTCTCGCGATCTCATCGTCGACCTCGACGATCTCCAGTTGGTCCCAACGACTCTCGAGGCGAGATCGCACCAGTCGCAACTCCGCCTTCGTCACGCGTCCGGCCCTGACCGCGGCAGCAAGGGCGGCCCTCGCTTCGGGATACGTCAGGCGGGAGGCAATGGCTCGGTGGGCCACATCCCAGAGCTCGACAGCTTCGGCGGATCCGTCCTCATCAATGATCAGCTTGAAAAATGCAGAGGTCTCGAAATAGACGTTCAATGCCGCTGTTCTTTGACCAGATCGGACACACTGCCTCTGGTCTTGATCAGATCCTTTCGCTGAATCTTCGTCTTTGGTCGACGCGCTGGGGTGACGAGTCCTCTAGCGATGAGCCTGTCGAGCGCGGGGCTTTCATCGACCTTGGTTAGGCGAGCGACCGGCTTGCCCCGGTCGGTAATAACGATCTCCTGACCGCGCTTCGCCCGACCGATCCATCGGCTGAGGTTGTCCCGTAGCTCCCGAACACCGACCTCCATGGATTGCCTCCGATGTGGCGCTTTCTTCTAGCAAATACGGTACACAACAGAGAAAGGAATGGCAACGCCATGCTCCTTGTGCCTCAGACACGGATGTTCGTCCCTAGACGTCCCGGCTCGTCCCAAAAGCGGAGGGCGGGGGACTCGAACTCACAAGTCCTTGCGGACAACGGTTTTCAAGGCCGAGCTACCCCTTCCCAAAACGTACTGACTCACGCTGGTACGCCTGAGTAGGTAGCTTAAGCCGGTCATCAGAAAAGTCATCGGAAACGTTCCGAGACGTTCCGAGTTGACGAGGGCCAAATGCTCCAACACAACCCGAGATGACGTCCTCCAGCCGAGTCAATCCGAGATGTTCCGAGGCGCTCTCCGAACCACGAGGTGTGCTTGTCGCCGAAGGCTATCGGTCAAGTCCTCCGGTACTAGGCCCCTGGCGGTTATCCCTTGAACACCAGGGAGTCGATGATCGGCTGCAGCATGGAGCGGAACTCATGCGCGCTGTGCTGTTCCTTGACGTTGGTTATCTCCAGGGTCACGTTGCTGTCCTGCCAGCCCAAGATCACAAGCCGGACGTCGATCTCATTGAGGAGCACGTGGTGTAGGTCCGAGACGCCGCCGCCGATGATCAGCGGGATTCCGGTGTGCGGGCCGTAGCGGCAGGTATCCACGTCGGGTTGGAGGGACAGGTCGATCTGGAGGCCGTCGAGTCCGCCGACCGTCACCGGCTTGGGCTTGGAGACGATCAGTCCGGGTACCGACTGGTACCAGGCGACCAGATCCTTGGGGGTGGTGCCGACGCCCTTCTGCCATTCTTCGTCGCAGTTAATCGCGGCGGCGTGGACGTTCTGGTAGATGCCGAGGTAGCTTCCGCCGACCACGCCTTCCTGTGAGTCTTGCTGCTGAAACAGCCAGAAGTTGCCGGGCAGGTCCTCGAAGTTCGTCCAACCCGCACTGACCGTGTAGATGAACTGTGGTTCGAAGGTCGAGGTCTGATACTCGCCGGGCTCCAGTGGGCCAAGGCAGGTGCCGCCATGCGGGTTCGGGCATTCGGTCGGCTCCGCGGCCGACTGCGTCGGCGCGGGTGTGGCGGACGAGGCGATCGTCGCGGGCGAAGTGGGTGGGGTGGAGCAGCCGGCGAGGAGCACGGCCGCGACTGCGGTGGCGATGAGGGTGGTCTTGTGCATGGCCAACTCCTTGGAGGGCTTCTGATGGGAGGGTACTCAAGTCTCTGCATAGCGGTTTCCGTCGGCCTTCCGCCGGTATCCGTCCAAAGAGATCGCCGATGCGGTCTGGGGCGACCAACCGCCGGTCTCATGGGCTAAGCAGGTGCAGATCTGTGTGGCGCGGACGAGCCCGTCACGCTGTCGGACCGGTTCGAGGAGTTTGAGAATGCCAGGCGCACAAGCTTCGGCATGGAAGCCGAAGCCGCGGTTTTGCACCAGCGCGAGATCACGTCGATAGTACGGGTCGGCGGATGGCTGCGCTCGGTCATCCTCTATTGCTGCTCACTCCAAGCCACGACCAATGCCTTTACGGCGACCGATTGGCGTCGCGGGTTGCCAAAAAGGTTGCCAATTCACCCAGTCCCGAGCCTTACCAGCAAAACATCGACTGTACGTTCATCAACAAAAGCCCTGGTCACAGGTAGCGGAGGGCGTGGGACTCGAACCCACAAGTCCTTGCGGACAACGGTTTTCAAGCCCGCGAACTCGCCTTCCGCGCTCTTGTATCTCGTCCCGCATGATCTTGCCCAGTTCGGCAAGTCAGCCGCCGCCTCCCCCGGTATCCCGGCAGGTCCCTTCTAATCCCAGAAAAGGAATGGCAGGAGAATGGCAAACGGGTGTGCGGCTCAGGCTGGTGGCTGGGCGCCGGTGAGGCGTGATCGTTCGGGTTCGATTCCGAACCTCTGGCAATAGTCGGCGATTACTGGATCGGCCAATACTTCTCCATGGTCGTACCCCATCGTTGCGAGCTCACGCGGAGGGGCTACGCGGGCACCCGACCGCTGCGCGGCCAGGAACGCCTCAACACGATCGGTCATGTCCTCCGTGAACGAAATTCCGACTGCCGAAAGCACGGTTTCCACGGTGGGAGCCGGATCACTCATAAGTCTCGGATAACCAACGTGCAGGACACGATTCGGTTCCGCCTCGGTGAACGAGCTCAGGGCCGCCAACTTCGACCTTGCGAAGGTCAGGACCTGACGTTGACGCTGGCCGTCATCGATTAGGGGATTATCGATACAGAAAGGATCGACGATCGTGTGCCCAAGAACCGCCAATGAAACCACGCAGCGGTACGGATCGCGATCTGTGATGACGAAACGAGCCTCTGGAAACACTTTCGCAAAAGTGGCGACATGAGCCGCGATCTGCGGTGCCTTCAACACCAAGAAGCCACCGGGCCCTACCGGGTGCTTCCACAACAGGATCTGCACGACACGCCGGTAGTTTTCGAGGGCGGGCGTGAGGTCCTCCTCGGCGATGAACCGGCTCCATTGCGGCATGCACATCACGGCCGCCTGACCGAGCATCCCTACTGAGTCGATGAAACCCCAGACACATTCTTCCGGTTCATCAGCGTTGACCCAGTGCATCCCCTCTAGGGCTGAACCCCGCAGCTTGTCGATGGAAACCTGCACCGCGCGGATCCGTTGATCGGTGGCGAAGGTCTCAGCCGTCGGCGGAGGTACAGGCTCCATCAGCTCCCACCGCAGCAAGGCTCGGCCTCGGGGATGAAGCGCAAGGAGATTGTGGAGGAGAGTAGTCCCACTGCGTTCGAGACCAGTGATGTACATGATTGGGGGAATAGGAACGTCGGCAATCTCGGGATGCTGGCGAAGCGTATCCAACACCCGAAGTCGCCTCGCGAGATCCCGCACCGCCAATGACCGGAGAAATCCCCGGCCGAACTCATTTAGGTTTGGCTGCTCCAGATCCTCAGCCCAAGCGCGGAGCGGTCCCGCGAACCATTCATCGCCGAAATAATCCAGCCCTGTTGCCTGCGCCGCCGCGTCCGTCATCGCGAGCACAGCGTCGTCTGTCACCAAACGAATCCTCGACTCTCAATCTGCTGAGCTTGTCATGGCGACGCGGAGTCCAGAGTTCAGACTCGCCGTCCGCAGGTCGTCATCCCAGGTCGCGATGACTAGGCTTTCGTCCCGTAAAGCAAGCATTGTCGCCAAGTGAATGGCGTCGAAACCTCGAAGGGCATGACTTTCCGCCAATTCCCCAGCCGAGGCTGCGAGCGCCTCATCGAGTTCAATAACCTGGACCTGGACCCACAAACGATTCAGACTGCCGCTCGCGTCATCCAATTCTGACGGTGTGATCCGTCCTGTTCTCTGAGCCGCAGCAAGCGCCGCTCGCGCTTCCGGATAGGCGATACGCCCGATGCTCACGAGGTCCGACTGATCCCAAAGATCACGCGCGAAGTCTGCTTCCGGTTCATCCAGGAAAAGCTTGACCAGAGCAGAGGTTTCGAAATAGACGTTCACCGACGCTGGTCTTTGACCAGTTCGGACACGCTGCCCCCAGGCTTGATCAGGTTCTTACGATCTATCTTCGTCTTTCGCCGACTCGGCAGCTGAACGCGGCCTTGTTCGATAAGCCGTTGAAGGGCGGGACTCTCCCCGTATCTCGTTAGTCGAGCCACTGGCTTGCCGTGATCCGTGATCACCACGTCCTGACCTCGTCGGGCCTTGGTGATCCATTTGCTGAGGTTGTCTCGCAACTCCCTGACCCCGACTTCCAAGATGCTCTCCTATGTGGCGCTTTTTCGTACTCCTTACGGTACACATATTGAAGGAGAATGTCAAAGGTGAGGCAACGATGGAGAGTTTGTGCGAGAGAGACAAGCTCTCATCACGATCCATCCCGGCTCGTCCCCTACAGCGGAGGGCGTGGGACTCGAACCCACAAGTCCTTTCGGACAACGGTTTTCAAGACCGTCCGGTTACCAGTTACCGTAGCCCTCCAACGCGCGAGCCTAGCGGTGGCCGCGAGAAATGACGGCCTGCTAAGGGGTTATCTCCTCGAACCCCGCGTAGGGCTGTAACGCTTCCGGTATTCGAACGCTTCCGTCGATCTGCTGATGGTTCTCGAGCAACGCGACAATCATGCGGCCGACCGCGCACGCCGTGCCGTTGAGCGTATGGACCAGTCTCGTTCCTCCATCACTCGCGCGAAAGCGCACCTGCAAACGGCGCGCCTGGTAGTCGGTCGTGTTCGACGCGGAGGTCACCTCGAGGTAGCGCCGGGCCCCCGGCAACCAGGCTTCGTGGTCCACCTTCTTCGCGGCCGAGGATCCCAGATCCCCCGCGCACATCACGATGACGCGGTACGGGATCTCCAGAGCCTTGAGAATCTTCTCTTCGTTCGTGCGGATCGCGGCGTATTCGTCCCACGAGTCTTCCGGCCGACAGAACGAGAACTGTTCGACCTTGTCGAACTGATGCACACGTATCAGGCCCTTCGTCTCCTTACCGTAGGAACCGGCTTCGCGACGGAAGTTGGTGGAGAAACCCGCGTAACGGATAGGTAGGCGATCCTCGTCGAGGATCTCGTCCGCGTGCATCGCCGCGAGCGCCACCTCGGAGGTACCGGTCAGATATAGCTCGTCGCGCTCGATCGTGTAGAACTCGTGCTCTTCGGCAGGGAAGAAACCGGTGCCGTACATCGCATTGCGGCGCACCAATACGGGTGGTACGACGGGCGTGAACCGGTGTTGCGCGAGATGATCGATCGCGAACCTGACGAGTGCCAATTCGAGGATCACGCCGGGTCCGGTTAGATAGACGAAACGACTGCCTGACGTCTTCGCGGCGCGGTCGGAATCGAACAGACCCAATCGCTCACCCAACTCGACGTGCTCCAATGGTTCGAAGTCGAAGTCTCGTGGTTTCCCGACCTCGCGTTCGACCACGTTTTCGTTCTCGGTCTGTCCCGCCGGCACCGAATCGTGTGGAAGGTTCGGTAGGAAGGCAGCCGCTTCGTTAAGCTTTGCGGCGAGATCCTCGAGCTCCGGTTCGACAGCCTTTAGTTGATCCGCAAGGTCGCGCGCGCTGTCGATCGCGGCTTGGCGTTGGTCCGGAGGAGCTTGACCGATCGCCTTAGACGCACGGTTCTGATCGGCCCGCAACGTCTCGACCCGACCGAGTATCTCCCGGTGGCGAACGTCGAGTTCGACCACACGATCCAGTCCCTGTACGCCACCGCGCTTGTCGTAAGCCTCACGCACGGCGGCGAGGTCGTCCCGCAGGAGCTTCAGGTCGATCATCTAGATCAGCGCGCCGAAAGCTGCGTTCGAGCCTCGCCAGTTGTCGCCATGGATATCGCCCGACGCTCCTCATCGGAAAGGTTGTGCTCGGAACCGAGGTTCCTGAGCGGTTTCGCGTAAGTCCGGGTCTCGGTACGACCGTTGATCGAGGTGATCACGATGCCGTCTCCACGGTCGTCCAGGAAAGCCGCAGAGAAAGACAGCTGGCCGCCCATCTCCTCGAAGGCGTCGTATCGCACCAGTCCGAATCGCTGGAGCGCGAGGCGACGGAGATTCGCTTGCTCCTCGAGAGCGACGACGACCGCGTCGATGCGTCGATCGAGGCCATCGACCTGCTTGCGCGCCGCCTCCAGAGCGCCCATGAGGTCCGTCTCCTGGTTATCGCCGCGCGCGACCACGAGCTGACGACGCATCCGGCGCAGCCGAAGAGCTGCGACCGCGGCAAGAACGAGGGCTACCAGCGCGAGACCCGCAACGATCGCGAGCGCGACCGTCAGTTGGTCGAGAGTGAGGTCTGGCACGGCGGCACATCCTACACTTGGACAAATGCGCCAAGACGAACTGAAGGCGCTGTTAGACGGGATGCGCTCCGGCGCCGTCACGTTCGACGATGCTCTCGGTGCGCTCAAGCGCTTACCCGTGGACGACATCGGCTTCGCGCAACTCGACATCCATCGCGAGCTACGACAGGGTTTGCCCGAAGCGATCTACTGCGCCGGTAAGACGACCGAGCAGGTTCTTGCGATTGCCGCCCGATTGGTCGAGAACACCACGTCGCCGGTGATCGCTACGCGTGTCGCTCCCGACACTGCGACCGCGCTCGTTCGTGACTTCCCGCACGCGATCCACAACGAAGTGGCCCGTCTCGTCGTCGTACGCGCGGCGCGCGATACCGACCTCGGTACCGTGACAGTGGTTTGCGCCGGAACGTCGGATCTTCCCGTCGCGGAAGAAGCCTGCGCGACCGCGGATGCCTTGGGTGCGGACGTGAACCGCATCGTCGACGTGGGCGTCGCCGGACTCCACCGGCTTCTCAACGTCCAAGACCGCTTGCGCGAAGCAGACGTACTTATCGTCGTGGCGGGGATGGAAGGGGCACTTGCGAGCCTCGTGGGTGGGATCGCGGCGGGGCCGGTGATAGCGGTTCCCACAAGTGTGGGTTACGGCGCGTCGTTCGAGGGCCTGGCGGCGCTTCTCGCGATGCTTAATTCCTGCGCTGCCGGGATCACGGTCACGAATATCGACAACGGTTTCGGTGCTGCCGTCGCCGCGATCCGCATCCTCCAAACCAGACGATGAAGGTCGCCTACTTCGATTGCATCAGCGGCGCGTCGGGCGACATGCTGCTCGGAGCGTTGCTCGACGCGGGCGTCCCGGAGATCGTCATCAGCGATGCTCTGTCGGCGATCGAACTCGAAGACTGGGATGTCGGTGTCGAACAGGTCGTCAAAGGCGGCGTGCGCGCGGCCAAGCTGTGGATCTCCGGCAATGACGAAGTAAGTGAACGCCGTTACCCGGACATCGTCGCCATGCTGGAGAACTCGGGCCTCGAAGCAAGCGTGCGCGCGCGAGCACTCGACACCTTCCGGCGATTAGGAGAGGCCGAGGCCCGCATCCATGACGTCGCACTCGAGGATCTGCACCTTCACGAGGTGGGCGCGACCGACGCCATCATCGACGTGGTCGGGACCTGCGCCGCCCTGGCGCACCTCGGCTCCGAACGCGTGATCTGTTCGCCGGTACCTACCGGGCGGGGATTCACGGAGTCTGCGCACGGCACGATCCCCATCCCGGCCCCCGCCGTCACCGAGATCCTCACCGACATCCCTCTCATCGAACGCGGCGACAGGGAACTCATCACTCCGACGGGGGCAGCGTTGCTCGCCGCGTGCTGTGATTTGTTCGGACCCATGCCGGCGCTGCTGATCGACCGCGTCGGCTACGGAGCGGGGGCCGCTGACCTCGAGATCCCCAACATCATGCGTGTCATTCTCGGTGAAAAGATCGAGGTCGACGCGGACGAAGCGGGCACGGAGCTTCTCCAGACCAACATCGACGATATGAGTCCGGAGCTACTGCCTTACGTCATCGAACGGCTCATTGCCGCCGGTGCCAGTGACGCGTGGGCCGAGCCCTTAGAGATGAAGAAGAGCCGGACCGGGGTGCGCTTATCGGTCATCGCCGAGCCGACGGCGACGAAGGATCTGATCGAGGTGCTCTTCCACGAAACGACCACGTTCGGGATCCGCATCGCGCCGCTTCGGCGCGCGACCTTGGACCGAAGGATGGAGTCGGTGCAGATAGAGGGCCATGGCGTGCGTATCAAGATAGGTACGCACAACGGCGAGGTCGTCACGGTGGCGCCCGAATACGAGGATGCCGCCGCGGTAGCTCGGTCGACGGGTAAACCTCTGCGGGAGATCTTCGAGGCCGCTCGCCGCGCGGCCGATCAACTTCTCTGAATCCGGCCCGGATATCGACTCTGATTTGGAAAAAAAGTTCGGGCGGCGCTAGGCGATGATGACTTTCTCTTCGACCTCGGAGAAATGGCAGCGGTCGGGGTGATCCGAAGCGCGCACGATCAATTCCGGTTCTTCCTGCGCGCAGATCTCCTCGGCTTTCCAACAGCGCGTTCGGAAGCGACAACCCGATGGTGGATCGGCAGGCGAAGGGACGTCACCTTTCAACACGATGCGCTCGCGGCGGCCCTGCTTTGTCGGATCGGGGATCGGCGCAGCCGATAGCAAGGCCTGCGTGTAGGGCATCGACGGCTGCTCGTAGACGCTCGTGCGCGATCCGAGTTCTACGACCTTGCCGAGATACATCACCGCAACGCGATCGGAGATGTGACGGATGACCGACAGGTCATGCGCGATGAAGATGTACGCGAGCTCGAACTCCTCCTGGATGTCTTCCAGCAGGTTCACAACCTGCGCTTGGATCGATACATCGAGAGCCGACACTGGCTCGTCCAGGATCATGACCTGAGGATTGAGTGCCAAAGCGCGGGCGACGCCTATGCGCTGACGCTGCCCACCGGAGAACTCGTGCGGGAAGCGGTTCCCGTGTTCGGGATTCATCCCAACCGTCTCGAGCAGCTCACTGATGCGTTTCTTGCCCCCTCGATCCTTGTAGACGTCGTGGACGCGCAAAGGCTCGGCAACGATCTCTCGCACGGTCATCCGAGGATTCAGCGATGCGTAGGGATCCTGGAACACGATCTGCATCTCGCGCCTGATCTCCCTCAGCTGCGACCGTGAGTAATGCGTTATGTCCACGCCTTTGAACTCGATACGACCCGAAGTGGGCTCGAGTAGGCGGATGATCGTGCGCCCGAGGGTCGTCTTCCCGCACCCGGATTCTCCAACGATGCCCAGGGTCTCGCCCGCTTTCAGGGTCAGGTCGACGCCGTCGACGGCATGAACCTGGCCGACGGTCTTCCGTAAGAGCCCCGCCTTGATCGGGAAGTGCTTCACGAGATCGGTGACCTTGAGGATCTCTTCGCCCCGTGCGGCGCGGTCATGCAACGAGCTGCGCGTAACCTCCGTGATCACGAAACCGCCTCCTCGTCCGCGAACTTGGACCTCTCGCCCTCCATCTCGTGCTTGAAGTGGCAAGCAGACCGGTGATCGGACTGGTCGACCCGCTCGAGAGGAGGGTTCTGCTCGACACAGAGAGCGCGGCCTTGACGCAGATAGCAGCGGGGGTGGAACGGACAGCCCGGGGGAACGTTCAAGAGGCTTGGCGGCTGGCCAGGGATCGGTTTAAGTCGCTTCTCGTCGGCCTCGAGCCGCGGCAGGCTATTCATCAATCCCAACGTGTACGGCATGCGCGGGGCGTGGAAGAGCGTCTCGACGTCTCCGGCCTCGACAACGTGGCCCGCGTACATGACGACGACCCGGGTTGCCATCTCCGCGATCAACCCGAGGTCGTGAGTGATGAGGATGGTCGCCGCGTGCGTCTCCTCCTGCGCCGTCCTGAGAACCTCGAGAATCTGCGCCTGGATGGTCACGTCCAGCGCGGTCGTCGGTTCATCCGCGATCAGGACGGCAGGCTGGTTCGCGATCGCCATCGCGATCATCGCCCGTTGCCGCATCCCTCCGGAGTACTCGTGGGGATACTGATCCACGCGTCGACCCGGATTCGGGACCCCGACGAGTTCGAGGAGCTCGATCGACTTGTTGTGCGCCCCCGCATCATCGATCGACGGGTCGTGGGTCTTGACCGCCTCGCCGAGCTGGTTCCCGACCGTAAAAACCGGATTGAGCGACGTCATTGGGTCCTGGAAGATCATCGCTATCTCTTTGCCACGGATACGTCGAAGGACGTCCTTCGGCGCCCGGAGAAGATCCTGGCCCTTGAAAGTCGCGGTCCCCGAAACGATCCGACCGGGTGGCGTCGGAATGAGCCCAAGGACCGACATCACCGTGACGCTCTTGCCCGAGCCGGACTCGCCGACGACGCCGAGAGTTTCGCCCGGCATTACGTCGTAGCTAACACCGTCGACGGCATGAACAACACCGTCTTCGGTGTCGAACTCAACAACCAGATCCTTTATCGAGAGGATCGGTTCAGGCACCGACCCTCCGCTGTGTCGGGTCGAGCGCGTCCCGCAACCCGTCACCCAGGAAGTTGATACACAACACGATCAGGATGATCGTGAGTCCGGGAAAGGTGACGAGCCACCATTGTTCGACGAGGCCCTGGCCCCTGGCGATCAACTGTCCCAACGCGGGGGTCGGCGGCTGCACGCCGAACCCGAGGAAGCTCAACACCGCTTCGACGAGGATCGCGATTCCGATGATCAACGTCGCGTTGACCACGATGGGACCCATCGCATTCGGCAACATGTGACGCACGATGATGCGGCGGTCGCCGGCGCCGACAGCCTTGGCCGCCTCGACGTATTCCTTCTCTCGCAACGATAGGAACGTCCCGCGCACGAGGCGCGCCAGGGTCGTCCAGTAGATCGCGGCGAGGATGATCGCAACGCGATAGGGCGAGCCCTGGCCCAGCAGAGCCGAGGCAACCAACAAGACTGCCAACGGAGGCAGCGTCAGGACGAGATCTGTGACACGCATCAACAGGTTGTCCACCCAGCCCCCGTAGTACCCGGCGATGGCCCCAACCGTCGTCCCCAGCGTGGTCGACAGTAGGGCTACCAGTAAGGCTACGCGGATCGACGTGCGGATCCCGAACACGACCCGAGAGAAGTAATCGCGGCCGAGCTGGTCGGTGCCGAAGAAATGCTTCTCTTCGAAGGTAGGCGGATGGCTCGCAAACTCGAAATCCTGAGTCTCGTACGCATACGGCGCGACCGTGTCGGCAAATATCCCGGCCCCGAAGATGATTGCCAGAACAACGAGACTGACCATCGCGAGCTTGTGCCGGAAGAAGCGCCGGCGCGCCAGTTGCCATTGGCTGCGCGCCTCGATGGCGAGGCCCTGCTCGTAGACGGACTCGAGACCGGTCGCTTCACCCGGGATCGCGACGCTGCCGGCCGACGATTCTCTGACGTCTCGGATCTCCGGGGACGGCTCTTCAGACTGCTCTCCCGGGCGACGAACGAATTCAGTCATAACGGATCCTCGGATCCAGATAGCCGTAGATGACGTCGGCGATCAGGTTGAACGTGATCACGATGACCGCGGTCACCATGAGCCAGGCCATTACGGGGTAAACATCGCGCGATCCGATCGCCCGCAGGAAGTACAAACCCATGCCATCCAGCGCGAAGACGGATTCGGTCGCGAAGGCACCGCCGAACAACGCGCCGAAGTCGAGCGCGACGACGGTCACCAGCGGAATCAAGGCGTTGCGGAAGGCATGCTTCATGATCACCCGCTTCTCGTACAGACCCTTGGCGCGCGCGGTACGCACGTAGTCGGAATTGATCACCTCAAGCATCGATGCGCGCATGTAGCGGCTGTACTGCGCGACACCGATGAACGCCAACGTCAAGACGGGAAGCATCAGATGCTGAACACGGTCTATCAGCCAGTTCTCCGGGTTAGGGGAAGACAGCTGCGCCGTATAGAAGATGCGGACCCCGTAATTCAGATAGATGTTCGTGAAGATGATCTGCAGGATCAGTCCCAACCAGAACACCGGCATAGCCAAGCCGAAGAAGCTGAAAGCCGTCGAGCTGTAGTCGAATATCGAATACTGCCGCACGGCCGAGATGACCCCCACGAAGATGGCGATCAGCACCGACAGGATCGTCGCGCCCAAGATCAGCTGAAGGGTGTTGCCCAGGACCCGGGTGAGATCGGGCCAGATCGGCTCGTCGCTCAGCAAGGTGTTACCGAACTTGTCGGTCACCGCGCTTTCCAACCAGTGCCAGTACTGGACGAGCAAGGGATCCTCGAGATGTTTCGCTTCGATCAGATTGTCGACCGTGACTTGAGAAAGGTTCGGGATCACTCGGATCGTCGTCAGCGGGTCACCGGAGACCGTGACGAACGTGAAGATGATCAGGCTGGTCGCGAACAGAACCGGGATCGTATAAAGCAACCTGCGGAGCACATAGACAAGCACTCGCTCATCCCCCCGGTAATGCCTGCGCTGGGATACGCATACTAGTCCTGCAGAACTCGGAGAAACAGATGGGGCGGCCGCTTAACGCGGGCCGCCCCATCCTTAACTAGATGCTACGCACTACTCATTGCTACCTAGGCTCCCGCGCCCTCTCCCTCTTCGATCCACCACTCATCCATGTTCCAGAACGGACCCTCGTCGGTGGGGTTGTCGGCGACACCGTGGAGGTAGGTGTGGAAGGCCAGGAACGTCGGCTTCTGATACAGCGGGATGGTCGGGATGTCCTCCGCCATCAGCGCGTCGGCCTGGTTCATCAAGCTCGCGCGCTCGGTGTTATCGAGCGCCAGGTTCGAGTCCTCGAGCAACTGAGTGGCTTCCTCGTTGCAGTAGCCCGTGAAGTTCTGCGAGCCCTCGCACTTCCAGATCTCGACCGAACCACCGGGATCGGGGCTGCCGACCCACGCGAACATGAACAGGTCGTAGTTCCCCGAAACGAGGACCTTGTTTCCGAAGACGACGGCGGCATCACCGAAGCCCGACTTCAACTCGATCCCGATCGGCTTCAGCTGTTGCTGGATGACCTCAAAAGCGGATTCCCGGAGCGCGTTGCCGGCGGTCGAAGTGAACTCGAAGCTCAGCCGTTCGCCGTCGCACACGTAAATCCCATCGTCGCCCTTCGTGCAGCCGTTGTCTTCCAGCAGCTGCGTGGCTTGCTGGGGATCGGCCGTGTATTTGTCCCAGTGCGGCTCGTATTCCGGCTGGTTCTGCATGTAGATCGTGTTGTGCAGCGGCGTCAGCTCGGGTGATAGGTCCCCGAAGAGGTTGCCGACCAGCGAGTCGCGATCGATCGCGTACGCGAGTGCCTGTCGGACGTAGAGGTTCTTCAACGCGGGGTGGCCGTTCTTGCCAACCTGGATGTCGACGTGTTCCCACGTCGTTCCCGCGTTCGTCTGGACCTCGAGGTCCGGGTTGTTGACCAGCGGCACTAGCTCGAGCTGTGGTTGCGGATAGATGACATCGACCTCGCCACCACGCAATGACTGGATCTCGGTGTTCGTCTCCGGCAGGAAGCGGAACACGGCCTCGTCGAGGAGCGCGGGCTCGCCCCAGTAGTTCTCGTTGCGGACAAGCGTCAGCTCCGCGCCCGGCTTGTAGCTCTCGAACTGGAAGGGGCCCGACGCGATCGGGTTGCCCTCACCGTCGACCCATGCCTTGTTCCAGATCTTGTTGAAGTTCTCGCCCTCGAGCACGTGCTTGGGCAGGACGGGGTTGAAGAGATCCTTCCATCCTGCATAGTTCTCGGTGAACGTGAAGGTGATCGTCTTTTCGTCGACGATCTCGGCCGACTCGATCTCCTCGTACCCGTCGCGCGAGGCAACGTTGTTGTCCTCGTCGATGTACACCTGCCACGTGAACTCGAAGTCGTCGGCGGTGATCGGCGTCCCGTCGCTCCACTGCGCTTCGTCGCGGATCCGGTAGGTCAGCGTGAATGGGTCTTCGGTCAGTTCCGCATCTTCCGCGATGATGTTCGGGACGTAATTGAACTCGGGATCGGGCTCATACGCGCCCTCGAAGACCTGGCTCATGAGCCATGCACCCCACGCGAGCGTGCAACACACGAGCTCTACGTTGAGGCCTTCGGCTGGTTCCTGCTCGGCACCGATGACGACCGTGCCACCCTGAACGGGCTCCCCGTCGGTGTCTAGCTGACCACCGGCGCCATCGTCCTGCTGCGCACATGCTGCGGCAAGCAACATGAATGCCATCAGCAGGGCCATGAAAACGAACGACTTACTACGCATCCGTGACATGCACTCCCCCTGTGTCGAACGGCTCTCCCGTGGATGTGCGGGAGCTGAACCTACCGAAGCTACTACAACGCTAGTAGGCCGTCCACAGCCCTCCTGAGCTTCCTCTCCCTTTACCCTGGCCCCCATGACGGTTGCCGAAGGGGTCCTTGTAGAGCTCGCTCTGCTGTTCGCCGGCGCGAAGGCGGCCGGGGTTCTCGCCGCGCGCCTCGGGCAGCCGCCGGTCATCGGCGAACTCCTCGCGGGCATCGTTATCGGACCCAGCTTGCTGGGCTGGGTGGAGCTGAGCGAATCACTTCACGTCTTCCAGGAGCTCGGCGCCGTGATCCTGCTGTTCGCGGTTGGTCTCGATACGCCGCTGTCGGACCTCACGCGTGTCGGGGGCAAAGCGTCTGCCGTGGGGGCGGCCGGGATCGTCATCCCCTTCGCAGCGGGGGGGTCCCTAATGCTCGCCCTCGGCCACGACCTCTCCGTCGCGGCCTTCATCGGTACCGCGATGGTCGCCACTTCCGTCGGAGTCACGGCACGGGTACTGGCCGATCTCGACAAAGTCAAGACGCCCGAAGGCCGGATCATCCTCGGCGCTGCGGTGGTCGACGACATCCTTGGGTTGCTGGTTCTCGCGGTCGTCTTAGGGGCCACGACCGGGGGGCTATCGGTGGGTGCGATCTTGGCGCTCGCGGCCCTCGCCCTGGCATTCGTGGGACTGGTGGGAGGGGCGGGCCCTCGCCTTGTGGCCCGAGCGACCCCCCTGTTGGACCGTCTCCACGAGCGCGGCGTCTTCGCCGTCGCCATGGCGCTATGCCTCGGGTTGGCGGCCGTCGCCGGCTCGTTGCAGCTCGCGGCGATCATCGGTGCGTTTCTCGCCGGCATGGCGTTCGCGGAGACGCGCGACCGCTATCACCTCGAAGAGCAGCTGTCCCCCGTCTACGCCCTATTGGTGCCTTTCTTCTTCGCGATAACGGGGGCGGCCGTGGAACTCAGCGTGTTCGCGACCTCATCGACGGCGTGGCTCGCGGTGGGACTGACGGTGGTCGCGATCGCTGGGAAGCTCATCGGGTGCAGCCTTCCCGTGCTCGGCCTGGGACGACGGTCAGCCGCCATAATCGGGGTGGGGATGGTGCCCCGTGGCGAGGTGGGCATCCTCGTCGCCACCCTCGGTTTGGCGGGGGGTGTCATCGGACCGGATCTGTTCGCCGTCGTCGTTGCCATGAGCATCATCACGACCGTCATCGTGCCGCCGGTCCTGTCCTCTTTATTTGGCGCGCGTCCGCACCGCGCCGCAGGGCCCCGCGGTCGAGAGATCGAAGGGATCTAGCGTGAACCGGGTGGGCGAGGGGAAAACCATTACGCGACCGTCACGCTTTCGGCCCGATGAATCTGTCTAGTTTCCTTACATCTGCCTTTCGAGAGACGTACACGGTATGGCCCGAGGTCGTCCAATGGAGATCCATCAGGGAACAGGCACCAGTGAAGATCCGACGGATATCGGACGAGCGGTTGGAGAAGGAGTACCGCGGGTGACGCCAACGTCGGCCCGTGTTCAGGAACCGGCACCCGTCTGAATGGATGAGGCCACGCAGTAGGAGATGCGGGGCTCGTTCCACTAACCGTTCCTGCCACTCTGCAAGCGCCACGTTTCGGAGATGCTTCCTTCCCGGTCCATGCTGCGGGAAGAGACAGGGCCAAGACTTCGAATACGAGTACACCTCAACGTCCCCAGAGGGCCGAGTATTGACCTTGCTTACGGGCAGCACGTGATTCATCGCCGCTGCGGCCTCAGAAATGATCTTTGGGTACGTGGCGTCAAGTGTCAGGCGCAGCTTGTAGACACCACGAGGATGCGACGCGATGTAGCCGTCTCCGAGGTAGAGACCGAGGAGATACACGTATGAGAGCGGAAGTGCCTCGAGTCCGTGGCGGGCCCCGCATGTTGTGCAGTCAAGGTCGCCGCTTCCTCGCGTGCGGGGCAATCGACCCTCAATCCAGTCGCTGACGGTTCTACGCGGGATACCCAGGCGTTCTGCGATCGCACTGGCAGACATGCCGGATGCATGGAGATCCAGCGGTCTGCCGGCCGTCGAGATGGGGTGGGTCACGCAGACCAGCGTAGGCAGGGGGTGTGACATCTCAAGGGAAGCAAGGATTCCCGAAAAGTGCGGGCGAGAGGACTTGAACCTCCACGCTCTTACGAGCACACGGACCTGAACCGTGCCTGTCTGCCAATTCCAGCACGCCCGCCGGATCTACCCACTCGGTACTGACGACCCCAATAGAAGGCAGCAGAGACCCCACCAGGGATTCCGCTGCGCGAAGCACCAACAACCTAGCAGGGCGTCGATTCCCGCACGACGGGCATAATCCAGGGCTTATGGGCGTCGCGCGCAGCATCGAGCAGCGCCTCGAGGGATTGGTCGAAGGCTTCTTTACCAAGGTCTTCCGGTCGGGGCTGCAACCCGTCGAGGTCGGACGCCGGATCCTTCGAGAGATGGCCGAGGGCAAGACCGTCTCGGTGAATCGCATCTACGCGCCCAACGAGTTCCGGGTCGTGATGGGCGGCGACGACTACGGCCGCTTCTCGCAGATGGCCGCCGGCCTCCAGCGTGAATTCACGGAACTCGTGATCGATGCCGCCAAGGAGAATCGCTGGAACCTAATGGGCATGCCGCGCATCTCCTTCGATTCCGCAGACGGGATGGGCAAAGGGGAATTCAAGGTCGAGGCATCACTCGCGGCGGACCCCGACAAACCTGCCCACGTCTCGACCAAGGACCCCGACGACGCCGGCACGAAAGCAGTGGCGACCGATACCGCGCAACGGCTCGGCATGTCGAGTGCCGGGGGCACGCTCGTGTTGCTCGATGACAAGGGCCGCGCGAAGGAACGGATCTCGATCACCGAAACGCCGGTCGTTATAGGTCGGATGTCCACCTGCGACGTGGTTCTGGCGGATCCGAACGTCTCGCGTCGTCATGCCGAGCTCCGCACCGAAGCAGGACGTTGGCTCCTCGTAGATCTGGGGTCGACGAACGGAACGCTCGTCAACGGGAAGCTCGCACGGGAGCACGAACTCAGAGGGGGCGAGGATCTCTCCTTCGGGACGAGTGAGCTACGTTTCGAACTAAACGAGGCTCGCTAGATGCCAGACATCGTCCTGGTCTTGCTGAAGTTCGCGTTCCTGGGTCTCCTGTACATCTTCGTGGCACGCGCCGTCCGCGCGGTTGTGCTCGAGCTGCGCGGAGGAACCGCGCCCGCGCGCGCGTCGGCTCCGGCTCCGGCCCGAGGGACCAAACGCGCGAAGAAACGTCCCGCCAAAGCCGTGATCGTCGAAGGATCGTCGACCTCGGGCAAAACGTTCAATCTCAAGGATGAACTGATCCTCGGCCGCGGCGAGAAGTGTCACGTCATCCTCGACGACACGTACGTAAGCACAGTCCACGCGCGCCTGTTCCCGCGATCCGACGCGATATTCGTCGAGGATCTCGGCTCGACCAACGGCACCTACTTGAACCGCAAGCGCGTGACCAATCCCATGGAGATACAACGCGGTGACCAGGTGAAGATCGGCAAGACGGTGCTGGAGATGCGCAAATGAAGCTCGTCGTCGGAGCTCGGACCGATGTCGGACGTGTCCGGGAAGCCAACGAGGACTCGTACGTCGCGAGCGCGCCACTATTCGCCGTTGCCGATGGGATGGGCGGTCATATCGCGGGTGATGTCGCGTCGGCGACGGCGATCGAGGTTCTGCAGAACGAGGGGGCCCAGATATCGGCAGCAGACCCCGACTCGCTGGTGCGGGTGCTACAGGATGCGAACACCGCGATCTACGACAAGGCGACCGGTGACCCGACGCTTCATGGGATGGGAACGACCTGCACCCTCGTCATCGTCGACGGCACCACCGCGCAGATCGCGCACGTCGGTGACTCGCGCGCGTATCTCTTCCGCAACGGCGAGCTCAGCCAGATCACCGATGACCACACGCTCGTCGGGCGCATGGTCAGTGAGGGACGCCTCAGCCCGGAAGAAGCCGAGCATCATCCTCAGAGAAGCATCATCACGCGCGCCCTCGGTGTCGATTCAAGCGTCGACGTCGACCTCTTATCTCTGGAGCTGGCTGAGGGCGATCGTTTGCTGATCTGCTCTGACGGCCTGTCGTCGATGATCGGCGCGGACGAGATCACCTCCGTCCTCACCGAGGACGGTGACGCTCAGGTGGCCGCCGACCGCCTGGTGGAGCGGGCGAACGATGCCGGGGGCGAGGACAACATCACGGTCGTCGTCATCGACGTGAGCGAGGGAACCGGCGCGGCCGCGGCCGCGGCGAGCCACGTCGCCGACGCTGCTCCTCGCACGGCCACCGATCCCAGCGCCGATACCGGCTACCACCGGGCGGTGGAGATCGTCCCCACGAAGCGCACCTGGCGCCGACGCATCATCGTCGTCGTCGGCACCGTCGTGCTGCTCGCAGGAGGCGGATACGCCACGGCGCGCTACGCGTTGAACAACTCGTGGTTCGTGGGCGTCAGCGACGACGGTCGGGTCGCGATCTACAAGGGCATCCGTGACGAAGTTGCGGGGCTCGATCTGGCCGACGAAACCGAGACGTCCGAGCTAGAACTCGAGCGGCTACCCGAATTCAAGCGCGACGAGGTCGAGGCCGGTATCCCCGTCGACAGCCTGGATGAAGCGCGCGCTACTTTGGAGGACCTCGAGAGGCTCGCCGAGGATCAGGAATTCGGCACCGACATAAAGAAAAAGACCTGATGCAAGCTGCGCATCGCAACCGCGAACTTTCGCTGCTAATCCTTGGACTCATCGTCGGCGGCAGCGCGTTCGCGCTGATCGCGTTGGCGCGCAAGCCGGTCGACACGGCGGTGATCGCTCCTTACATCGTGGTGCTCGGGGGCTGCTACATCGGTGCTCATATCGCCGTACGAAAGTTCGCGTCCTCGGCAGACCCGTTGATCCTCCCGTTGACTGCGATCGTCAACGCGATAGGCGTCGCGTCCGTCTACCGCCTTTCCGAATACCGAGAGTGGAAAGACGTGGGGGCCGCGCAACTGACGTGGACGATCGTCGGCGTCGGGTTCTTCGTCGCAACTTTGATCATAGTGAGGGATGCTTCGGTACTCGCACGCTTCAAGTACATCCTCGGTTTCACCGGAGTTGGGCTCATGCTGCTGCCTCTCGTCCCGGGATTGGGGCGCGAGATAAACGGTGCCCAACTATGGGTGCGGATCGGCGCGATGAACTTCCAGCCGGGCGAACTGGCGAAACTTTGTCTGGTCGCATTCTTCGCCGGCTACCTGGCAGAACGCAAAGAGTTGCTCTCGATCGCGATGCGGCGCGTCTTCGGCGTTCACGTGCCCGATTTGAAGCATTTCGGGCCCCTCTTGATCATGTGGGGCCTCTCCCTCGCGGTGATGTTTTATCTGAAGGATCTTGGCTCGAGTCTGCTGTTCTTCTCGATCTTCATAGTGATGATCTACATCGCCACAGCACGCATGGTCTATGTGGCAACCGGCATCGGCTTATTCGGCATCGGAGCCTTCCTCGGCTATCAGACGTTTACTCACGTGCAAGCCCGCGTTGCCACCTGGCTTGATGTCTTCAACCCGCGTTACGTCCAGGACGAGTCCTTCCAGCTTGCGCGATCGCTGTTCGCTCTGTCGGCGGGTGGGCTGTTCGGGACCGGCCTGGGCCAGGGCAGGCCCGACCTCGTGCCTGAAGCGCACACCGACTTCATCTTCTCCGTCGTCGGCCATGAGCTCGGGCTCTTGGGGGCGTCCGCCGTGCTTCTCTGTTTCCTCATGCTCGTCGGCCGGGGATTTCGCGCTGCTCTGGCTCAACGCAACGACTTCCAACAACTACTCGCCGCGGGCCTTACGGCGATCCTGGGCATCCAGACGTTCATCATCCTTGCAGGAGTCACGCGGTTGTTGCCTCTTACCGGGATCACGCTGCCGTTCATGTCGTATGGGGGATCCAGCCTCCTTTCGAACTTCATCCTCGTCGCCCTGCTGGTTCGGATCTCCCACCAAGCGGCGGAGACCCGTCCGGCGGAACACACCGCTGAGATCCTCGTCGGAGGGCGCCGATGAACGCGCAGATACGGAAGGTTGGGATCGCGCTCGTCCTCGCGTTCCTCGCGGTCTTCGGACAACTGAACTACGTCCAGATCTTCGCCGCCGAGAAGATCTCGCGGAATCCCGCCAACACCCTGCGTCTCATCCGCGAGTACTCGATCAAACGCGGCGACATCCTCACGGTGGATGGTAAGGAGATCGCACGCAGCGTGGCGACGGAGGGGCGCTATAAGTACCGGCGCGAATACCCGGAGGGCGAGCTGTACGGACACATCACCGGGTGGTATTCGATCCGCTACGGTCTCGCACGGCTCGAGAGCGCGTACCATGACGAACTTCTCGGCGAAGGCAGTGCGCTGTCCATCCAGGACATCGAGGATGAGTTCCTCGGCGAGGGCGAGCAAGGTGACGACCTGCGAACGACGATCCATTCCGAACTGCAATCTGCGGCCAAGGCTGCCCTCGGTACCGAGCGCGGCGCAATCGTCGCCATGGATCTGACGCGAGACCATCTCGGCGAGGTACGCGCGATGTGGAGCAATCCCTCGTTCGACCCAACTCCCCTCGCATCGTTCAACGGACGAGAGGCCAAGCGCTACTGGGAGTCTCTCAGTCCTGAAACTGCCGACTCTTCACTGGTGTCGATCGCCACCACACGCGGTTATCCACCGGGTTCGACCTTCAAGGTCGTGACCGCGGCGGCGGCGCTCCAGTCGGGCGACTACAAACCGGGTTCGACGTTTCCCGATCCGCAGAGACTCGAACCTTGTGAAGGGTCACGGGAGCGCGGCAATCCGTGTCTCCCCTTGACAAACCAATCGCTCACTAACTTCACGCATCAGCCTTGCCTCGGAGGCACCACGATCGATCTCTTCGATGCGCTGCGCGTTTCGTGCGACACCACATTCGCGATCCTCGGTCTGGACATCCCGCGCGACGTATTCGAGATAGCGAATCGTCTCGGTTTCAACGACACGCTGCCACTCGACATACGGACCGAACCGTCGACGTACCCCGAGATCGACGACGATGATGCGCCTCTGAGGGCATACACAGGCATCGGCCAGGGAGATGTCGTCGCGACGCCCCTCCAGATGGCCCTGGTCGCGGCGACCATCGCGAACGGCGGCGAAGTTCCCCGCCCGCACCTCGTGCGCGAGATCCTCGACGCCGGTGGTGGCATCGCGCGGCGGTTCGAACCGGAGGTCGTGGAGGACGCGATGTCCCGCGACGTCGCCGACGTCGTCACTCAGATGATGGTCGCCGCGGTCGCGGACGGCACCGGTGGCGCGGCGGCGATCCCCGGCATCCAGGTCGCCGGCAAGACGGGCACCGCGCAGACCGTGCGGGGCGAGAACCCCCATACGTGGTTCATCACGTTCGCGCCGGCCGACGATCCGCAACTGGCCGTCGCCGTGATCGTTGAGAACGGCGGCGCTTTCGGGTCCGAGGCGACGGGTGGCGCGGTCGCCGCCCCCATCGCGCGCCAGATCCTCGAAGCGGACCGGCGGATCAGAGATTGGTGACCACCAAGGGCATCTATCTCGGGCGCTATCGGATCGACCGTGAGATCGCGACCGGCGGAATGGGCACGGTCTATGTCGCGCGCGACGACAGATTGAACCGTGACGTCGCGCTAAAAGTCCTCGCCGCCACCCTCCTCGCCGATCCCCACCTCGTCGAGCGCTTCCGGCGCGAAGCGCGGGCGGTGGCGGCGCTGAGCCACCCCAACATCGCGAACGTCTTCGACTATGGGGAAGAGGAGGGGCGGCCCGTCATAGCGATGGAGCTGGCACCGGGGCGCGACCTCGCGCGCATCCTGCGCGACAGCGGCCCATTGCTCCCGGACAGGGTGGCAACGATAGGGACTCAGCTCTGTGCCGCTTTAGCTCATGCCCACGCGGCGGGGATTGTGCACCGCGACGTCAAACCCGCGAACGTCATCATCTCGGACGACGATTCCGTGAAGGTCACCGACTTCGGCATCGCGCGGGCGACGGGTGACGAGAAGCTCACCGTCACCGGCTCCGTGATGGGGACGGCGCACTACATTTCGCCGGAGCAAGTCGGCGGTGGCCCGATCACGGCGTCGTCCGATATCTACTCGGCCGGCATCGTCTTATACGAGATGCTGACCGGAGCCGTCCCTTTCACCGGCGACAGCTTGATGGCGGTGGCTTTGCGCCACGTGAACGAGGATGTCCCGCTCCCCAGCGCAACCCGGCCCGGGATCCCCAAGCACCTGGATGCCGTCGTGGCACGCGCGACGGCCAAGGATGCGCGCGATCGGTATCGGGATGCCGACGAGATGGGGCGAGCCCTGTCGGACGAAGGCGACGCCGCCACCGACGAGCTTCGGCGAGCCGGCGGAGACACGGCCGTCCTGCCCGTTGCGGGACCAGGAACACCGACACCGCATCTCGACCAGACTGTGTGGCCGATCCCGGGAACGCGCTGGGATCCTCAGCGTGTGGGTCGCTGGGTTCTGATCGTCTTGGGCGGCCTCGCCGTGGTCGCGATCGTTCTGCTGCTGGCACGACTCGGCGACACCGACCGACCCGCAGGGCAACGGGGAGGAGAAGGAACGGCCGCGCGCTCGCCCGTGCCTCAAGGTGGCGTGTCGTTCCCGATGCCAACGGCGGAAGAACTGATCGGAGCAAACCCTGAAAGGGTCGCGAGCGTCTTAGAAGGACATGGGTTCGAGGTTTCGCTCGTTCCCATCGAAGAATCGGAGTTCGGAGTGGACGTCGCCGAAGGAGAGATCGTGTGGAGTGACCCCGAACCGGGTTCAATCGTCGAAGCCGACGACACCATTACCCTGTACGTAAACGCGCCGGACGACGGCGATGAGGGCGACGACCCTCCGGGCAAAGCCAAGGGAAAAGACAAGGAGAAGGATTGAGCGCGCAGCAAACCTTCGGGGGCCGTTACGCGGTCCTCGAGCGGGTCGGTGGTGGCGGCATGGCCGAGGTCTACCGCGCGCGCGACGACCTGCTCGGGCGAGAGGTCGCGATCAAGGTCCTGCACGAGCGCTTCTCCAAAGACCGCTCGTTCGTCGAGCGCTTCCGGCGCGAGGCCCAGTCGGCCGCGAACCTCAACCATCCCAACGTCGTCTCGCTCTACGACTACGGATCCGATGACGACACCTATTTCATCGTCATGGAGTACATCGATGGTCGCAGCCTCGCCGACATCATCTCTGCCGAGGGACCTCTCCTTCCCGAGCGCGCCGCGGAGATCGCGTCCGACGTCGCGAAAGCGCTCGATCGTGCTCATTCGGGAGGGCTTGTGCATCGGGACATCAAGCCGTCGAACATCATGATCACCAACAGCGGTCAGACCAAAGTCACGGACTTCGGGATCGCCCGGGCTCTCGGCGGCAATGGAGAGCAGACGATGACGCAAACCGGCATGGTGATCGGCACCGCGTCGTATCTCGCCCCCGAACAAGCACAGGGGAACCCCGTCGATGGGCGCTCGGATGTCTATGCGCTGGGCGTCGTCTTGTTCGAGATGCTGACCGGGGATCCACCGTTCACGGGGGAGACCCCGCTGGCGATCGCGTACAAACACGTACGCGAGAACCCGGACGCACCTTCGGTGCGAAATGCCGACGTGCCGCAAGCGCTCGATTCCGTGACGCTGAAAGCTCTGGCGAAGAATCCCGACAATCGGTACGCGAGCGCGACGGAGATGCACGACGACCTCCAGCGCTTCCTGTCGGGGCAGAAGGTCACCGCGACCCCGGTGCTGGCCGATCAGACGGTCGTTGCGGGCGCGGCTACAGGCACCCAGGTTCTCCGCCAGACGGAGGTCGACGACTATCGCGACGAGGACGAGCGGGGACCGCGACGCGCGGGCCTCTACGTCGTCGTGGCGTTGCTGATCCTGGGGCTCTTCGGGGTCCTCGCCTGGCTGCTCGCGTCGAATCTGCTAGGTGGCGGCGAACCTGTGGAGGTCCCCAACGTCGTCGGTGACCAATATGAGGACGCCGTGGACGAGCTAGAGGACGTCGGACTTGAGGCTGCCCGAGAAGACCAACCGAGTCGCGAGCCCGAAGGTGAGGTCTTACGTCAGGATCCCGAGGCGGGCGAAGACGCCGAGACAGGCGACACGGTCACGTTGTTCGTTTCCAGTGGGCGGCGTCAGGTTACGGTCCCGAGCGTCGTCGGGGAATCGCTGGAGGAAGCTACCGAGATCCTTGAGGATGCGCGCCTACAGGTCGGCGACATCACGTATCAGACGGCCGAAGACGCCGAGCCGGGTGAAGTGCTGAATCAGTTCCCAGACGCCGGCGAGGAGGTCGACATCCGCCGACGAGTCGACCTCGTCGTGGCGCGGAACGTCGTACCCAACGTCGTCGGCGAGACGCAGGAGGACGCGACTGCGATCCTGCAAGATGCCGGTTACGAAGTCGCCGTCAACACCGAGCCCAGCGAGCAAGAAGCCGGGATCGTGATCGCCCAGGAACCCGAGCCCGGGACGCAGCTGGCCGAAGGAGAGGTCGTCACGATCCTCGTATCCGAAGGCCCTCAACAGGAGATGCCCGACGTGCGCGGTCAGGACGGCGACGAGGCCGAGGCGCAGTTGGAAGAGGAGTTCGGGTTGGACGTGACCCAGGTGGACGCCGATCCGGAGCAGTGCGGCGCGGTTCCACCCGGAACAGTTTGCGAACAGGATCCGGAACCCGGCACGCCGATCGAGCCCGGCGACGACGCGACGCTCTTCGTGCAGCCGGGCGATGCCTTCATCGGCCCTGGATCGCTCGCAGGGTCATTCGGGGGGTCGTTCGTGACATGGCTGGCGCTGCTCGGCCTTTTCTAGACCAGACGGAGAAAGTTCTGTAACAGCTGTGGGCCCGCAGGCGTAAGTACCGATTCGGGGTGGAATTGAACGCCCTCAATCGGTTGGTTGCGATGGCGCGCACCCATGACGATTCCATCCGGACTGCGCGCCGTGACGTCGAGCTCGGCGGGCCATGTCGAGTCCTCGATCGCGAGCGAGTGATAGCGCGTCGCCTCGAAGGGTGACGGAAGTCCTTCGTAGACGCCTTTTCCGTCGTGCTCGATGGGCGAGGTCTTGCCGTGCATCGGCCCGACCGCGGCGCGCTCGATCACACCTCCGAATGCGGCGCCGATGCACTGGTGCCCGAGGCATACGCCGAGTACCGGCACTCTGCTACCGAAGTGCTGAATCGCCGCGACCGAAACGCCCGCGTCGGACGGGGCACCGGGGCCGGGCGAGACCACCACTGCGTCCGGTTCCAGGTCGGTCAATTCGTCCAGCGAGTGATCGTTACGCACGACGACCGGATCGGCGCCCAACGCGCCGAAGGCCTGCGCGAGGTTATAAACGAACGAATCGAAGTTATCGATCAGCAAGAGTCGCACGGCGCGTCAATCAGAACACGGGCCGTGCGACTCCGTTCACCGCTTACGACTGGTGGACTTCTTGCGGCCCGTCGACTTCTTACGGCCCGTGGACTTCTTGCGCCCGCCGGTCGACTTGCGCGCGGTCGATTTCTTGCGACCCGTGGACTTCTTACGGCCCGTCGACTTCTTACGTCCGCCGGTCGACTTGCGCGCGGTCGACTTCTTACGACCCGTCGAACGCTTCGGTCCGCCGGAACTCTTTTTGCGACTACCGGAACTCTTCTTTCTGCCACCTCCGGAGCGCTTCCCACCCTTCTCGGATGCGTCCGGAGTGTTCGCGATGCGCGCGGCGCGGCCCTTGCTCATGCCTCGTTTGCGGAGACCTTCGTACTGCTTGTCGTCCTTGACACTCGGCCCATGATCCTTCGCCATGGCATCACCTCCTCGACGTGCTCGTTCCCCTAAAGCGCGAAGAAATAACGCCCGCCCTTAGAAATTCGCGGGCAGGAGGGTCTCCGAGAGGGCGACCATGATCGCCGCGGTGCCGAGGGCGACGGCTGCCCAGATCAAGAATTCACCCACGCGCGACTTCCACGACCGCTTCATTCCGTCATCCTTGCGTAGACGATCAACCTCTGAGCTGCTGAGAACCGTGGATTGCACGTCGTGAGCACGATCTCCGCGAACGTAGCCGCGGCCGGGTTCGCGATGTCTGTCGAGTCGGGCGGCACGATCTCTTTGTCGGTCACCTCGTAGGTGAAATCGCCCCACTTCGTCTCGGTGATGATCTTGTCGCCGTTCTCCAGACGATCCAGGTTGTAGAACGGTGCGCCGTAGGTCGTGCGGTGGCCCGAGATGATCGCGCGGCCCTCTTCGCCCGGCCAGACCTCGTCGAGATCGGTACACAGAGGACGCTCGAAGCCGCGGCGGCACGATGGGAAGTGCCCCGGGCCCTTGCGCAGGTCCTCCGTTCCGACGCCCTCTACGACCATCTGGCTGAAGTCGATCGCAGGTATGCGCAGGCGGAAGACCCCTTTGCCGGGCCCGGGTGCGAAGTCCCCCGGGACCTCGACCTTTCCGTCGGTGCGTTCGAGCGGGATGGTGGGCGCGGTGGCGAACTGATCGTCGAGGACGTCCTGCTGCTGTGCCGTGTAGAGGCCGGTCCCCCATAGCGTCCAGCCCACAAAAAGGAGAACCCCGAAGCCCACCGAGATCAGAAACTTCCCGAAAAGTCGAAGCCAGCGCATGGCTAAGGATTATCAGGTGCCGCCGGTACTATCTCGAACCATGCCGAAGAGCAGATCGAAACGGGTACGCAGACAACCGCCCCCGAAGCCCAAGCCGAAGAGTTCGCCACCGTGGGTGGGGGCCTTGTTCTTCACGTTGCTCATGGCCGGGGTCATCACGATAATCGCTCACTACCTCGGGGGCGCGGTGCGGCCGTTGCAGCTATGGATCGGATTGGGTCTGGTAGCCGGTTCTTTCGTCGTCGCCACGAAATGGCATTAGGAGTGTCGTAAGCGCCAAGAACCACGGCGCTGACGACACTCCTCTGGTTGCGGTAAGGCCTTCGGCCTAACCGCACGGACGTAAACTCAGGAGCGTGAATAACACGCTTGTGGTTCTCCACGGTCGCGGATAACGGTGTGGATAAGACCGCGAGGGCGCCGGTCGTAGCCGGGCTCCTTGTTCTAGTGATTGCTCTCGTCGGAATCGGCGAGGTATTCGGCTATCTCCGCGCGGCGCTCGCCCTCGGGGTGTTCCTGCTCCTGGCCTCGATCGGCCTTCGTCAGATCCGGAGCCTCGCCAACGCCCCCCCGGACCCGGAGGTCGCCGACGTCGGCGAATACGGTCTGAGGTACGTGTGCACTGTGTGCGGACTCGAGTTAAAGGTCGAGGTCGCTGCGCGCGATAAGGCACCGACGCATTGCATGGAGCCGATGAAGCTCGTGCAGGCCGGAGGCAGACCGCCCCTCAGTACCGTCTAGGACACCCTCTCGATGATGGTGGCGTTCGCGAGCCCACCGCCCTCGCACATCGTCTGCAAGCCGTAACGAGCGCCGCGCTGCTCAAGCGCGTTGACCAGAGTGGTCATAAGGCGCGTGCCTGAAGCGCCCAGCGGGTGTCCCAACGCGATCGCCCCGCCGTGGATGTTCACGCGTTCTTCGAACCACTCGTCGGAGATACCGAGTTCCTTCTTCCACGCGAGCACGACGCTCGCAAACGCTTCATTGATCTCTACGAGATCAATATCCGCCAGTTCTAGGCCGACGCGCTCGAGCGCCTTGCGGGTCGCGGGGATCGGGCCCGTCAGCATGGTCACGGGATCAGTTCCGGCAAGCGCGAAGCTCACGAACCGCGCGCGCGGCGTCAGTCCGAGTTCCTTAGCTTTCTCTTCGGACGTGATGAGTACCGCGGATGCACCGTCGGTTATCTGCGAGGAGTTGCCTGCCGTCACAACCCCATCGGGATCGAACGCGGGCGCTAGCTGCGCCATCTTTTCCAGGTTGGGGGTTCGAATGCCCTCGTCTCGTTCGAACAGTTCGGTGCCGCTGTCCGTCTCCACCTTGATCGGGTGGATCTCGTCCTTGAACGAACCTTCCTCGGTCGCCTTCCCCGCGAGCGTGTGGGAGCGTGCCCCGAACTCATCCACCTGGGCGCGCGTGAGCTCCCAGCGCTTGGCGATGATCTCGGCCGATATCCCTTGCGGAACAAGGCCGCCCTCGTAGCGACTCATAAGCGATTCCGGGAACGGGAAGCCCTGGTGCTGCGCGCTAGTACCCATAGGGACACGCGTCATGTGCTCGACTCCACATGCGATTACCACGTCGTACGCACCCGCCATCACGCCTTGCGCGGCAAAATGCGCGGCTTGCTGGGATGAGCCGCACTGACGGTCGACCGTCGTGGCGGGAACCTCTTCAGGGAGCCCGGCCGCGAGCCAGGCGTTACGTCCAACGTTCAGTGATTGCTCGCCGATCTGTGAGACGCACCCGCAGATGACGTCGTCGACTTTCGACGCGTCGACGCCAGACCGCGCCACAGTTTCGTTCAGCACCTCCGCCAAGAGGTCGACCGGATGCCAGACCTTCAACGCCCCATCGCGCTTCGCGAGGGGGGTACGGACGGCGTCGACGATGACGGCGGTTCGGGTGGCGAGAGTCATGAGCGCCTCTCCTTCCGACTAGGGGGCGAAGGGCTTGACCGAAGAGTCAATCTTCCCACGCGGTCTGCATATGAGGGGACTGGCTAGCCGACGTCGGGAGGTTGCACCTCGGGCCGATCGATCCTGCGCCGCAGCGTCACCGTGGTCCCGCGGGGAGATGGCTCGATATCGACTTCATCCATCAGCGCCTTCATCAGGAACACGCCGCGTCCTCCGGACGCGAGCGGATCCGGCGCCGGCCTCTCGATGGCCTCCATCGGATCAAAACCGGTGCCCTCGTCACTGACGCTCACGGTCACCGTCGGGCGGTCGAATTCGCAGCGCACGCGCAGTTCGCTTCGCGCCGTCGTACGTCCGTGCCGATAGGCATTGCCGGCCGCCTCGCCGACCGCGAGCAGAATCTCCGACGAGGCTTCGACGGGCGCGCGCAGATCGGCCAAGAACGCGGCGACGAACCGACGGATCTCCGACATCCGTTGCGCTTCGTTCGGCACCACGAGCTCTCTCTGCGGTTCGCCGAGGGCCGAGTCCGGCACCACCTGTAGGACCAGCAACGCAAGGTCGTCCCGCAGATCACCGTCCACCCACGCGTCCACGGACCGGCGGATCGCTTGCACAACCTCGCCGGGTGTACCCATCCCATTGTCGCTCACGACATCTGAGAAGCGCCCGCGCCCGAATGGTTGGCCAGAGCGCGGCGCCTCGGTAACGCCGTCGGTGTACAGCACAAGCATGTCGCCCGGCTTGAGTTCCACGCGTGCCGACTTGTAACGCGCGTCGTCCTCTATCCCCAGCGCGATGTCACCTTCCTCCAACCACTCGACGCCACCTTCCTCGGCGCGATACACGATCGGTGGGACGTGGCCAGCGTTGGCGTATTCCAGGATGGCGCGCTCGGGATCGAGCACGCCGAGGACGAGACGAACGAATCGCTCGGGGTTCGACTGCGAACGAATGTGCGCGTTCATCCATTGCAGCAACGTGCCGGGATCCTTTACCTGGTCCGCGAAGGATCGGAGGGTGTAACGGCTCAGCGCGGCGTCGTTCGCCGCGGCGGGCCCGGCCCCCACCACGTCTCCTAGGACCAGACCGACGCGACCCTCGGGGAATGGCACGAAGTCGTAGAAATCGCCGCATACGGCGCGGCTCCCCGCGGCGGGGATGTAGTGCGCCACTACAGTCACCCGTGGCAGGCGAGGGATCTCGGTGGGAAGGAGCCCTCGTTGGTAACTCTCCGCCGTCCGTCGTGCTTCCTCGTAAAGCCGCTGGTTCTCGGCGGCGCGGCGCACCGCCTCGGTGACGTCGGAGTAAGCGTCGATCCGGCCCACCAGCGCGCCGTTGTCGTCGAACGCAGGCCCCGAGTACAACCGCAGCTGACGGCGAGCCGGGATGATCTGTTCGACGAGCGTGCGGATCGCATCGGTCGGACGGTCGCGGACCTTCTGGAAAGTCTCCATGAACCCCTCGGGGTCCTCCGTGAGCCGCGCGATCCCACGCAGGACCTCGCTCACCGGCTGGCCGAGGGTCGCGTCCGGATCGATCTCGAAAAGACTCGCCGCGCGCCGGTTCACCACGCGTACGACACCATTGCGATCGCGGAAGATGATCGCCTCGTCGATGGCATCGAGTACCGCGAGGAGACGATGGCGCACCGCGGTAGCCAGGCGATGCTCCTCCTGCTCGCCGCGATAGTGGGTTCGCAGTTGGCGGGCCAACGCTCCCGAGATCGCCCCCGACATCACGAAGATCCCCGATGTGAGGGCCGCCTGGATGACCGCATCGGTACCGGTCGGCGGCTGTTCGATCAGGACGTAGGCCGCGCTCGATAGCCCCGCGGAGAGCAACCCACCCCAAAAACCCGCGAGCAAACCGGTTGCGACGATCCCAGGCAGGAAGACGACCTGCACCGAGGGCATCTCGTCGGCGAGCAAACCGTAGAGCGCTGCCGCGAAGCCAACCGCGCCTACGAGAGGAAGCGCGATCGCCCACCACGTTTCCATGCGGCGGGGAAGCAGCCCCCTATAGAAGAGGAGAAGCCACGCGCCGAGCGCGCCGAGGATCACGAGGGCGTCGCGGTAGGTGGGCCGTGGCAGCTCGGCAACGTGGATCATGAGGAAGATCACGACCGCGGTGCCCCAGGAGATCATCTCGGCCACCCGCGCGACCCAGGCCCAGCTACCGGGTCGCGTGACGCGTCGCTCGCTCATTTGTCCTTAGTAAACGCCCGTTCGCACCCACTTGTCACCGCGCTTGGACACGCGACCTTCCGATTCGAGCATCTCGAGGTGGGCAATAGCGGAATAGGCGGCGACGGAATGAAGGTGCTCGGGTGTGTCCAGATAGGCGCGCGCCACAATGTCCTCGGTCGTCGCAGGGTCCTCGATAGCGGCCAGGATGAGTGCTTCCCGTTTGCGCCGGTGCGCGATGTAGTCATCGATCACCGCGACACCGCCATCCAACGGCCGGAAGTGGCCGGGATAGATACGATCGATCGGCAGACGACGCAGACGTTCGAGCGTGGCGAGGTAGTCGGCCATGTTCCCGTCCGGCGGTGCGATAACGGCGGTTCCTTCACCGAGAACATTGTCGCCGGCGATAAGAGTTGCCGCTCCGTGCAGCAGGAAGCACACGTGATCGCTCGCATGGCCGGGCGCGTGGATCGTTTCCAAACGCGCGCCGGGGACCTCGAGGATCTCGCCATCGCTCAACGGCTCGACTGCAACCCCACGTGCATCGGCGTTACCGAACGCGCGTACCGGCGCGCCCGTCCGATCGACGACGGCGCGCACGCCTCCGACGTGATCCGGATGGCGATGCGTGATCAACACCGCGGCGACCGACCCGGCGACCGTTAAGAGCGCGTCGAGATAAGCAGCGTCCTCGACCGCCGGATCGATCACAAATGTCGGCGTGGTGCCGACTATGTAGGTATTCGTCCCGGGCCCGGTCATGACTCCGGGGTTCGGCGCGAGCACGACCTGAACGAGAGGAGACAGACGCATCGACAGGATCTCTCCGCTACCGATGACATCGTGGGTGCGAAAGGCATCAAGGGCATGATCGACGTCGTGGTACTCGTCCAAGTGTTGCAACATCTCGATGGTCGGTGGTGCCATCGCGACAGCCCCGGACGCGACGTCGGTGAGTGCGGCCGATGGCGTCGTCCAGCGCAGCTCCTCAACCTCGGACGGATCCGGCACCGGCTCCCACGACGTCGGCGCGCGCACGAGGAAGAACCGAGTATCGAAACGGATCGGCGCGCCGAGGGGCGTCACCCAACGGCCGCCGAAGACGAGGTCGGCCGGCACGACGTCCACGAGACCGACCTCCTCCGCCGCCTCGCGTAGAGCGCACACATGCAGCGCGACGGCAGTCTCCGGGTCGTCTTCGCCCATACGGGCCGCGGTCGCGGCCGGGTCGAGGCCGGTCTCCTCGGCGGCACGAGCGAGATCAGCGGATCCCAGCGCGCCGCCGGGAAACACCATCGCTCCGCCCATGAAACGCAAGGCGCTCGAGCGGCGCGTGAGCAGAATCTCCAAACCCTCCCGGGTATCACGGGCGATCACAAGGGTCGCCGCCGCGCGCGGCTCCGCGGCGGCTACGGGAGATCCTTTCATCCGGCAAACGGTATGTTCTCGCGCCAGTCACTTCCACGATCAAGGAGGTAGGCACGTGGCGGTCAAGTTCCTCTCAGAGGAGTGGGCCCAAGAGGTCACCAACGCGCTCAACGCATCAGACGACTTCGAGAGCGCAGCTTCGGGGCAGAGCGTGAAGCTTCAGCAGGTCGTCACCGATACGCCCGACGGTGGCGAGCAGAAGTACTTCTTCACGCTGGACGGCGGCAAGGTACAGGTGGGTCTCGGCGAGATCACCGACGCCGAAGCGACATTGACGCAGAGCTACGAAACCGCGGTCGCGATCACAAAGCAGGAGCTGAATCCCCAGAATGCGTTCATGCAGGGGAAGCTCAAGATCTCCGGCAACATGATGAAGCTGATGCAGCTACAGGGCGTTTTCAACGCGATGCCGAAGGCCGTTACCGACGTCGAGGTCGAGTACTAGGAAACCGTTTTGTGTGGCTGAGAGTGGTCTATAGCACCCTCATGTCACCACAGAATGGTTAGAGGCGGCCTAGGCGCACCGCGTCGCCGAGGTTGGAATTGCCTTCGAGGAACTTGACGCGTTCGACCTCTTTCTCGAACGGACCCTTGTACTTCAGAATGTAAAGACCGTTACGGACATCGACGACATAGATCAGGCCGTCCTGGATGATCGGGAAGCTCCACATCACGACCTTGTCCTGACCCGCGCTGAGCGCAGGATCTTCCTGCAGGATCACCGGAACGGGATCGGGAATGAACTCCGCCGCCTGCGTGGGCTTCAATGGATTGGAGATGTCCACCACCTGGAGTCCGCCCGCGTGCCACGAGATGATCGCGAGGTTCTCCGTAAGCGTCGGGTTGTGAGCCGAATAGCTTGACGACGGTCGCGGCGGGTCGGTCGTGCAGAAGCTCTCCTCGTTCTCGGCGAGCTTGTATTCGGAGACGACCTTGGGTTTGGCGGGGTTACTGACGTCGATCAGCCGGGTCCAGCCCCATGGGCATCCGCCCGAACCGATTGCGGCAAGAAGGTCCCCATACGCCTCGTCGGTGGCCAGGACGTAGTTCTTGTTCTTGCCGAACAGCGGCGCGGCGCTGTGCAGGGCACCCGGGCCGTCCCAGTCGGCCGCGTCATTGGGTGCCGTCACCGTCCGGATCGTGGGCTTCGACTTACCCGCCGCGAGCTCGGACGTATCGGCGACCATGAAGCCGCCTTCGTTGTGCGCGAGGTACGCGGTCTTACCGTCCGGCGTCAGGGCCATCGAGTGCACGTATGCCTCCGCGACCGAGGTCCATGTCGCGATCTCCGGGAACTTCTTCTGTCGGGCGCCGGAGATGTCGGCAACGAGCATCTTCGCGGCTCCCGAGGGCGTCGACTGGATCAACAACGCACGCTTGCTCGGGCGGCGCGGATCGGCCCAGAGATAGAACTCGTGAGGGTCTTGCGACGGCATGTACTCGGCAACCAGCTTCGGCTCCGCGGCGTTCTTTCCGGAGATGTCGTAGAAGCGGTAGTTGTCGTCCACCGTGCGCGGTGAGCACGCGTGGATAAGGAAGCTGCAGTTGGAACCGAGGTTCATCACGATCAATAGCTCTTGTTGCGGCCAGATGCGCATCTCGCGCGATGTCTCCCCTTCGCTGCCTTGCTCAGGGAGGCCGATCTCGTGGACAACCTCAGGGCTCTTCGGATCGGAGATATCGACCACGAGCACCCCGGCGCCGTTCGCGTTGTTGGCCTTGCCGTCGGTGCGGCTCCCGACGTAGGCGTAATCGCCGTGGACCGCAAGGGCCGCGTTCATGCCGCGGTTCTCGAGCGGGCTGTGACCTACCAGCTCCAATGAACCGGGCGGCTCCGCGTCCTGCCGGGCCGCCGCCCCGTTAAGTGGCGCAACCAGCACGAGAGCTAGCACGATCGAAGCGATGATTCGAGGCAACGTGCCCACCCTTTCCGCGGTTTGGAGAGTTAAGGAGAGGGTTCGCCACGACCCAGGCGGCTCCTCCCCTCGGAGATAGCGTCTGGGCGTGGCCATCGAAGAGATAAGAGGGGCGCGGTGGGGCCGTCTCGGAACCTGGGCGTTACTGCTGAAAACCTGCGGCGTCCCGGACCCCTCCGTCCTAGATCCTGTGGGTCGGCTGCTGTTGATCACGAGGGCGTGCGTCCAACCCATGACCCTCACGGCCGCCGCGATCGCCGGACTTCTCGCGGTCGGCCGCGATGATGTGCGCTGGGGTCTTTTCGCCCTGGCGGCCGTCGGCATCGTCGTCGCGCACGCCGCCAACAACATGATCAATGACTACTTCGATCTGTCCGAGGGCCTCGACACCGCCGACTACCCGCGCACGTTGTATGCACCGCATCCGGTCGTGGCGGGTGTGGTCACGCGCGCGGGCCTGGGACGAGCGATCGTCGTTGCCAATGGGATCGATGCGGCCATCATGGGAGCGTTGATCTACGCCCGCGGGTGGGCGATCGGCGGGTTCGCGCTCGCGGGCCTTGTGATCAGCGTGGGTTACGTCGCTCCGCCGCTGCGTTTGAAGGCAAAGGGTCTCGGCGAACCGAGCGTGTTCGTCATCTGGGGGCCGCTCATGGTCGGCGGGACGTATTTCGCGGCGACGGGCTCGATCCCCATGGTGATCGTGTGGGCCTCCGTTCCTTATGCGCTGCTCGTCACCACTGTGCTGTTCGGCAAGCACATCGACAAGCTCGAATGGGACCGCGCCGCCGGGGTCGCGACGCTGCCGGTGATGCTTGGCGAGGGGGCCGCGCGCCGCGTGACCCAGGTACTGTTCGCCACGTTTTACGTCTCGATCGCGATCCTCATCGCCACCGGTGTGTTGAGTCTCTGGACGCTCGCAGTCGCGGTCGCCGCGCCCACACTGGTGCGCACCTGGCGGACCTACGACCGCTCCAAACCCCCCGACCCTCCGCCGCGCTATCCCCTGTGGCCGTTGTGGTTCGGCCCGTGGGCGTTCCTCCACGCCCGCCGTGCAGGAATGCTGTTGGTCCTAGGGATGGGTCTCGGCGCCACGCTCTCACTCGCGGGGTAATGCCCCGCCTCGAGATCTAAACTGAAGCGCCGGGCAGAACGTCTTACGGAATGTTTGAGAGCGTGAACGTGATGGTTCCCTGCGTAGGGATGGACGGAGTCCCATCAGCGCATGTTCCGAAGTTGACGAAGACCCGGAACTCGGCCTCGACATCGGGCATCTCGAGCGGGTCGGTTGTAGCTCCGCATATATCCGCTACCGTGTTATTCGGGCTGGTGTCGTCGGGATCTACGTCCATCGCGATCCCATACGCGACCGTCTGTCCGGCCAAGTCGCTGACTTCCGCCTTGAGGTAATTCTCGACAGTAGGATCGAATGTGACGGGGCCGCCACCGATGTTCTCGCCCGTGGCGCTTCCGAACTGCCACCCGACACCATGGCCCAAAACCCTCGGGCCACACGGACAGCTGTACTCGAACTCCACCACGCGTTCTATCCGGGGCGGAGCCTTCTTCTTCTTGCCCGCTTCCGCAGTCGCGATGGTTCCCGCGATCAAACCAAGGACCATAAGGAGAAGAGCTGTCCGCTTCATCCGTACCTCCTAAGAAGGGCGCTCTACGAGTGTTCTCTTTTCGTCTGGCCGATTCCTCTTCGTTGATGAGCGTGGAACCCTGCCGGTGGAGCCGGATCTAAAACTGATGCTTGTGAAGTCTCACCACCCGTGTCCCTTTTTGGCTTCGGTAGGTATGTCTCACAACCGTGCCCTCCTGGGCTTGCCGTTGGGTTGAGCGAGCGCCCCGAACTCTTTGGTCTTGTCGTGTCGAGCAC
>JALZEA010000014.1 GCA_030862265.1 Actinomycetota bacterium | reverse complement strand
GGCATCCTCGTCGTTGATCTCGATGAACGGCGCGCGCTGCAACTTCCGCAAGAACGTGCTCTTGGAGACCATCGCTCCTTCGTCGTAAATCAGCCGCCCCGTGAGGAGCGCGAACGTGCGGGGCGGGCCGTCCTCGGACGGCGTTCGGGTGATGTCAGACGATGCGGGCGGGGATTCGGCCGCTTCCGAGGCACTCCCAGTTGTCGCGTCTGACATCTCCTCAGCCGCCGAGGCGGTCTCGCCCCCACCGTTGCCCACTTCACCTTGCTCCGGGATGGGCGGAACTACGCCCGGGCGTTCACGAGCTTCGAAGGCGCGGAGTTCCCAAGAGAGCGGCCAGTTCTGGCCCGTCTGGAAGGGCGCTCCTTGGCGGAAACCCTTCGGGTACGTGCCGCCGGGGCCGGCAACAACCGACGAGCCGTGCGAGATGTCGGGCGCGAAACCGGACTCATAGTGCGGAGCCGGGATCAGCAATTCACTGTGGAGCGCGGCGACGTCGACATCGGAATGGGTGGGGACGTCCGAGCTGATCGCCTTCCACACGTCGGTGAAACCACCCCAACCCCACTCATCGTCGAGCGCGCGCGCGATGCCGGCGCATGCTTGCCAGACCTCGCGCGCCGTGCCGGGAGGCTCGAGACAGGCCTCGAGCTTCTGGATCCGGCGTTCGAGGTTCGTGAACGTTCCCTCGCGCTCGGCATAGGCCGCGCTCGGAAGCACGACATCGGCATGGGAGACCGTCTCCGTCGGGAACAGCTCCATCACGACGGTGAACGGGCTGTTCTTGAGTGCACGCGTGGCGAGATCGGCATCGGGGAAGTCCGCGATCGGATCCGCTCCGAAGATCAGCAGCGCGTCGAGCTCTCCGTTGGCCGCGGCCTCGAGCATGGCCCTCGTGTCCTTCCCGGTCTCAGCGCGCGGCACATAACCCGCATCGAGGACGGGATGCACACCCATATCGATGAGTCCTTGCGAGCCCGCGTGTGGTGGACACAGCAGGAATTTCGCGTCGTGCTTACGCGTCAGCTCGAGGGCGAGGTCGAGCCCCTCGTCAGAGCGGCCCGGCGCGGCCGGGCCCCAGCAGACCACGACGGCCGACGCGCTATCTATCGGGTTCAGATCGGTCCGATCGCGTACCACCTCGTTCGCGAACGAGTCGAGCGAGATCCGGCGGGGGGCCACGACGACAAGACGAGTGCCGTACTCGAGCACCGCTTGCCGCAACCTGAGGTAGAGAACCGGCAACGTCTCTTTCGGATCGGGGCCGATCCACACGATCGTGTCGGCGGTCTCGAGGTCGTTTATCCGTGCGGTAGATCCCGCGACCGGGGCGGCCTCGAGCAACCGTTCGTATGGCGCGCCCTCGTCTTGGAGGCGCGAATCGATGTCGTTCGTCTTCAGCACCTTGCCGGCCAACCGCGAGATGGCGAACGCGTCCTCGGTGGTGAGGTGTCCGCCCGCGATGACTCCCACCTTCTTGTCCTTGACGGTCGCTGCGATCCTGTCGAAGGCGGTGGACCACGACGTCGGCTCGAACTCCTGCGCGTCGTTGCGCAGCAACGGCGTGGCCAAGCGGTCGTCTGCATCGACGTGGTGGAAGCCGAAGCGCCCCTTGTCACAGTTCCAGAAGTCGTTGACCTGCTCGTTGGGCAGAGCCTGGCAACGCACCATCTTGTCGTTCCGTGCTTCGTTCGTGATCGGACAGCCGACGGCGCAGTACGTGCAGACGCTCGGCGACGTCTCGAGATCCCACGGGCGAGAAACGAAGCGATACGGCCGCCCCGTAAGCGCGCCGACGGGACAGATCTGGATCGTGTTACCCGAGAAATAGGAGTCGAACGGCTCGTCGGAGAACGTCAGGATCTGGGTACCCGGCCCCCGGTCGACGAGTTGGATGAAGCGGTCGCCCGCGATCTCGTCGGCGAACCGCACGCAGCGCCAGCACAACACGCAGCGCTCGCGATCCAAGACGACGAGGTCGGAGATCTCGAGTGCCTTCTCGAATGTGCGTTTCGGTTCGACGTAACGGGACGAGCCCGGTCCGTGCGCGTATGTCTGGTCCTGGAGGGGACACTCGCCCGCGCGGTCGCAGATGGGACAGTCCAACGGATGGTTGATCAGAAGGAACTCGAGCATCCCCTTCTGTGCATCCACGGCGTCGTCGTCCACGGTGTCGACGACGAGCCCGTCGGCCACCGGGGTCGCGCAGGCCGGCACCAACTTCGGCTGCCCCTCCACCTTGACGAGGCACATGCGGCAAACGGCCACCGACTTCATGCCCGGGTGGTAGCAGAAGCGCGGAACGAAAACGCCGAGTTCCTCAGCGACGTCGATCAACAGTCGGCCCTGCTCGGCTTCGACGGTCGCGCCGTTGATGGTAAGGGAGACCTTCTCCGTCACGATCCCTCCCACTCATCCGTGGCGATACCGCTCGCAGGCTGTTGGCCGACACCGGCGTCACCGAGACCGACACCGTGCATGCGCGCGCCGACGAGCATCTTGTGGTCACCTTCGAACGGGCAGCGGCCGTCGGCAACGTGTTGCTCGAACTCGTCACGGAACAGCTTCACGTTGGAGCGCAGCGCCCATGACGCGGCGTCGCCGAGCGGGCAGAACGAACGTCCGTCCATCCCATCCGCGATATCGAGCAACAGGTCGAGGTCTTCCTGACGACCCTCGCCGTGTTCGATGCGCTCCAGCACCTTGACGGCCCACCACGTTCCCTCGCGACAAGGCGTGCACTTGCCGCACGACTCGTGTTCGAAGAACTCGGTGGTCACGAGTGCGTTGCGGACCATGCATGTTGACTCGTCCATGAACACGACCGCGCCCGATCCGAGCATCGTTCCGGCTTCCTTCAGCGATTCGAAGTCCATCGGAACGCTGGTGTCGGTCAACAACGGCGCACTCGCGCCACCGGGAATGATCGCCTTCAATCTTTTCCCGTCGCGCGTGCCACCGGCGAGGTCGAGTACTTCTTTGAGCGTTGTCCCGTAGGCGACCTCGTAATTCGCCGGCTTGTTGATGTGGCCCGAGACCGAGAGCATCTTCGTCCCCGGAGATTTCTCGGTACCCCACTGCTTGTGCCAGTCGGCGCCATTGCTCACGATCGCCGGCAGCGTCGCGAGCGTCTCGGTGTTGTTGATGACCGTCGGCTGTCCGTACAGACCTTTGACCGCCGGGAACGGAGGACGCAGCCGCGGCTGTCCACGGAAACCTTCGAGCGAGTCGAGCAGCGCCGATTCCTCGCCGCAGATGTACGCGCCGGCGCCCCGATGCAGAACGATGTCGAGATCGAAGCGCGAACCGAAGATGCTCTTGCCGAGGAACCCCTTGCGGTACGCCTCGTCGATCGCGGTATCAAGACGGCGCGACCCGAGTGCGAACTCGCCGCGGCAATAGATGAATGCTTTCTCGGCCTGGTTCGCCCAGGAGGCGATGATGATGCCCTCGATCAGCTGATGGGGATCGGCCTCGGCGAGTTCGCGATCCTTGAATGTGCCCGGCTCGCCCTCGTCGTGGTTGACGACCACGTAGCGCGGCAAGACGTCTTGCGGAACGAAGGACCACTTCATGCCCGTGGGGAAGCCGGCGCCGCCCTTGCCCCGCAGGCCCGACGCCTTCACGAGCTCGGTGACCTCGGCCGAGGTCATCGACGTGACCGCCGAGCGTGCCGCCTCGTAACCGCCGTCGCCGAGGACGCGCTCGAGCGTCCACGAATCATCGGGGTGCTCACGCAGACGACGGGTGACGATCCTGACCTCTTCAGCCACCGCTATTTCCTTCGCCGTTGGGACCCTCGACCCGCGGGCGATCGCCCGGCGAGAAATCGGGAGGCTGCGATTCGCCTCCGACGGTGCGGGCGTCCTCGTGCGGAGGTGACTCCGGTCGCAGTCCCGCGGCAGCGGTCTCGGCCGCGATCTCCTTGGCCTTCCTGACCACGTCGCCGCGCACGCTGCGGACTTCCTCACCCCCCGCGAGTTGCTCGACGAGGTTCACGGCGTCGTCCGGAGTGACCGCATAGAAATCTTCGTAGTTGATCTGCATGCTCGGCGCGCCGTCACAGGTCGCGAGGCACTCGGCGGCCTCGAGGCTGAACCTGCCGTCGGGCGTGGTCTCTCCGGGATCGATCCCGAGGCGCTCCTGTAACGCCTCGATGACCCGACGAGCGCCGTTGTGGGTGCACGAGATGTTGCGACAAACCGAGATGAGGTAATCGCCCTGGGGGCGCTTCTTGAGCATCGTGTAGAAGCTGGCCGACGCGAGCACCTGTGCGGGCGTGATGTCGAGGATGTCGGCGACCTCGCGCATGCCGTCTTCGGTTACGTACCCCTCGGCCGACTGCACCAGGAACAGCAACGGCAGCGTCGCGGAACGCGAGTTGGGATACTTCGCAACGATGCGCTCGGCGAGCGCGCGCTGCTCGTCAGTGAGAACGCTCAACGGTCTACACCTTGGGAGGCGCCGAAGGCGCCCGGGCGGGCTCGAAAGATCAGCGCGGTGTCGATCATCGATCGACGCCTCGGGGGGCGCCGAAGGCGCCCGGGTGGGCTCGAAAGATCAGCGCGGTGTCGATCATCGATCGACGCCGCCCATTATTGGGTCGGTCGACGCGATGGAGGCGATGAGGTCGGCGAGGAGCCCGCCCTCCACCATCGGCGACAACGCCTGGAGATTCACGAAACTCGGATCGCGCACGTGGCAGCGATATGGCGACGTGCCGCCGTCGGACACGAGGTAACAACCGAGTTCGCCGCGCGGGGACTCGACCGCCGCGTACGTTTCGCCCTCCGGCACCGTGTAGCCCTGTGTCGTCAGTTTGAAATGGTGGATCACGGCCTCCATCGAGCGGTTCAGCTCCTCGCGCGGCGGAGGCGTGAGCTTCGGATCCATGTTCTTGAAATCGCCACGCGGCATCTTGTCCATCAGTTGCCGCACGATCTTGAGCGACTCGGTCATCTCGTCCATGCGCACTCGGTAGCGCGCGTACACATCGCCTTCCGTCGCGATCGGGACGTTGAACGACACCTCTCCGTACGCGTCGTAGGGCATGTCGCGGCGCAAGTCCCAGTCGATACCGGTGGCGCGCGCGATGGGACCCGATGCCCCCAGGGCGATCGCCTGAGCGCGGCTCAACAACCCGACGTTCGAGGTGCGCTCGAGAAAGATCGGGTTCGCGGAGAGCAACCGCTCGTATTCGGCAATGCGTCCGGGGAAGGTGTCCAGGATGCGGCGCACGGGTCGCTCCCATCCGTTCGGGAGGTCCTCCCAGACGCCGCCGGGAATGACGTAGCCGTGGTTCATACGCAACCCGGTGACCATCTCGAAGAACTCGAGGACCTGTTCGCGCTCGCGGAACCCGTAGAACATCGCCGACATCGCCCCCATATCGAGCCCCTGGGTTCCGAACCAAACGAGATGCGATGACAGGCGGTTCAGTTCCGCGAGCAACGTTCGGATGTACTTGCCGCGCGGAGGAACCTCGATCCCCATGAGCTCCTCGACGGCCATCGAATAGACCTGCTCGTTATGGATCGGCGCGAGGTAGTCCATGCGCGTGACGATGGTCACCGCGCCCCGCCAGTTGTTGTCCTCACACTCCTTCTCCATACCGGTATGGAGATAGCCGACGATGGGCAGACACTTGAGGACGGTCTCGCCATCGAGTTCGAGGAGCAGCCGCAGGACCCCATGGGTAGACGGATGGACCGGACCCATGTTGATGACCATGCGCTCGTCGGACGGGTCGTAGGACTCGACGAACGCACCCTGACCCTTGGCCTCGACTTCGCGGATCAACGTTTCCGCGGTGCTCACGGCGCCTCCCCTTCGGCAACGACCTGACCCAGCCGATCGACGTGCGCCCCGCTCTCGCCGACATTCGGCGCTTGTCCGGGTGCGGTGATCTGCATGAAGGGCTGCTCGATGAACTCGACCGCGACCTTGCCCACGCCGTAGTCCTTACGCAGAGGATGTCCTTCCCACTCCTCGGGCATCAGGATGCGCGTGAGGTTCGGGTGTCCCTCGAACACGATGCCGAACATGTCGTAGGCCTCGCGTTCCATGAAGTTGGCGGTGGGCCACACGTCGCTGATCGACGGGAGCGTCGGCGGATCACCCTCCGCGGCGATATGGAGCATCTGTCGCTCCTTGCGCTGCGGGTGGAGCAACTGCACCACGACCTCGAAGCGCTCGGCTTTAGGTGCCAGACGCAAACGATCGAGTCCGCAGAGATCGATCAGGACCCAGCCCTCGGCACTCAACACGCGCGCGCGAGCGAGCCATTCGGCGGCAGATATCGCAGAGGTCAACTGGCGACCCGACCCGAGGTGTACTCGCCGCGCTTGATCTTTTCGTGCAGCAGCATGATGCCGTCGATCAACATCTCGGGACGCGGGGGACAACCGGGGACGTAGATGTCGACGGGAACGATCTGGTCGACTCCTTGCACGAGTGCGTAGTTGTTGAACACGCCGCCGGTCGACGCGCAGGCCCCCATCGAGATGACCCACTTCGGCTCGGTCATCTGGTCGTAGATCTGTCTAAGGACCGGTGCCATCTTCTGTGACACGCGCCCCGCGACGATCATCAGGTCCGCTTGGCGGGGTGACGCGCGAAACGCTTCCATGCCGAAGCGCGCGAGGTCGTGTCGCGGCATGGTCGTTGCCATCATCTCGATCGCGCAGCAGGCGAGTCCGAACGTGGCCGGCCATAACGACGACTTGCGGGCCCAGTTCACGAGCTTGTCGAGTTGCGCGGTCAGGAAGTTCGCGCCGACGACGTCGCTTACTCCGCCCATTCGAGACCTCCGCGGCGCCAGACGTAGACGTAGGCGGTCACGAGGATCACCACGAATGTCGCCATCTCGATCAACCCGAAGAGCGCCAGCTCCTTGTACGCGACCGCCCACGGATAGAGGAAGACGGTCTCGATGTCGAAGATGATGAACAGCATCGCCACCAGGTAAAACTTCACGGGGAACCGTTCCGTGTCCCCGACCCCTTCCTCGGGCACGATGCCGCACTCGTAGGGATCCAACTTCGCCGCCGTCCACTTCCGCGGCGAGAGTTTCGAGGCAGCGAACATCGACGCGACCGCAAAGATCGTCGAGAGGATCACGAGTACCAGGATCGGGAAATAGGCACCGACGGTCATGGTTTGAGCTCCGCTAACTTCTTCATCGCGCGCAGCCCCATCTGTTGCACACCAGAACGCTTCTCGTCTTCGAGGTTCGCCATGAAGGTGAGCGCGAAACTCATGACGCGCTTAGAACGCATCCCCATAGAGACGAGCTTCTCCATCAGGTCGGGATGACCGATCAGCTTCACGAAGCGGCGGCCCAACCGGTAATACGGGCCGTACGTTTCTTCTAGCTCTGCGGTGTACGCCTCGAGGGTGCGCGATGAGCCGTCGCGCAAAGCGGCATCGATGTGTCGACCGGCGATGCGCCCGGTCTCGTAGCCGTAGGCGATCCCTTCGCCGTTGCAGGGATTGATCATCCCGGCGGCGTCTCCGACCAACATGAAGCCCGGGCCGTGGGGGGGCCACACGCTCTGGCCCATGAACAGCCGTCCCGCGCGCGGCTTGGAGCACACGGTGTCGTAGTTGATCCCCCAGTCCTTCGGGAGGTTGCCGACGAAGTTCTCTTGTAGGCGGTGCAGGTTGATGTCGGCCCATCCGCCGTAAGTCGTGAGTAGCCCGACGCCGACGTTCACGGTTCCGTCGCCTACCGGAAAGACCCAGCCGTAGCCCGGCAGCGCGTCGACGCCGGACTTGACGTCGAGGAAACCTTCGAACCAGCCGGAATGCTCCATCGGTGAGTTGAAGTACTGGCGGATGGCCCACCCCATCGGGTACTCGCTGTTGCGTGCCCGGCCGAGAGATCCTGCGAACTTCGTCGCGGCCCCCTCGGCGCATACGACGAAGTGAGCTTTCACGCGCTCTTCCTGTCCGTCACGCTTGGCTACGAAACCGGCCACGGCCCCGTCTTCGTAGATCGGCTCCGCGACCTGCGTGTGTTGCAGGACCTTGGCGCCGGCGGCTTCCGCGTTGGAGAGGACGATCGAGTCGAGGTCCTTGCGGGGTTTCACGAGACCGTAGTTGCACCACTCATCGAGCTCCGGCCACGCGAGTTCGAGGGTGCGGCCCGCGGCGTGGATCCGCAAGCCGCGCACGCTCTCCCACGTCGCAAGTTCCTCGCCGAGACCCATCGCCTCGAGTTGCTTGACGGCGCGCGGAGTGAGGCCGTCGCCGCACGTCTTCTCGCGCGGGAAGTTCTTCTTCTCGCAGACGAGTACCGAGTGACCCTTAGTGGCGAGGTAGTGCGCGGTGGCCGCGCCGGACGGTCCTCCGCCGACGATCGCGACGTCGAACTCGGTCGTCACGAGCCCCTCCTCCTAGCCTCGCCGGGGGCCCGGTCGCCTGGGAGCAGGCCGGGTCCGAGACTTTGTGAAAAACTTCACAAGCTGAGTTTCGGAGTCTACCCCTCCAAGCTTCGTCGAGTGTTGTGTGGGGTCCGGAATCCGGACCTATATCAACACTCGACGTCAGCGGGCGCGGGGGTGGTTATTCGAAGATCGCGGTGCCGGTCATGGCCGTGGGATGCACGTCGCAGCGGAAGAAGTGCTCACCGGCGGGGGTCGCCGGAACCTCGTAGTCGACGGTCGTCCCGCCGCCGATGATCCGCCCGACGAAGATGTCCTGCTCGGCGTCCTCGGTCTCGTAGATCGCGACGTTGTGCTCGACCGAGTCCTCGTTGTTGAACGTCAGTGTCGTCGCCTCGTCCGCGGGGAACGTCAACTCCTGCGTGTCGAACTGGATCTGCGCCGCGCTGATCGTCAGGCCTCCTCCTCCTCCGCCGCCGTCCTCTCCGGCAGGGGCCGCGGCCGTTCCGCCGCCCTCGTCCAGCGACAGCACGATGCCGATCGCGAGCAACGGGATGAGGAGATAGAGGAAGAACAGCATCGGCGAACGGCGCTCGCCCGCGTCCGATGCTGCCGCCGCCGGCACGCCGGTCGCGATCAACTCGTCGATCAGCTTGCGACGGTCGTACACCGCCTGCTGACCCGCATACTGCGCCTCCGTGGTCACCGCATCCTCCGGCCGCACCCTCGTTCCCGTGGCCGTACCGTGCGTCACACCCGACGGGCGCGCCTGCGCCGCGGGTTGCGGCGCGCTCTCGGCCGCGGGCTGAACCGGTTCGGCGGGCGCCGGCGCCTGTTCTTGAGGGACCTGTTCCGCCTGCTGTTCTTCCGTCGCAGCGGGAGCCTCGGGAGCGGTCGGTGCCTCCGCCGGCTGCTGCTCGGCCGCGACCTCTTCGGTCGCGGGCTCGGCCGGAGCCTCGGCTTCGGCTGCTGGTTCCTCCGCGGCGGGTTCTTCGGCGGCCGCTTCTTCGGCCGCGGCGGCCTCGGGTGCGGCCTCGGCGGCCTCCGCGGGAGCGGCGCCGTCACCACCCTCGAGGTGGGGTTGGGCGCCAGGCCACCACTTCGGTTCCTTGGGATGAGGCGAGCCGGCTTCGGCGCGCGACCGCGCCGCTTTGGCGCGACCCTCCGCGACGGCGGACGAAACGCCCTTGCCTTGCTCCTCGGTCAGGACCTCCGAATAGATCTCTTCAGGGTCGGCCACATCCGCTCCTGGTCGTGATGATCGATGCCGGGCGGGGCAAATCTAACCGGGGCTGCGCCATGGCGTCCCGATGCCGGTGCACTAATTCTCAAGCTGCCCGGCGAACCGCAATGCCCGCGAGCGAGCGCAGCGCCACGCGCGCTTCGTTCGGTATCTCGAGACGTTCGAGGACCGCTTGCGCTTCATCCTCGAGCTCCCGACAGAGATCTTCGGCGCGCGCCCGCGCGCCGGCTCGTTCGACCGCCGCCCGCAGCCACGCGATGCGATCGTCGTCCAAGTCCTCCGCGCCCCAGTCCGCGATGAAGCGCTCCCTGTCGGCGCCTTCGAGTTCCTCGACGGCGGCGGCATACAGGAACGTCCGCTTGCCGTCCCTGATATCGGCATCGACGGATTTACCGGTGATGACCGGGTCGCCGAAGGTGCCGAGGATGTCGTCGCGCAACTGGAAAGCTTCACCCAACGGACGACCGAACGCGCTCAGAGCAGCCATCAACGTTTCGGACGCATCTCCGAGTGTCGCTCCGATCGAAAGGGGATCCTCGACGGTGTAGCTGCCCGACTTCAGCACCGCGATCCGACGGGCCGCCGGAACGTCGATCGCGCGCGTAGCGGCGGCGATGTCGAGATCTTGACCCGCGATGACCCGCATCTGCATCGAGGAATACACGTCGAGTGCACGATCCAAGACATCCGCGGGAAAGCCCGCGGTTCGCAATGCCGTGTCGGCAAGAACGAGCGCGAGATCACCGACTAACAGTGCACGCGCGAGGCCATGATGCGCGACCGTCGTCGGCTGCCCGCGCCGAGAATCGCTCGCATCCATGATGTCGTCGTGCACGACGGCGAACGTATGCAGCAGCTCAAGACTCATCGCGGCTCGCACGATCGATTCCGAATGGGCTCCGCCCGCGCAGCGGTACCCCCAGTAACAGAAAGCGGGTCGGAGACGTTTGCCTCCCGCCGCCAGCACGCGCCGGATCTCCGCGATCAGCGGCTCTGCCTCGGACGCACGGGCGGCTTGCTTTCGGAGGTAGTCCTCTAGCGCCGCATCGATCGCTACACGCAAGTCATCCAGCGACGGGTTGGATCCCTCCATGCAACTACCCTAGATGCGTGACCCGATCGAGATGGCTCGGTGCCGTGCTGGCGGTTGTGATCGCTGCGCTCGCATTGTTCTTCGGAGCGAGGATCGTCGGGAACGACACCGACGATGAGACTCCGACCTCCCAAACGTTCACCGGGGTGGTCACCGACATCGAATCGAGCGGCCTCAACGAGGTCTCTAGCTTCGAGGTGCGCCACGACGACACGACGACCATCGTCTACGTGCGTGCCGACTTCGACTACGGCTTCCCCATCGGCCATCTCCAGGAGCATCTGAGCAGCGGTGATCCCGTGACCGTCGAAGGCGAAGTCATCGACGGCAAGCTATTCGCCGATTCGATCGAGGACGCCTAGAGGGTCCCCTGCGAGAGCGCCGCAGGCGCAGGGGGCCCTCAAGCCTGGCGAGATTGACCGAGTACTTCTAGAGTCCCTTGAGTTCGCCTTCCAGTTCGGACGCGGCGACGGTGCCCTCGTACTTCGCCGCCACGCGCCCGCGCTCGTCGACCACGAACACCCACGGCTCCGTCGGGAGGCCCCACTTCTTTACCGCCGGCACGACCTTCAGATCGGAAGGATCGTCCAGGTTCGTATAGACCTCGACGTGCAGGAAGTTGATCTTCGGGAAGTCGGGCGCGACGTCCTTGACGATGTCGAGGGTCGGTCCACACACCGCCGACGAGCAGAACTTCGGAGTGGCGAACACGACGACGAACGGACGTGGTTCCTGGAGGGCGTCTGCGATCGACAGCTCATAGAAGTCGGGATCGGGATGAGCATCGGTCGTGATCGTCGACAGTTTCTTCACGTCGTCGCCCGTCGGGGTGTCCAGAGCCGGAGGGCGCTCTCCGATCTGCGGCGTCGACCCCGTCTCCAAGACCTCGAACGCGACCTTCAGGCGCTCGTCGATCCCATCGCCGGTGATCGAGACCTCGGCCCCCCAGCTACCGGGCTCGTCGAACGTCACGTGACCGACGTAGAGACCGCGCTCTCCGGGGACCGTCTCGATGAAATCGAATCGGGCCGACGTGACGCTTTCGGTATCCGAGGATTCGAGGAAGAAGAAATCGGCCTCGACGTCGATCTGGAGCGAGCCGATCGGCGCATCCTCGCCGTTGAGGACTCCGACCAAGAAGCGGTTGTCACCCGCGACGATCTCGGACGACACCAGGATGGGATACGCCTCGACGTCGGCGGGGATCGGCTCGTCGAAGTCGCCGGCGGCACCGGAGCCGGTGGCCTCCGAACCCGATCCAACGTTGGGCTCATCCGAGCCGCACGCGACTAGGAACATCAGCACAGCGGCGAGTGCGAGAGGTTTCAGCATCAGGGCAGACTAAATCGCCACGGGGACTAGACGGTTAGCATCGGCGAGTCGTGACCCCCTTCCGGAGATTGGCGCTTGCTTCGACCGCGGCCACGTTCCTCCTCGTGGCCGTCGGCGGCCTCGTGCGCGCGACGAAATCGGGACTGGGATGTGGGAACGACTGGCCGCATTGCTCGGGCAGGTTGCTACCTGCCCTCGAGAACCGCGCCGTGATGATCGAATTCTCACATCGACTGATGGCTTCGGTGGTCGTCGTGCTTCTCGCGACCCTGGCAGTGACGGCCTGGCGGCGCCATCGCGATCTCCCGGTGTTGGTGCGAGGCGCGACGATCGCATTCGGCCTCGTCCTCCTCCAGGCGGTCCTCGGAGCCGTGGTTGTGTGGCTCGAGCTGGCCGCGACCTCCGTCGTGTTGCATCTCGCCACCGCGATGGCCCTGGTCGCGGTTCTGATCCACCTGTCCATAACCGCGTGGTCGTTGGACCGGCCGGAGCCACTAGAAACAGATGCCCGCGTCGCCCGCCGGGCACGGCTGGCAGCAGTCGGCGTGCTCGGCGTGATCCTGATCGGGTCGTACGTCACCGGCCGCGACGCGGGTTACGTCTTCTCGGACTGGCCCTTGATGGATGGGCGTCTGATCCCCGACCTGTCGTACGAGCCCGCCGCGCTCCACTTCCTGCACCGCGCGCTGGCCGCGATCGTCGGCGTGGTGGTCGCGCTCGTGGTCATCGGCGTGATCCGGGCTCCCGCGAAGGACCGTTTAGCGGCGCGTTTCGCGCACGCGGCACTGGGTCTGTTCGCCATCCAGATACTGATAGGGGCCGCGAACGTATGGACGTATCCGGGGCGGTTGAACGAGTTGTTCGTGACGCTTCATCTGTTGAGCGCCGCGTTGATCTGGGGAAGCCTCGTCGGCCTCGCCGTCGTTTCCAGTCCTTCGACGGTGGCGCGTCGCGCGGGGGCCGAGATGACCCAACGCCCCGCTTACGAGGCCGGCTGATGCAGAGACTCATCAGCGACGCCCACGGCGTGCTGTCGCTCGAGGACGCCGCACCGGTCTCCGAACTGGTCGAGGCGACCTTCCGCCAACGCGTGGCCGCGTACGTCGCCCTGACCAAACCACGCATCATCGAACTGCTCCTCGTGACGACCGTGCCGGCCATGATCCTGGCGGCCGGGGGATGGCCGTCGACGTGGCTCGTATTGGCGACGCTCGTCGGTGGCACGCTGTCCGCCGGCGGTGCCAACGCGATCAATTGCTACCTCGACCGCGACATCGATGCCGTCATGCCACGCACGAAACGCCGGCCCCTGCCGATGCACCGCATCGAGCCGCGCAATGCTTTGGCGTTCGGAGTGGTCTTGGGAACGATCGCTCTCGTCTTCTTATGGACCCTGGTCAACCCGACGGCTGCTGTGGTGTCGACCGCGGCCCTCCTCTTCTATGTCCTCGTCTACACGTGGGGCATGAAACGAACGACCCCTCAGAACATCGTCATCGGTGGCGCCGCAGGCGCTATGCCGGTCCTGGTCGGATGGGCCGCGGTCACCGGAACGATCGGCCTCCCCGCGCTCGCGATGTTCGGGATCGTTTTCTACTGGACCCCGCCGCACTTCTGGGCTCTTGCGATGCGATACGAGAAGGAATACGCCGCCGCCGGCGTGCCGATGATGCCCGTCGTCTACGGGAAAGAAGAGACGACGAAACACATCCTGCTGTATTCGTTCATGCAGCTCGCGTTGTGCCTCGCACTGTTCTCGGTCGCCCGCATGGGGATGCTCTATCTCGTCGCCGCGCTCGTCCTGAACGCCGTCTTCATCGGCGGTGCGATCAAGCTGTACCGCGCGCCGTCGGCCAAGAGGGCGTGGGAACTGTTCCGGTTCTCGATCTACTTCCTGGCACTTCTGTTCACCGCGATTGCCTTGGACGTGCTCCTGTTCTAGATCACTCGACCTTGACGGTGCCCGTCATCGCGGTGGGATGCAGGTCGCAGCGGAAGAAATACTCGCCCTTATCGAGCGGCGGGATGTTGTAGGTCGTCGACGACCCGCCCCCGATGATCTCGCCGACGAAGAGGTCCTTGTCGGCGCTGTCGTCCGTATAGATCGCGAAGTTGTGTTCCACGGAGTCGTCGTTCTTGAACTCCAGAGCGTTCTCCTCGCCCGCCGTCAACGTGAGCGAGTCGGTGTTGAACTGCACACCTGCCGCGCTGATCGTGTCGGCCGCGCCGCCGGTCGTCGTTTCCTGACCGTGCCTCTCGGCGACGTTCTGGCCCTCGCCGAAGCCAATGATCGCGAGCACGACGCCGATCACGACCGGGTAAGTAACGACCACCAGTAATTCGCCCATCGTCGCCGCATCGGTGCGCCGACGCGTTGCCACGACCGCGGACGCCCCCAGGATGTTGATCGCGAGGGCCAGCGCGACGATCGTCGCGGCTTCCTTGGGGAGATTGAGCAGCACCTGGGACATCCCGACCGCGATCGCCGCGATCACGAGCAGCGAAATGATCGGGATGACGAACACGAGAGGAACCCTCAGACGCACTCCGGCAGAAAGGTCTGGACGCGACGACACCGTTACCCGGTCACCTCCTGAGGTCCCACACCTCGAGCTCGCGCTCGAAATCGTCCCACGCGACTTCGTCCTGTTGGGTCTTTTGCTCGGCCGCGTACCACTTGAAGAACAGGAACGCGATCGCAAGCCACAGTAGCAAACCACCCACGATCTTCATGATGAGTCCGGCCACCATCTGATCGGTGATCGCGGAGATGCCCCACAGCCGCGGCGCCTCGACGTACGACGAGTACAACGGCGTGCTCGCAAACGTCAGGAAGGACGCCGGCACGGTCGGAACGATGGATTGCAAAAAGAGATAGAGCATCTTGGACGGTGGTTCCAGCCGCTTCAGCTCGGGGAGTGGGTCGACGACGGGCCACCACATCAGCAGAGCTGAAGCCACCAAAACGACGTGCAGGGCGAAGTGCAGCGGTTCCGATGTCACCGCTGCGTTCACGAGGGTCGGCCAGTGCGTGACGACGATGATGGTGTTGAAGACGATGAGCGCGATCAGAGGCCGGGTCAGGAAGCGCAACAGAGGAAAGATGGGGGCGGTCATCTTGCGCACAAGCCATGCCGGAACACCGAGAAGCAGCAACGGCGGGGCGACGAGCGAGAACAGAGTGTGTTGCACCATGTGGGCACTGAATAGGTAATCCTCGGACAGCTCGTGCAGCGGCCAGTCGGCTCCGATCCACAGGATCGCGACGCCGAGCAGGAACGACAGCTTCTGGGTCGCGCGGGCGGGCTCGGCAGCGTGTTCCGGCGGTGCGAGATAACGCAGTGCCAGGAAGTACCCACCGACGAGAATCAGCACCATCAGCCACACATCGGGGTGCGCGACGAAGCGCCAGACCTCGTCGCCGGGATGGTGCGCGAGGACCACGGCGCCCGCTGTAGATCAGCCGCCCACCGAGGGGGCGGGCCCTCCGCGCGCGAAGAAGATCGTCATGACGACTCCGAAGATGAAGAACGCCAGGATCAAGCCGGTCACGAACAGGCGCCGGAAGATGTGCGAGTCGAACCGTAGGTGCATGAAGTAGGCGACGACCATTACGAACTTGACGATCGCCATAACCGCGAGGATCGGAACGAGCAGATCGCCGAGCGCGGTGATGTAGTAGACGGCGACTTCGGCAGCCGTGACGATCGCCAGGATGATCGCGACATTGACGTACTTGCGCGGGCTCGGGTGGTCCGACATATGCGGATCAACGACGTGTTCCATGCTGGTGCCGGCGTCGCTCATGCGTTTGTGGGTACGAGGTAGACGATCATGAAGATGACGATCCAGACGATGTCGACGAAGTGCCAGTACAGACCGATGAGTTCGACCTTGCGCGCCCCCTCCATCGGCGGGTCGAGTCGGCCCGCCATCGACATCCCGACGAGCATCAGCAACATCAATATGCCGACGGTGACGTGCGCGCCGTGGAACCCGGTCAACATGTAGAACGACGATCCGAACGTCGAAGTAGACATTGTGAGACCCTCTTCGACGAACGTCGTGAATTCGTAGATCTGTCCTCCGATGAATGTCATCCCGAGGAACGCGGTCGCGAGGAGCCACACGCGTAAGCCCTTGTGATCCCCGCGCTGGATCGCCGCGAGTGCGAGCACCATGGTCAGCGAACTCATGAGCAGCACGAACGAGCTGACCGACGTGTAGGGGATGTCGTAGATCTCGTGCGGGGTCGGCCCCGCCAAGACCCGGTTCCGGTACAACAGATAGGTCGAGATCATCGAACCGAAGAAGAGACACTCGGAGCCCAAGAAGCCCCACATCGCGAGCTTCGTGTTGTCGAGCCCGGTGGAGGTGTGGTGGCCGGCAGTCGCCTCGTGAGTCGCCACTACTCCTCCGTTCCGGGTTCGAGGACCCAACCGAACAACCCGAACAACGTGATCAACAAACCGGCGGCGATCAAGAGGGGGCCCCCACCCGCCTCACGCGCGATCAACACGACTCCGTACGCGGCGATCGGTATGCCCAGCGCGGCAAGCACCGGGAAGTACGACGGCGACGGCATGTGGATGTGTCCGTGCTCACCCGGCGCATCTTCGCCCCCCGCGACGATCGTCGCGGGATCCGACGTCGGAAGGTCGCCCCGGTATTTGTGGTGCCAGAACTCGTCGCGCTCACGGACGATGGGGATCTCGTCGAAATTGTGCTCCGGCGGGGGCGATGACGTCATCCATTCCAGGGTCCTGCCGTCCCAAGGATCGTCGCCCGCTTCTTCGCCACGGTTGCGGCTCGCGATCGCGTTCAGGATGAATACCAGGACCGACAGGGCGATCGTGAACGCGCCGATCGTCATCACGAAGTTCCAATCGTTCCAGCCCATCCCGTCCGGGTACGTGTACGTGCGACGGGGCTGACCCTGCAGCCCGACGATATGCATCGGAGCGAACGTCAGGTTAAAGCCGATGAACATCAGCCAGAAGTTGAGCTTGCCCAATCGATCCCCTAACAAGCGGCCGAACACCTTCGGCCACCAGTAGTAGATGCCGCCGAACAGTCCGAAGATCGCGCCCCCGAAGAGCACGTAGTGGAAGTGAGCAACGATGTAATAAGTGTCGGTCTGTTGCGCGTCGTGGGGGACGATCGCGTGGGTCACGCCCGAGAGCCCGCCGATGATGAACATCGATATGAATCCCAGTGCGAAGAGCAGAGGCGGCCTGAACCGGATGTCGCCGCCCCACAACGTCCCGATCCAGTTGAAGATCTTCACCCCTGTGGGCACCGCGATGAACATCGTGGACAACGCGAACGCGGCGTTCGCGACGGGACCGAGCCCGACCGCGAACATGTGGTGTGCCCACACTCCCCACCCCATGAATCCGATCGCGATCCCCGCGAAGACGAGGGCCGCGTAGCCGAACAACGGCTTGCGCGCGAACGTCGGGATGATGTCGGAGACAATCCCCATCGCCGGCAGGATCATGATGTAGACCTCGGGGTGCCCGAACAGCCAGAAGAGGTGTTGCCACAACAGCGGCTCACCGCCGTTGGCAACCTGATAGAAGTTCGCGTCGAACACGCGGTCGAACATCAACTGGAACAGCGCGATCGCGATCACCGGCATCGCGAAGAGCAGCAGGAACGCGGTTACCAGCGACATCCAGACGAACACGGGCATGCGCATGAGCGTCATCCCGGGCGCGCGCATGTTGATGATCGTCACGACGAAGTTGACCGCACCCGCGAGTGACGCCATACCCAGGATCTGCAGGCCCAACGAATAAAAGGTCATGCCCTGGGTCTCGAACGACGTCGACAATGGTGCGTACCCGAACCAACCGCCGTCGGGCGCGCCTCCGAGGAAGAAGCTCGAATAGAGGAAGAGCCCACCGAGCAGGAAGACCCAGTAGCTGAACGCGTTCAAGCGCGGGAAGGCGACGTCCCTCGCACCGATCATCAGCGGCACGAGGTAGTTCATCAGACCGACACCGAACGGCATCACGACGAGGAAGATCATCGTGAGACCGTGCATCGTGAAGAACTGGTTATAGACCTCCGCAGAGAGGACCTCGCCGTCGGGCTGCGCGAGTTGGAGACGGATCAACACGGCCTGCAGACCACCGAGGATGAAGAAGAAGAACGCGGTGACGCAGTAGAGGATGCCGATCTTCTTGTGATCGACGGTCGTCATCCAGCCCCACACGCCGGTCGAGCCGCGCGGGCGTGCGAACAGACCTCGACGTGCGACCGCTTCTGCCATGGACGACATCAGTTATCCGCTCCCATCATTTCAGGCTCATCAGATACGCCACCAACTGTTGGATCTGCTCGTCGGTCAGACCGTAATCCGGCATGAGGGAACCGGGCTTCACTGCGGGCGGATCCCGCAGCCAGTCGGTGAGGTTGCCCTCGTTGTTGTCGAACGTCGCCCCCGCGAAGGTCGTACGGCTGCCGAAGTGGGTCAGGTCCGGGCCGGTACGTCCGGCTGCCTCGGTACCCCGGATGGCGTGGCAGTTGACGCAGCCCGCCTCGAGGAACACCTGCTCGCCCTGCGCAGCCGCGCCGCTCGGTGCAACGCGGTCCTCCGCTTGCTCCTGCGCCCACTCTTCGAACTCGGCCTTCGTGTGCGTGTAGACGATCAACCGCATGTTCGCGTGCGAAAGGCCGCAGAACTCCTTGCATTGCCCGAGGTAGCGCTTGTCGGGGTCGTCGGCCTGGATATACATGTTGTTGTCGCGCCCGGGCACGACGTCTTGAGTGCCTCCAAGACGTGGCACCCAGAAGCTGTGGATCACATCCGCGCCCTTGAGCGTGATGAACACGGGCTGGTCCTCGGGGATGTGGAGCTCGTTCGCCGTGATCACCCCGAGATCGGGATACTCGTACTCCCACCAGAACTGGCGCGCCGTCACGGTCACCTGCAGTGCGTTCGCCGGTTCCGTTCCGAGGCTGAAGATCGTTTGCAGTGTCGGCACTGCCAGGCCGCCCAGGATGAGCGCCGGGATGAGGGTAAGAACGACCTCGAGCCGGGTGTTGCCGTGGAAATCCTGCGGTTGGCGCCCCGGCTTGTGGCGGTACTTGATCAGGGCGTAAACGAGCAGGCCCTCGACGATGAAGAAGATGGCGACCGCGATTGCGAACGTGATGTCCCAGATCCGATCCGCCTGCCTCGCCACGTCACCTTCCTGGTACGTGATGAAGTCCTGCGGAGCGTTAGCGGCGCACCCGGACAGAACGAGCGCGAGCGCGGCCAAGGCCGCGCCCAAGCAGGCTCGTTTCAGAGCGGGAGTCCTCATGGATCGTTGCGGAATATATAGCCACTGGCGGCGGTAGCTTGGGCTTGATGATCCCCACGGACGAGCTCGAGGACGGAGCGCGCGGATCACGTGCGCGCATCGGGATCGCGGTCGTGGCGCTCGCCGCGGTCATCGCTATCACTATCGGACTAACTCGCCCGGCCCCCGAGAGCGCGTCCCCGACGGGGCCGAGCGGCAAGGCGCCGGAGTTCTCGCTTGCGTTGCTCGACGGTTCCGGGCGGCTGACGAGCGGGGAACTACGCGGACACCCCGTCGTGCTCAATTTCTGGGCCTCTTGGTGCGTGCCGTGTCGCGAAGAGGCGGCCTTGCTCGAGGACCGTTGGAGGCGTTACCGGGACCGGGGTGTCATCTTCGTAGGGGTGAACATCCGCGACACGCCGTCGGCGGCACGTGCCTTCGTGAAGGAGTTCGACGTCACCTATCCCGTCGTCCGGGACCCCGAGCAGACCCTCGTCGAACAGGTGGGGCTCGTGGGATTGCCCCAGACGTTCTTCATCACGTCGGATTGGACCTTCGCCGGCAGCGCGGCGGGGGCCGAGCTCGGGAGCGCCAACAACACCGAGGTCCTCGGCGCGATCGATCCGGCCGACCTCGACGCCGCCATCAGGGAGCTACTAGCCGAGACCTAACCATTTAGGGTTGGCCTCTGATGGGCGAAGAAGTGACCCCCGACACCCGAAACAGTCCCCGGCGCACGAAGTTCCTGGTCGGAGGCTTCGTCGTGGTCGCCACTCTCGTGGGCCTCGTCGTCTGGGCCATGGCCCGCCCCGGGTCGATGGGCTATTACATGACGCCTACCGAACTCACCGCTCAGAACAGCACCTCCAACACCGCGCGGATCGTGGCCAACGTCGACCTCCGTTTGAACGGCACCGTCGTTCCCGGATCGATCGAACGGGACGGCCTCGCGACGTCGTTCCTAATGACGGACGGGACCACCGAAGTCGCGGTGACAACCGACCAACCGCTCCCCGACGCGTTCATGGATCGTTCCGAGGTCGTCGCCCTGGGGAACCTGGCGGCCGACACGTTCGTAGCGAGCGAGGTGCTCGCGAAGTGCCCCTCGAAGTTCAAAGCACGCGCGTAGGTCGGCGGTAGATGCGCTCCCTGGCGGGGCTCGGTGGGCCGTCGCTCCTGGCCGCCGGCGCGTTTGCGCTCCTGTCCGGAGTACTCGCGATCGGCGGCGCGCTCAAGAAGGATCGCGGCTTCATACTGGGCGCGCGCAAGGCGCTGATCGCCTGTTTCGGTTTCACCGCGATCGCTTCGGCCTCCTTGCTGGGCGCGATCGTCGCGCACGACTTCTCATACAGCTACGTCGCTCGTTACTCGTCACTGTCGCTGGACGGTCCCTACCTGATCGGCACGCTGTGGGGCGGCATGGAGGGGTCGTTGTTGTTCTGGACCTTGTTGCTGACCGCGTTCGCCGCGTTCGCTCTCACGAGGGCGCGCATCAAAGACGAGATCGTCCTCGCGTGGGCGAACGCAGTGCTCGCCGGGGTCGCACTGTTCTTCCTGGTGCTTTTGATCGGGCCGGCGACCCCGTTCGCGCGCCTGTTGCCGGCCCCTCCCGACGGAAGTGGTCTTAACCCGCTGCTGCAATCCCCGGGCATGCTCATCCATCCGCCTCTCCTCTACGCGGGATTCGTCGGGTTCTCGGTCCCATTCGCGTTCGCGATGGGGGCACTGCTGACCGGACGCCTCGACGACTCGTGGTTCACGTCGACGCGCCGTTGGACCTTGTTCGCGTGGAGCGCCCTGTCCGTCGGCATAGTCCTGGGTGGAGCGTGGGCCTACACGGAGCTTGGGTGGGGCGGCTACTGGGCGTGGGATCCCGTCGAGAACGCGTCGTTCATGCACTGGCTCACAGCAACCGCGTTCCTCCATTCCGTCGTGATCCAGGAGAAGCGTCGGATGCTGAAGATCTGGAACGTCACGCTCATCCTTTTGACTTACGTGCTCGCCGTCTTCGGAACGTTCCTCACTCGCTCCGGCATCCTCTCGAGCATCCACACATTCACCGAGGGACCGATCGGCAAGTAGTTCTTGCCGTTCCTCGCCGTGATGTTGGTGGGAGGGCTCGGCATCGTTATCGCGCGGCTCGATCGGCTAGGGAGCGAGAACCGCTACGACTCGTGGTTGTCGCGCGAGTCGGCCTTCCTCGTCAACAACGTCTTGTTCGTCGCGGCGGCACTCGCGGTGTTCTGGGGAACCATCTATCCGATCGTCGCGGAGGTGCTTACCGGTGTGCGCCTGTCGGTCGGACCGCCGTTCTTCAACTCTGTGTTCGTGCCGATAGGTCTCGCGATCATCGCTTTGACCGGCATCGGACCTCTCATCTCGTGGCGCAAGATGCGCGCCGGAAGTTTGTTGCAGCTTCTGCGCGCGCCGGTGGTCGCCGGGGCCGCAACGGTGGTTGCTCTAGCGATCACCGGTGTCCGCAGCGTCGGCGCCCTGTTGGCTTTCGGACTCTGCACGTTCACGGCGGCCGCGCTCGTGGGGGAGTTCGTGCGCGGAGGACGACTCTACAGGCGAGGTCGTGCCGTGTCCTGGCCCGTCGCGATCGCGCGCACCATCGGTCGCAACCGGCGGCGATACGGTGGTTACGTCGTCCATCTCGGGGTCGTTCTTATCGCCATCGGCTTCGCGGGGTCGGCCTTCAAGAGCGAACGCCACGCCCTCCTGTCGGAAGGCGAGTCGATGCGCGTCGGTTCGTACGAACTGACGTACGCAGAGCAGACCACGAGCCGCGATCCGGAGAAGCAGTCGAACGTCGCACGGGTCGTCGCTACGCGAGGAAACACCGCGGTTGCGACGTTGTACCCGCAACGCAACTTTCACTTCGCTCAAGAGCAGCCGCAATCCGAGGTCGCGATCAGGTCGACACCGGTCGAAGACCTCTACGTTGTGGTGACCTCGTTCGATGCCGACGGTGACGCGGCGCTCAGAGCATTCGTGAACCCATTGACGTGGTGGATATGGGTTGGCGCCGCCGTGATGGTGTCGGGGATGGGGGTGCTCCTCTCGTCTCCGGTGCCCGTGCGGGTCGCCACCACCGAGCGCTCCACCGTTCGCTTACCGGCGGTGGCGACGCGATGAGAACGGTTCTCGGTGCCTGCGCGCTGTTGTTCGTCTTCGCGGCCCCCGCGACCGCCGCCCCCGCGGACGTCGCGAACTCCGTGGCGAGCAAGGTCATGTCGCCATATTGCCCGGGAGTCACGTTGCACGACTGTCCCTCGGACAACGCAACCGCACTCATCGCGCGCATCGAGGGACTGGCGCGCGAGGGATACACCGAGTCACAGATCATCGACTACCTGGTCGCCGAGTGGCCCGGCATCCGCGCGGTGCCTCCTGCCTCTGGGATCGGTCTCGGCGCGTGGGCCGTGCCGCTAGTCGGTGCGGCCGCGGGGGGTGTGCTCGCCTGGCTGTTGCTGCGCCGCTGGGTGGCCTCGCCCGCCCCGATCGACGGTTACGACCCCGATGTACACGTCACGCCTGCCGACCGGAGGCGCCTCGAGCGCGAGTTGAAGCTCTTTAAGGAGGGCGGGGCCCCATCGGGTCCCCGCCCGAGTAAGCGCCGGGGCCCGGAGGGCACCGGCCGCGTGTCCACGTGACCACGGCCGTCGTCATCGTCCTCGCGCTCGTCGCGCTCGCATGGGTACTTGCCACCGTTCGGCGCGGCGGCGAACCGATCGAATCGGTTCCTCAACACGACGCCTTGGTCGAGCGGAAGGTCGCGGCCCTGAGCGCCCTCGCCGACCTCGACGAAGAACTGAGCAGCGGGAAGATCACTCCGGAAGACCACGCCACTCTCCGCTCGGGCTACGAAGCGGCCGCGGTCGGCGTTCTTCACGAGATCGACGACGCGAACACGCGTTGACGGCGAAACGGGCGATCGCGCTCACACTCATGGTCGGGCTGTTCGGGATGGTCATCCCCGTGCCCGCGCGCGCGGCAGAGACCGGAGTTATCAAGGGTGTCGTGCGACACGGGAACAGCGAGGAACCGCTAGCCGACGTTCGCGTCGAGTTGATCGCCGGCAACGACAGCGGCGAGATCGAGTTTCGGCGCCGCGCGGTGACCGACGCGCGAGGTCGTTACCGCTTCGAACGCCTACCGTCCGGCGACGCCTATTTCTATTCGCTGGACGCACGCTTCCAAAACGGCACTTTCGCCGGCGGCGCGGTCACGATCCCCGACGACACCAACCGCACGCCGGTGATCGACACGATCATGAGAGTGTGGCCGACGACAACGGATCCATCCGTTATCGCCATCCGTCGAGACGACATGTTCGTCGTGTCGAACGAGCGCGGGGCCGCAGTGATCGAATCGGTCACGGTCGCCAACACGGGCGATGAGGCATACATCGGTCGTGGCCAGACGTTGAGCGACGATCCCAGCGGAGCCAGTCTCGGTTTCGCGCTTCCGCCGGGCGCGCACGACATCGCGATCCTCGAGTCCGACATCGACATCCCGGAACTCGTGCCGATCGGAGCCGGAGCGGCGGCGACGGTCGCGATCCCTCCCGGACAGACGCGCGTGACGTTCAGCTATGCGCTTCCATCCTCGGCGGGAAACATCGATCTTTCTCGCTCGGCCCTGTATCCGACGCTCGAGCTCTCGGTGTTCGCCGAGGAGCCTCTGGAGGTGCGCAGCAATCGACTGGTCGCGCGTGGCGATGTGACGCTGGACGGAACCCGCTACCGACGATGGAGCGCGTCCGACGAACTGAACGCTGGTGATCCGCTGCAGGTGCTCGCGGTCGCGACAACGTCGTTACCCGTCGCTCCGCTGGTTGCCGCGGGTGCCGCCCTCGTGGTCGCCGCCCTGTTCGTCTGGGTCCTACGGCATCGATCTCGAACGCGTCTTTTAGCTCTCGGAACCGCCGACGGCCAACGGTGATATCGACCCGAGGGGTGCGCGTTGTGTTCGGAGGCACGATCGCCCTGAACGAGATCGAACTGGAACTGGAAGAGGGAATCGTGGGCCTCTTCGGGCCCAATGGATCGGGCAAGACCACCCTGTTGCGCGTGCTCTGTGGGCTTCTTCCGCCCTCGTCGGGCGATGTTCTATTCGAAGGCCTACCTCTCGACCTGCGCGATGAATCGCTGCGACGCCGGATCGGTTACGCGGGACACGCGGCCGGGCTGTACGACACACTGACAGCGCGCGAGAACCTCGAGTTGTTCGCGCACCTGTACGGAGCGGCAGCGCGTGTACAGGAGATCATCGACGGACTCGACCTGTCGGTAGTAGCCGGGGCGCGCGTCGGAAACCTCTCCGCCGGATTCGTTCGACGCGTGGCGGTCGCGCGGGCGCTCGTCCACGACCCCGATCTGTTGCTGTTGGACGAGCCGTACGCGAACCTCGATGACGAGGCGAGCGAGGTTGTTTCGCGCGCGATCCGCGCGTGGCATTCGCCGGGCAAGATCGCCGTCATCGCAACCCACGGGGCGAAGCGCGTGCGCGCGTTCGCCGATGCCGGCATCGTCCTGCGCCGCGGGGAGATCGCTAGTTTCCGATCGTCCTTCGCTCCGGAGCCGGTCTGATGGCCGCGACCGCCGCGGAGGTCGGCACGCGGCAACTTGAAGAACCCGGATTCTGGAGCAAGGTTTCGGGCTTGGCTCGCAAGGACCTCGTGATCGAGGCGCGGGCCCGGGAGACGTTGCCGCCGATGCTCGCGTTCGCGTTCACGGTGACGTTGTTACTGGCCTTCGCACTGCCGTCGGGGGCCCGCATCGGGTCCGACATCAGGGCGCCGTTCGGCACCGTGCCGGTGGCCGACGTTCTGAGTGGCTACTTGTGGGTGACGATCCTGTTCGCGGGGCTGATCGGGTTCGCCCGGACCTTCGAGGTGGAACGCATCGGCGGGGCTCTCGACCCGCTCCTCCTTGCCCCCCTCGACCGCTCGGGCCTCTTCGCCGCCAAGGCTGCGGCCAACCTCGCCTACCTGCTCGCCGTGGAGCTGTTCCTCCTGCCCGTCTTCGCGATCGTGTTCTCGGCCAACCTCGCGGGGAGCTGGTTCGTCTTCATGGTTGTGATCGCACTTGTCGATATCGGGTGTGTGGCCGTCGGAACGCTGTTCGCCGCGCTGGCAGCTCAGACACGGAGTCGAGAGCTCATGCTGCCGGTGCTGGCGCTGCCCATACTGATACCGGCCTTCATCGCGGGCGTCGAATTAACCTCCGACGCCCTGATCGGAGCACCTCTCTCGGACGTCGCCGCGCGCGGCTGGTTCGGCATCCTGGTCGCCTACGACATCGTGTTCATCGCGGTCGCTGCCCTCGGGTTCGAGTTCGCTCTGGATCAAGCATGAAGGCAACGGCGCTGCTCGTCTGCCTCGCGCTATTCGTCGCGTGCGGGGGCCGTCAGCAGGTGTTCTTGCCGGAGCCGAGCCCAGAACCTGCGTTCGAGCTTCCCGACCCCGTCCCCGCCTCACCGGCATACGTCGCTCGACTGTCCAAGCCGCTGAAAGGGACGCGCTTGAAGAACGTCAGCAAAACCCCCGGCGTCGCAGTCCTGACTCCGGTGAGCGTCAGGCGTCTCCGGGTGCGCGGCCCGCAGGGCGCGAAGACGATCCGCGTCGCGTCGGTTGATCCCCTTCCGTTCCGATCGGTCGCGCCACCGTCGACGCGCGATGCCGAGTTCGTGTGGCTGGCGTTGTTCTCCGATCAGGCGGTGCTCACGGCCGACGCGGCCCGTGCTCTGGGAGTAACGTCCGCGCAAGAGGTAACGGTGGGCAAGACGACCATCCAAGTCGGCGCGTTCGCGGATAACGGCATGCCGAATATCGCCGACATGATCATCTCGACGCGCGTGGCGCGCGCGATGAAGATCGGTGCACCGAGGGTCTTAGTGGTCGGCGCGAAGACCGGAACTACGATCGAGACACTCGGCGAGGACCTGCAGAGAAAGCTGCCGGGCGCCGACCTGAAGCGGATCCGCGCCGTGACGTCGTCGCGCTCGCAACCTCGTGCTCCACACCCGGTAGGCACGGTGTCGGGGGCCACGATCGGAACGATGAGCTTCCGTATCCTCAACAGCGGGTTCATCGACCCCGACGACTCCTGGGTCGCGGCGAACATCGCGAGCGCTTCAGTACCCATCCTCGGCGGCGTCCGCTGCCACCGGATCATGATTCCCCAACTGGTAGCGGCCTTGGGAGAGATCCAGGATGCCGGGCTAGCCGGCGAGATCCGCCCCGCCGAGTACGCGGGCTGTTACGTGCCGCGCTTCATCGACCGCGATCCGCGCCGAGGGTTGTCGATGCACGCGTTCGGGCTCGCGGTCGACCTGAATACCTCGACGAACCAGCTCGGCACGCGCGGCGACATGCACCCGGACGTCGTGCGAATCTTCGAGAAGTGGGGCTTCGCGTGGGGCGGCTGGTGGAGCCAGCCCGACCCGATGCACTTCGAACTCGCCCGCATCGTCAGGTGACGTCGCGGGCCTGAAACCACGCGGTTGCGGCGATCAACGCTAGTGCCGAGTAGCCGACCACGACCAGCAACGCGCCCACAACCGTATCCGGGCCCCTCGCGGCGAATACCGAAGTCGGATCGCCGATGACGAAGGCGGCCGCGTTGTCGCCGATCAACCACGGCTGCCACGCCGGCTTCAACCCTCGGATCAAGGATTCGGCAACGGCGAAATAGACGAACCCGATGATCAAAGCAACGGTGGTATTGCGCGCGACCGAGGCGATCGCGAACCCGAGGGTGCAAGCGAGTCCCGCGATGATCGCTCCCCGGGAGGCGGCCGCCCCGGTCTCGCCGAGCCACGCGAGATCGGCTCCCTCGATGGTTCCTCGCTGCGCGGCCACAAACCACAGGACGAGACCGAGGATCGCTTGCATGGCCAGCGCGAACAACAGCACACCGACCACCGCGGCCACGACCTTCCCGATGAAGACGTGGACCCTTCGCGGCGTCCACGTGAGCAGCGGGGTCACGGTTCCGGCATGCCATTCGGCACCGATGAACGACGCTCCGAAAGCGAGCCCGAGGATGATCAACGGAATGCTCGTCCCCTGGAAGATGTCTTGAAGGGTCGTCAGTCGAAAGCGGGGGTCGAGATCTTCGATCGGTGGGCCGCTCTCGGCGCAAAACTCTTCGGCGCTCTCGTATTCACGCGGGATCTGGTTCTTCGGCATGAACCGAACGCAGTCAGCAATGATCTCCTGTCGCGTTTCGGCCGCTATCCGAGCCCCCTCGGGAGCGGGGTCCGACGTGAAGAAGAGGATCGTTGCCGCCAACGCGATCCCGCCCAGGGCGAGAAGCGCGAAGAGACGGAACGAACGCCTCCACATGAACCGTTTGATCTCGACCGCGAGGATCCGGATCACGGCTCGTTCCGATCCGCGGTCAGCTCGAGGAACACCGTCTCCAGATCGGCTTCTTCGCGCCGCAGCTCGGTGAGGAAGATGCCTCGGTCGGCCAATGCCTTCGTCACGCGCCCCGGATCGGTGGCCATTTCGGTTACCACCAGGCGCTCGTTGTCGATCGTCGTGGCGAT
>JALZEA010000025.1 GCA_030862265.1 Actinomycetota bacterium | reverse complement strand
CCGCCTCCTGCTCCACGAGCTTGCGCTTCTCGGCGTCGGTCACGATCACGATCAGCAACCCGTCACCGCGCGCGTGATCCATGAGATCCGGATTCCGCCGCATCTCGCGATCGGTGACGAATAGGACGTTGTCGGTTTGGTGCAGGAGTGTCAGGGCGTGCTGCGCGATCTCGATCCATCCCATCTCGTCGCGCACGTTCCCGGCGCTGCGCGTGAGGATCTGATCGATCAGACCTTCGTGAACCGCCGGGTCCTCCGCCGCACGCAGGATCGAACGGATCCGTTCGGCGTAAGTGGTCCGTCCGACGTTCAGCCGCTCGCGGTTGAGACGCTTGCGCATGGCATCGGTCAGGTGGGTGACGTTGTAGGAGAAGAGAAAATTCGGTTCCTCGGCGGCGAAGACGCCATTGATGTAGACCTTCGCCGCATCCGCGTTGCGCACGAGCACGTCTCCGTAGCGCGTCGAGTCCAACATCTCCTCGTCGTTGAACGCGAGGAAGAGCGCCTTCGCCTTCTCCATCTGCCGGTCGGTCACGCCCGACAGGATGAAATCCGTGCCCTCGACGTCGTTGGGCGCGTCGTCGAACGCGACGTGCAGCGTCGAGATCCCTTCGAAGTTCGCCTTTGCGGCCCGAGTCAAGGTGAACGTCCCGTGAGGAGAAACGACCGTAACGTCGACCCCGCGCCGATGGAACGTCGCCAGGGCATCTTTCAAACCGACCCCGAACTTACCGATCACGCCCGTTTCGGCCGCGAGCTTTTCCGGGCTTTCGTTCTGGGTGAAGTGGTCGATCCTCAAGCCCCGTCCGAAATCGCGCACATGCCAATCGCCCCTGGCGTCGGCGAAAATCTCGATGTCTTTGGTATCGGTCAGAGCGCGCTCGTCGAGAGCGTTGGAGATGACCTCACGGATCGCATGAGGTACTTCCCAGTTCTCGAGGACCTCTTCGATATTGAGGTCGAACAGCGCCGCCATGGCGCAATCGTCGCGTGCGCGACCGAAACTCTTGACGCTTCGCTTAGAGGGCGCGGGTAAGCGGCGGTTCGCCGTCTAAGAACAGATAGGTCAGCTTCACCGGCCGCTCGTCGTTTAACAGCCCATTCGCTCGGAGGGCGGCGGCGTACAGCGACAACTGGTCGTGGTCGGGATCGACCTCGAACCTTCGCCCCGTCTTGAAATCGACGATCTCGAGCCCACCGTCGTCGGTCTCGTAGACCGCGTCTATCCGGCCCCGGACGATGTTGCCGTTCATGCGCATCGTGAACGGCAGCTCGACCATCAACTCTCCCGACGGCAGTGCCGCGATCTTGCGCTCCGCGTAGCCAGAAGCCTGGAAGTGCTCGAGCAGTTCGGAGATGAACCCGGGATCCGTCACCTCCGAGGGCTCGTCGAGCTCGCCCTCGTCGGCATAGGCCGAGACACCTCGAGCCTTCTCTTCGATCAGGCGGTGGACCTCGGTTCCGATCCGGCGAGCGGCCGTCGGTCGATCGGGCATCGGGCGCACGAGATCCCAGGCCGTCATGTCGCCCTTGGACAGGCGCACGAAGGACGTCGCCGACACGATCTCGGGCACCGCGGGTTCGCTCGGCTCTCCAGGTTGGAGCGCCTGTGCGATCAAAGCGACATCATCGTAATGAACCGCAACGAATTCTTCGTAGCGCTCCCGCTCGGCCTCCGGCAGCGCGCCCACCGCGTCGGCTATGAACGATCCATCGGCGACCGCGGCATCGGCCGCGCTCCCCCATCCGCCGCCGAACAACGGATCCTCGATGCCGACGCGTGGCTGGGGCGGCCACACGCGCCGGTCTTCCATGGCGCCGAACATCGGGTTCTCGGCGGGCTGCTCGTCGCGCCGCACTATCTCCAGCAAGCCGTCGCCTTCGAGCGCTGCGAGGTCATCCCAGAACTCAGACGGTCCCTTGGGGGTCGTGTCCCGCCCGTACCACCACGCGGCGCTGACCGCGAGCCGCTGTTTCGCCCGCGTCAACGCGACGTAGAAGAGACGGCGCTCGTCCTCGATCACGCGTTCGCGCACCGCGGCCTTGAACTTGCCCATGTGTCCCTCGAAACGCGGGAGATGCGCAGAGTCTTCACGCACCTCATAGGGCAGCTCCGCGTAACTCGTAAGGGGATTGCTGCCCCTCGTGTTGGGGAAGATCGACCACACCTTGTCCCCCCGCTTGTTCTCCGTCGCTGCAACCGAGGGGACGAAGACGCATTCGAACTCGAGTCCCTTCGCGGAGTGCACCGTCATCAGCTTCACGGAGTCCTGGTCGGCAGGTTGGGTCGCGTCGAGGGTTTCCTCCGCTTGCTCGGCGGCATCGAGGTACTGGATGAACGACCGCAAGCTGGCCTCGCCCTCGACGGGAGCAAAGCTCGCCACCTGGTCCAGGAAGTTCGAGATGTTCTGCTTCGCCGCGGGTGCGGCACGCGACGCGCTTGAATCGAGGGCGTCGGAGATGCCGGCCTGACGGATGATCTCCTGCACGAGCTCGAGCAATGGAGCGTTCGACTTCTTACGGATCGACGCGAGACGGGCAGAGAACGCCTTGAGGCGAGAGCGCGCGATAGGTCCAAGATGTTCGATCTCGTCGACGTGGTTCAAGGCTTCAGCCAGCGAGTAGTCGATGTCGCCGGGCTCGAGGTCACGGTCGACCTCGTCTTCGAACGGCAACCGCTCGCGCAGATCGCGGTTCTGCACGGTCGCCCAACGAGCGAGCAACGACAGGTCTCGGTAGTGGACCCGCCAGCGCGGCCCCAGCAGGATGCGCGCGAGCCACCGATTCGCGGCGGGTTTGGATTCGAGAGAGCGCAGCCACGCAACGATCTCGGTCACTTCGGGGGTCTTAAGCAGGCCACCGAGCCCGATGACCTCGACGGGGATCTCGCGCTCCTCGAGGGCCTGCAGCAACATGTCCATCGCGGCTTTCCGGCGCACGAGGATCGCGATGTCCTTCCACGCCACCTCCGGACGCCCTTCGGCAGTTGCTTCCCCATGCAGACGCTCGCACTGGGCCGCGATCCACTCGGATTCGCTGCGCTCATCCGCGAACAGCCCCAGCGCGACGGCTCCATCGCCGTTGCCCGGCTGCGGCCGCAGCGGGTCCCCGGGGCGGCGGGCGGGATCGATACGGTCGACGACGCGGTTGGCAACCTCGAGGATCTTGGCACCGGAACGGAAGTTCTCCGAGAGCGAGACCGGGTCGTAAGAGATCCCGTCCGCGCGCGGGAAGTCGTCGGGGAAGCCGATCAGGTTGTACATCGTGGCCCCGCGCCAGGCGAAGATCGCCTGCCGCGCGTCGCCCACCGCCGTGACCGCACCCCCGGCACCAACCAGCGCTTGCAGCATCCGGCGTTGCGCGACATTCGTGTCCTGGTATTCGTCGAGCAGCACGAACGGGAAGCGGCGCCGGTACGAGTCGCGGATCTCCTCGCTGCCTTCGAGGATCTCGACCGCTTTCGAGATCTGATCCCCGAAGTCGATGCGGCCCGCACGCTGTTTGGCCTTCGTGTAGGCGGCGACCGCGCGCACGAGCTCCTTGCGCTTAGCGGCAACCTCGATCATGTCAGGGTCTGCACCCTTCATCGAGATGATCTTGTCGGCGGCCGCGTCGATCGCGTCGAGGGCGACCATGTGATCGGCCACCGACGAAGCGAGTCCCAGCGAGCTGCGTGCGACGTAGGGCGAGCGCACCTCAAGGGCATCGAACGCGAGGTCGTCGAGACAGCCCAGCAGTAATTGCCATTGCTGTGCCTCGGATAGGAGTCCGGATTCCGGCTCGATACCAACGAGCAGCCCGTGGTCGCGCACGATCCCGGCGGCGAACGCGTTGTAGGTCTGGACGATCACGTCCTCGCCTGTCTCGTCGGCGAGCTCGGCAAGCGCGAGGTGGATGCGCTCGAGGAGCTCGTCGGCGGCCTTGTTCGTAAACGTGAGTCCCAAGATCTGCGACGGCGAGAACGGTTGCGTCTGCAACGCCCACGCGATGCGCGCCGCCATCACCGCGGTCTTGCCCGAACCGGCCCCCGCGATCAGATACACCGGCTCGAGCGGGTGCGCGATCGCGGACCACTGCTCGTCGGTCGGTTCGTAACCCTTAAGAGCGGCCCGGATCGCCGCGGAAGAGCGAGGATCCGTCACGACGGCAGCTCCTTGCCTTCGGACCACAGCGGACACAACGGCTTGAACCGGCACCACATGCAGTTCGCCTCGGGGTTCGGCCGGAAGTCCTCGGCCAGCACACCCTCCATCAGTTCCGGCAACCGCTTCAGTGCCTCGGTCGCCTGCTCGGGGATCTGCGAGCGCGTGGCGACCTCACCGCGACTCATCGGGGCCCCGGGGTAGATCAGCTGCATCAGGCCGGGTTCACCCAGTGCCTTCAGTTCCTCGTCCTCTTGTGCCGCGAGGTAATAGATCGCGAGCTGTAGCGACTCGCGTGCTTCTTCGAACTGCACCGGGTGGCGCGAGGTCTTGTAGTCGCTGATGACGAGCTTGTTACCGCGCTTGTCCACGCGGTCTATGCGCCCGGTGATGTGGTGTCCGTCGAGCTCGACCCGGAAGCTGATCTCGGCCTTCGCCGCGGTTCCGGGTTTCAGGAAGTTGCCGTAGCGCTCGATCATCTTCTGTCCGTCGCGGTAGTACTGGCGTGCGACGGCACGGTTCGGGAACTGGGCCGCGATCTTCTTGAACAACTCGTCGTAACGCGCGTAGGCGGCCGCAGGTTCCACGGGGAGCGCGCCGGTCTCGAGCTCCTCGAACACTTTGTGGATCACCGAACCGAAGACCATGCTGTGAGAGGTCTCCGGATCGAGTCCGAGCGCGACCGAAAGCAGGTACTGGAGGCCGCAGTTGTCATAGGTCGAGATGCGCGAGTAGCTGGTGCGGAGCTTCTCGAGCGGAACGTCTTCCTGTTCGGTCTGTTGTTGCTGTACGCGCAGTGGCACCGACCCTTCGGTCCAGTCCCACCGCCACCACCACTCGTTCGGCTGCGCCGAGGCGCACAATGGATCGAGCTTGCAGATCTCCGTGATGGCAGCGAGCGCGGCGAGTCGCTCCGCTGCCGGCGCGGAGGTGTCGGCGAGCGTCTTGCGATAGCGCGCGGCGGCCTCGGAGAACGTCAATGGCGGGAGATCGACACGATCCTCGAAGTCGGGAGCCGCGCCCGTCAGTTCCTCGATGAAACGGCTGGGCTCGCCTCGGCGGGTCGGCCCCGGCGACGTCGTGACGATGCATCGTTGGGTCGAGCGCGTGATCGAAACGTAGAAGACCCGGCGGTCTTCCATCTCGTTCTTCTTGTTGCGAGCTACCGGGTCGGTCTCGTCGAGGTAATAGGGATCGAAGAGACCCGTGGCCCTACGACCCTTCGGGATCGCGCCTTCGACGACACCGGCGACGGCCACGAGTTTCCACTCCTTGCCTTTCGCCCCGTGGAACGAGACGACGTTGACTCCACCGCCCGAGCGCTCCGGTGGCAGCCACGGATCCGAGCCGAAGTCGGCACGTCCGATCGCTTCGCGGTAGTCCTCGAACGTGGCTTTCTCACGGATCGGTGCGCCACGACGCTCGACGAAACGGCTGAGCGCCCGGCTGAACGCGACCAGCGCGTCGAGATCGCGGTGCGCAGGATGGTCCAGGCCCGCGCGTGCACCTTCCTCGAGGTCGCGACGCAGCAACGACCCCTCCCACACTGCGTAGAACGCCTGGTCTGCCGGAATCTCGGTGTTGGTCCGCACGAGATCGCGCAGCCGCACGAATTCGGCGAGCCGTTCGATCGCCCCAGGATGGTCCTCGAGTCCAGTGGGATCTTCGATGACTTCCATCACGGGCTTTCCGGCGACCCGCGCGACGCGCTCTAACTCCCGTACCGTGGCGTCATCGAGGCCAACGAGCCGCGAGCGCAGCAGATGCCCGAGCTCCTCCATGTCGGATTCCTCCGTACGTGCCAGAGCATCGAGATCGAGGAACGCGCGCACGATCGGTTCTCGTCCCAGGGGACGATCTGGGGCGCTCACCGAGAACGGAACCTCCAACGCGTCAAGCGCCCGCTCGAGCGGCGGCAGCATCGACCGTGGTGAGGTGAGCAGGATCGCCATGTCCTCATAGGCGATCTTGTCGTTCAGGTGGGCCATCCGGATGTCGCGGGCGATCGCCTCGACCTCGGCGGCGAGGTTCCCGTAGCGCCGCACCTCGAGGGTCGACTCACCGGCGAACGTCTGGGGTCGGTGATCGCGCGGGTTGTTGCGCCCGATCATCCGCAACGCGGCCTCTCCAACGTCCGGGCCTAGGCGATAGGACGTGGTCAACGCGACGCTCTCGTGCTCGCCGAACTCCTTGCCGAAGTCGTCGATCCACTCCGGCTCGGCCCCCCTGAACGTCTCGATCGCGGAATCGGGGTCGCCGGCGATCACGAGCGAGCGCTGCTTGTCACCGGTCGTCGTGAACGCGGTGAGGAAGTGCAGCAACCGCTGCTGGACGAGCGCTAGTTCTTGCCCATCGTCGACAAGGATGTGACGGAAGCGACCATGCAGTGACTCGCGCACGTCGTCGAAGTTCGCGAGGAGCTCGACCGCGTCGCGGAGCAACGTCGGATAGTCGACCCGGCTGCGATCACGCAGTTGCGCGTGGTGACGTTTGTAGAACGAGATCAACTCGGCCCACGCCGGGCGGACGCGGGCGAGAGGTTCCAGCTCGGGTGGATCCATCGCACGCTGTCCGACGCGGATAAAGAAGTCGACGACCTCATCGACGAAGCCGCGGTTGCGAAGCAGATGCTTGTGATGTGGCCAGTTCGCTTCCGGCTCGTTCGCGAGACCGTCGCGGATCGCGCCCCACTGCTCGGGGCTGGTCAGAAGGACCGGGGGCTCGGAGTAGTCGAGCTTGTCGTAGTGGCGGGATACGAGGTGGTAGGCGAAACCGTGCCACGTGTAGACCGGGACCTCGACGAGCGCGTCGCGGCTCTCGAGCAATCTCCGCGTGAGTCGGTCCTGCAGCGCCATCTTCTGGGTCCGGTTCGGGACCAGCAAGAGGATGCGGTCCGGTGTGACACCGTTGTTGCCAAGGGCAACGAATCGTTCCTCGAGCACCCTCGTCTTTCCCGTGCCCGGCCCCCCCAACGCCAGCAGGGCGCCCGCGACATGGTCAACCACCGCCTCCTGGGCGGGATCGAGGGCGATATCGGGGGCCGCAGTGCTCATGGGGTGACTCAACCTAGCGAGGGGGTGTGACAGAAACGACGATGTCGCGAAGAAATCGTCGCAAGGGAAGCAAGCCCGTAGGCGGGAGCTAGGGTCGCGCCGTGGTGCGGATCGATGCCGAACTCCTCATACCGGGAGCCGGTGAGCCCATCGAGAACGGCTGCGTCGTCGTCGACGATGCCACGATCACCTACGCCGGCCCCGCCAGAGACGCTCCGGGAGCGCGAGCGACCGATTCCTATCAGATCCCGGTCGTGATGCCCGGGATGTGGGATTGCCACGGTCACTTCCTCGGCGTCACGCGTCTCGATCTCGCCGAGGTCATGCGCACTCCCATCGCGGTCTCCGCGGCGCGCATCGTCGGCGACGCGTATGCGGCCCTGATGGCCGGATTCACTTCCGTGCGGGAGCCGGGCGGGCTCGGCGTCTACCTGGCGCGCGTCATCAACGAGGGGCTCGCGCCCGGCCCCCACATATACGGCGCCGGCGCGATCCTCTCGCAGACCGCGGGCCACGGCGATCTGCACGAGTACCCACTCAAGTGGATGCACGATCTCGCCGAGCAGGAGGGATTCATCCATCTCGCCGATGGGATCGACGGATGCCTCGTCGCGACCCGGACGCAGCTGCGTCTGGGAGCCGCCTTCATCAAGGTATGCGCGTCCGGCGGCGTCTTGAGTCAGCTCGACAACCCGATCCACCAGCAGTTCCGCGACGACGAACTCGCCGCGATCGTCGGGGAGGCAGAACGCTTCGAACGCATCGTCGCGGCGCACTGCCACGGCAAGCCCGGGATCATGGCGGCGCTTCGAGCGGGATGCAAGACGATCGAACACGGCAGCTATCTAGACGAGGAATCGGCCGACGAGATGATCAAGAAGAACGCGGTGCTCGTGCCGACGCGCTATATCGTCGAACGTCTCGTCGAGTTCGGCCGCGACCATGGACTGCCCGATTACGCGTTCCAGAAGATCACCGCCCTTGCGGACCAACACAGGGAGGCTCTGAAGCTCGCGGTCGCGAAAGGCGTGACGATCGCGCTCGGCACCGACATCGCGACTTCGGGCGAGAACTCCGGCGCACCCTGGGGAATGAACGGCCGCGAACTGCGCAACCTCGTCGATGCGGGGATGGAGCCGCTCGCCGCGATCGAGGCGGCGACGGCGAACGGTCCGTTAACGCTCGGCCCCCAAGCCCCGCGCACCGGCAAGCTCGACGAAGGCCACGTTGCGGACGTGATCGCGCTCGCCGAGGATCCGCTGAACAACATCGACGTGCTGGCCGAGCCCAAAAACGTCACGCACGTATGGAAGGACGGAAGGCTCGTGAAGGAACCCGCCGCATGACGTCCGTGGACTTCAGTCCCGATCCCGACCTGTTCCCGTTCAAATCACAGTTCTTCGATTCCTTTGTGGGCCGCGTCCACTACGTCGATGAGGGAGACGGCGCGCCGATCGTGTTCTTCCACGGCAATCCGACGTGGAGCTTCCTGTATCGCGACATCGTCGTTCGGCTGCGCGACCGCTTCCGGTGCATCGCGGTCGACTACCCGGGGTTCGGGTTATCCGACCGCCCCGCGGGATACGGATATTCGGCCGCAGAGCACGCCCGCGTCATCGGCGAGCTCGTCGATCATCTCGATCTCGACGGCTTCATGATCATGGGTCAGGACTGGGGCGGGCCGATAGGCACCGCGATCGCGTCGCGGCGGGCAGCTCGGGTGCGCGGGGTGATCCTCGGCAATACGTGGTTCTGGCCGTCCGATCGCCTCAACATAAAGGTGTTCTCGACGATCATGTCGTCGCCGCCCCTGCAGAAGGCGATCCTCGACCGCAACCTGTTCGTGGAGCGCCTGTTGCCTACCGGCATGAGCCGCAAGCTCACCACGGCCGAGATAGACCACTACCGCAAGGTGCAGCCGACCCGGGAGGCGCGCGTCGGCGTAGCCGAGTTCCCTCGCCAGCTCATTGCGGCGCGCGAGTTCCTCTCCGTGCTCGCGCGCGACGTTCCGGCGCAGCTCGGATCCAAGCCGGCGCTGATCGTGTGGGGGATGAAGGACTTCGCGTTCCGACCGCGGTCGTTCCTCCCCCGCGTCCGAGACACGTTTGCAGACAGCGTCGTTGTGGAGCTGCCCGAGGCCAAGCACTACATCCAAGAAGACGCACCCGACCAGATCGCCGAGGCGATCGGGCAGCGCTTCGGTTAGGGGAACTAACCTCACGGATGTGACCGAAACCAGCCTTCGGCTCTATCTCTTCGGTCCTCCCCGGCTCGAACGAGCGGGCAAGACCGCTCGCTTCGACACCAAGAAGGCGCTTGCCCTCCTCGCTTACCTCGCGCTCGAAAGCCCCCAGAGCCGCGACCACCTCGCCGATCTCCTGTGGCCGGAACACGACATCACGCACGCACGCGGAACGCTGCGCCGAACGTTGTCGGCGATACGAAGCGCGACCGGGGACAGCGAGATCCTCGATGCGGAACGAGACCGCGTCACGCTGCGCGCCGATCGGCTGTGGGTCGACGTGACGGAGTTCCGAGCGGCTGTCGAGAAGGCTCGGGTGGCTGCCGACACCGACGCGATCACAGAGCTCGAGCGTGCGGTGGCGCTCGGCCGAGCCGACGTACTTGCCGGCCTAAAGCTCCGGGATGCTCCGGAGTTCGAGCACTGGCAGTACCGCACCGAAGATGTTCTCCGAAAGGAGCTCGGTAGCGCGTTCGCCCGCCTCGTCGAGCTGCAGCATCGCGACAACAAGCCGGGGCTCGCCATCGAGCATGCCCGTCGCTGGGTTGAGCTCGATCCACTACACGAACCGGCGCACCGCTGGCTGATGCGCCTGTACGCGGAGTCGGGCGACCGTTCCGCGGCCATCGAGCAGTACCGCGCCTGCGTGCGCGTCTTGTCCGAGGAACTGGCGGTCACGCCGCTAGACGAAACGACGCGACTGTACGAGTCGCTGACCGCAGGGGCCTCGCCGCCGCCTGCTTCGGCACCCCGTGCTCCCGTGACAGCCGCGCACGAGGAGCTTCCTCTCGTCGGGCGCGCCGAGGAGATAGAGGTGATCCGCCGCGTCGCCGCCGAAGAGGGCAGATTCGTCGCGATCGAGGGGGAGGCCGGGATCGGCAAGACCCGCTTGGCACACGAGCTGGCTCGACTCGTCGAGGAGGCCGGTCGTAGCGCCCTCGAGGTCCGTTGTCATGAAGAGGAGGCAACGCACGCGTTCGGTGTCGCGTCGCGGCTGCTGCATCGCGCCCTTGAAGCTGCAAGCACCGGCACCGTCCGCAGTGTGAAGAGTGCGAGCGCGCGCGAGGCATCGCGGCTGATCCCCGAACTCGCTGAGCTACGTAACGACCTCGGCGAACCTCCCCCACTCGGGTCTCCCGGAGCCCAGACCGCGTTCTTCCACGGCGTCTGGGAGACACTGGCGACGCTGGTCGGGCCCGGCGCGGTCGTCGTGATCGATGACGTCCAGTGGAGTGATCCGGGAAGCATCGCGTGCCTCGCCTACGGGATCAGACGGCTGGAAAGGCTGCCGGTAATCGTCGTGGCGACGTGGCGGCGTGACGAAGTCGGCCCGGAACACGTACTGCGGCGCGTGCTCGGCGAGGCGGTGCGCGACGGAAGGGCCGATCTAATGGCCCCGCCCCGCCTCAATGCGAGCGACGTCGGGACTCTCGTCGCGGCGCTCGGAACAGACAAGCCGAAACTGGCGGCGCGTCTCTACGAAGAGACCGAGGGTGTTCCGTTCTTCATCTCCGAATACCTCAAGGTAGCGAGTCGGGACGGCGGTGAATGGCCGGTCGCGCCCGGGATCAAGGATCTCGTCCGCGCGCAGATCGGACGTGTATCGGAGATCGCGACCCAGGTTCTAACCGCGGCATCGGTCGTCGGACGGGACCTCACAGCGGATGTGCTGGAAGCCGTGTCGGGACGGTCTCCGGACGAGACCACCGACGCGATCGACGAACTCGACCGGCGGGGACTCCTCGTGGTCGGCGCGCCGCCGCGACTGACATACGACTTCTCGCACGAGAAGGTGCGGCGGGTCGTATTCGACGATACGTCGCCCGCCCGCCGGAGGCTGCTGCACGGACGAGCCGCAGATCATCTCGAACACCGTGGGGAGATGGCGCTCGCGGCCCACCACGCGCAGCAGGGGGGCCGCGATGCGGACGCCGCGCATCTCTTCGCCGCCGCCGGAGCGCGGGCGCGTGCATTGTTCGCGAACGACGAAGCACTGAGTCATCTTCAAGCAGCACTCGCGCTGGGACATGCCGATACTGCTGGACTGCACGAGCAGATCGGCGACATCCACACTCTTCAAGGGCGCTACGGGGACGCGCACGCCAGTTATCAAGCAGCCCTGGCGTATGCCGCCGAAGATAGTGTGATCGCGCGGCTGGAACGCCGCATCGGGACGCTGTTCCTCCGCCGCGGTGAGGCCCCCCGGGCGCTGTCCCATCTGCGTCGCGCGGTCGAGTTCGCAGGGCATCCGGCGGAGAAGAGCCGAGGGCTGGCAGAACTCGCGCTCGCCGCGGCCGCGACGAAAGATGCGGACGCGGTCGAGATCGCTCGAGACGCGCTCGAGGCGGCCGAAGAGGCAGGTGACGACGCCGCGCTCGCTCGCTCGCACAACGTCGTGGGTTTACTCGCAGCTCAGCTCGGTGATCTGGATGGTGCCCGGAAGAGCCTCCGGGCCGGCGTGCGGTTCGCCGCTCGCCTCCCCGACCCATCCGCCCATATCGCCGCGCTCAATAACCTCGCGCTCGCCGAACGTGATGCGGGCGATCACGGATCGGCGATCACTCTGCTGACGGAGGCCGTCGAGCTCTGCGAGAAGCAAGGCGACCTCCACCGGGCCGCGGCGCTCCACAACAACCTCGCCGACGTCCTCCACGCCCTTGGCCGGGCCGAGCAATCGCAGGAGCATGCTCGTACCGCGGCGGAGCTCTTCGCCCGGGTCGGCGAGGACCCCATCCGCGACCCGGGGATCTGGAAGCTCGTGTCCTGGTGATCTGCTCGTAACGCTTCCCCTCGTAACGTTTCCCGGACGGGGGCCAGAGAGGGTCTGGGCAGATGGGGATGCCGACGCACGCAAGATCTGAAAGACGACTACGTTCCCAGGTCGGGGAGAAACGCGTGACTAGTCGCGCCGGATCGTGGATCGCGTGGTCTGTGGCTGCTATCGCGGCCGCGGCCCTGGTCGTGGGATGGACTCTCGATCAAGCCCTCCGCAACCGTGATCTCCCCTCGCAGGAAGCAGACCCGGCGACGGGGGTCGCCTTCGCCGCCATGGCACTGCTCGGCGTCTTCCTCGCCCACAAAAGGCCGGACAACGGTCTCGGGTGGCTCTTCCTCGGTGTCGGAGCAGTCGCCGGGCTCTCCCTGGTCACGCCGAACTACGCGCTGTACTCCGTCCACGTGCAGGAATTGCCCGGCACCGCACTGATCGGATGGTTCAGCGCGTGGTTGTGGTTACCGACGATCGGCTCGGTGATGACCTTCTTTTTCTTGCTCTTCCCGACAGGCCATGTCCCCGGCCCCCGCTGGAGGTGGGTCTTCCGCATGGCGGTCGCCGCCATCGTCGGACTTTGTCTCGCCATGGCGCTCAAGCCGGGCCGGCTCGGGGAGGAGGAGCTGCCGATCGTGAATCCGTTCGGGGTCGAGGGGTTGGGTCCCATCCTCGACGTCGTGGGGGCCAGCGCAGGCATCCTGTTCGCCGCCGCGACCGTGGCATCGCTCGTGTCGCTCGTCTTCCGGTTCCGGCGGGGGTCGCAGATTGAACGCCTCCAGATCAAGTGGTTCGCCTTCGCCGCGGGGATCAACGTCACCTCCATCCTGATCGAGATCCTGTTCCCTGCCGTCTTCGCGGCGCTGCCGAGGTTCGTCGACGACACGGTCTTCGGGATGCAGGTATTGCTTCTCCCGGTCACGGCGGCTCTTGCGATCCTCAGGTACCGCCTCTACGAGATCGACGTCATCATCAACCGGGCACTGGTCTACGCAGCGCTGACCGCCGTCCTCCTTGGTTCGTACCTGGTGATCGTGCTGACTTTGTCACGGCTCCTCGACCCGGTGACGCGTGATTCCGACGTTGCGGTCGCCGCATCCACGCTTGCGGTGGCGGCATTGTTCCGTCCGTTGCGCGCGCGCATCCAAGCATTCATCGACCGCCGCTTCTATCGGGCCAAGTACGACGCGGTCGCGGCCTTGGATCGCTTCGGCGCCCGTTTGCGCGACGAGGTCGACATCGAACTAGTCCGCTCCGACGTTCTCGGTCTCGTCGCCGACACGATGCAGCCGAGCCACGCATCACTGTGGCTTCGCCGCGAGGGGGCTGAGGCACGATGAGAGTGATTTCCAGGATCGCGCCATTCGGTGTGCTCCTGATCGCGGCCATCCTCATCACCACCCTGGTTATCTCGCCCACAGGATCGGACGCGGTGGGCATAGCCGTAGTGGGCGCGTCGCTTCTGATCACCGGCACCGTCGGCGCGCTGATCGCGGCGCGGCGCCCGGGGCATCCCGTTGGCATCCTGCTCGTCGCGGTCGCGCTGATCGCCATGACGGCCGGCTT
>JALZEA010000161.1 GCA_030862265.1 Actinomycetota bacterium | reverse complement strand
CCCGCGCGGCGCAAGTCGCCGTGGCACGCGTGGGTCTCGATCTCGATCGGGTGCAACAACGCGTGCACGTTCTGCATCGTTCCGGCGGTGAGGGGGCAGGAGGTGTCGCGACGACTCGGCGACATCGTCAGCGAGGTCGAGGACCTCGTCGCCGACGACGTGGTCGAGGTGACCTTGCTCGGCCAGAACGTGAACTCGTACGGCCGTGACCTCGATGGAACGCCGCTCTTCGCACAGCTCCTGCGCGCGCTGGATCGGGTCGATGGGCTCGAACGGATCCGCTTCACGAGTCCCCATCCCAAGGATTTCCGCGCCGACACCGTCGCGGCGATGGCCGAGTGCGACAAGGTGTGCGAACACATCCATCTACCCGTGCAAGCCGGATCCGATGCGGTCCTCAAGCGGATGAAGCGGGCGTACTCGCGCGATCGCTACCTCGAGAAACTCCAGATGGTGCGCGCCGCTATCCCGGGTGTTGCGGTGTCCACGGACATCATCGTCGGCTTTCCGGGCGAGACCGAGACCGACTTCGCCCAAACCCTCTCTCTCGTCGAGATCGCCTGCTACGACGCGGCCTATACGTTCCAGTACTCGTCGCGTCCCATGACCGCGGCCGCGGACATGCCTGGACATCTCCCGAAGGAGGTCGTCCAGGAGCGCTTCGAGCGACTCGTCGCGCTGCAGGAAGGGATCTCGCTCGAGCGCAACGAGAGGCACGTCGGCGAGCGCGCCGACGTGCTGGTGGAAGGACCCTCCAAGAAGGATCCGTCCCGCCTGACCGGACGCACCCGGACGAACAAGCTCGTGCATTTCCGCGGTGAGAGGCCCGAGGGGACGCTCGTCATGGTCGACATCACCGCAGCGCGTACCCACTTCCTCGAAGGCAACCTCGCCGAGAGTAGCGACGAACGAGTATCGGATCGTGGCGCACGCATGTCCCTTCCGCTGGTCGCCGCGGGAGCGGGGTGTAGCAGCTGCCCCTAGTCGGCGGCGCCCTCGTTCCTCACGCCCCGTTGCTCTTGCCCGAGATATCGGGGCCGACCGTGTCGGCGCGCGTGGCCGACATCGCGGCGGCCGTGCGTGCCATCGCGTTCGATGCCACGGCGCTGGTTCTTGCTTCCCCACACGGACCCGAGCGCGGGATCTATGCCGGTCGTCGCGGCGACCTCGACGGCTTCGGTCGCTCGGTCGTGTCGATCGAATCGACCAATGCCGATGATCTCGCCGGTGAGCTCGGTCGCACGTGGCATGCCGCCACGCTCGGCTCGTCGCTCGATCACGGGATCGTCACGCCCCTAGCGCTCGGGCTGATGCCGGGCACGCAGGTCGTCTCGGTCTCAGTCGTCGATCAGGACGACGGGCGGCGCTTGGCCGAGGTGGTGGCCGCCGTCGCCGCGCACCGCTCCACGAAGATCGCATTCGTTGCCAGCGGCCACCTCGGCGGGGCCCTCACCGAACGCGCGCCGGTACCCCTCGATCCCGCGGCCGTCGAACTCGACGATGACGTCGTCGCTGGTCTGTCCGAGGACGCCGGGGTTCTGGATCGACGTGCCGGGGATCTCGCAGACGTGGGTCGTTCGTGCTCGGCGGGCGTGCTCGTCGCGTTCGGGACCCTGTTCGCCGGCACGGCTGCGAGAGTGACGGCTTACGCGCGTCCCTTCGGGGTCGGCTACGTCGTCGCCACCGTGGATGCCTGACACTCGAGTCGGGGCGATCGTGGGGCCCACCGCAGTGGGCAAATCCGAGGTCTCTCTCGCGGTCGCCGAGAAGCTTGGCGCGGAGATCGTGTCGGTGGATTCGATGCAGGTCTATCGCGGCATGGACGTCGGCACCGCGAAGGTGACACCGCAAGAGAGGAGGGGGATCCCTCACCATCTGCTCGACCTCAAGGATCCTTCCGAGGAAGTGACGGTTGCAGAGTTCCGTGACCTCGCGCGCGCCGCTATCGCCGACATCTCGGGACGGGGAAAACTCCCATTGCTCGTAGGTGGATCCGGTCTGTACTTCCGCGCCGTGGTCGACGACCTCGATTTCCCCGCCCGCTCCACCGACGTGCGCGCGACGCTCGAACAGGAAGCAGAGACGCTCGGCGCCGAAGTCCTGCACGCGCGCCTGAGCGAGATCGACCCGAAGGCGGCGGCCAAGATCGAGCCGGGTAATGCCCGGCGCACCATCCGCGCGCTGGAAGCGATCGAGGTCACTGGGCGCCTCTTCTCCGACAACGATGCGTGGGACACCTACGTGAGCGTCTACGACCTGCGGGTCGCGGGATTGACCAGATCCCGCGATGATCTTTTCGCCAGGATCGAAAAGCGCATCGACGCGATGCTGTCGGACGGCCTGGAGGCTGAGGCCAAGGCGCTTGTGAATCCGAGCCGTACCGCGCGCCAAGCGCTGGGTTACCGACAGATCCTAGACATGGCGGACGCGCCCGTCTCCGACGTGCGCGACGAGATCGTGCGCGCGACGAAGCGCTTCGCGCGGCGACAGGAGTCGTGGTTCAAGGCCGACCCGCGCGTCAGATGGTTACCGGCGGACGCGACGGACGTGTCCGAGACCGTGGCGGATCACCTCGCGTCGAGCAACTCCTGGATCGAGGGAGCCTGACGGATCGCTCGGATCGCAGTTGAGGCCACGGCGACGACCAGCGATACGCCCGCGAGGACGGCGATCGCCTCCACCGCGCCTAACCATTCCGCGAGGAAGCCGCCGGAGACCGTGCCAAGCGGCACCATCCCCCATGCAACCATTCGATAGACGCTGCGCACCCGTCCTTGAAGGTGGTCGGGAACGAGCGCGTACGTGTAGGTCCCGGTCGCGACGTTGAAGATGGGTCCGCCGATCGCCATTGCGAACCAAAGCGTCCCGAGTACAACCAAGTTAGGGACTAGGGCCATGACCCCCATCCCGGCGAACCATGCCCACAGGCACAACTGCACGACGATCCGCGCGGGGATCGATCTCTGTACCCGAGGGGCTACCGCGGCGCCGAGGATCGCTCCCAACCCTGCTCCGGCGAGCATGATGCCGATAGCTGCGGGAGCGGCCTGCAGCTCCCTCGCACGCACAATGAGGACGAGGAGCAACCCGCTGAAGGCGAAGTTCGACCCACCGACCAGCGCAACGGCCCACTTCATGAAGGGCTGCGCCCACAGCCAGCGCACGCCCTCAAGCACCTCATGGTGGAGCCTCGTTGTCGCGCGGGGCCGCTCGTCCTGCAGCCGTGGTCGAACGGTGGCAACCAGCGCGAACGAGAGCACGTAGGACACGGTGTCGAACAGGAAGGGCCAGATCCGGCCGAACTCATAGAGGACGCCTCCGAGGGGTTGACCAGCAAGGTCGGCTCCTTGCAAGCGCGCTTGGTTCTGCGCGATGGCAGTAGGTAGCTGGTGCGCGGGCACGATGTGCGGCACGGCGGCCATCTCCGAGAGGTCGAAGAGAACGAAGAAAGTACCTTCAGTCAGCGCGACCGCGGCGATGTGAAGGAGGTGCGGTTCGCCCCACGCGAGCGCAACAACGAGAGTCGTGAAGGCGATTGCTCGGGCGGCATCCGAGGCCAGCATCAAGCGCTTCCGGTCCAAGCGGTCCACCAGCGCACCGCCCGGCAAGAAAAAGACGAGGAAGGGCAACGTCTGAGCGAAGCCGATGAGACCCGCTCGGGCCGGCGAGCCCGTGATGCCCAGCACTAGCAGGGGAAGCGCGATCGAGGTCACCCGGCTTCCAAGGGTCGACATCGCTTGGCTGATCCACAGCACGCGGAAGTCGCGATTGCGACGTAGGGGGCCGATCGCCATCGCGTGAATATAGAGATGGCAAGGCCTGGTAGACCCTGTCCGTTACCGTAGATGCATGGATTTCGAGAAGTGGCAGGGCGTCGGCAACGACTTCATCCTGGTCGCCGATCCCGATAACCAGCTGACTTTGAGCCCGGGACAGGTGGCGAGGATGTGCGACCGCCGTTTCGGCATCGGTGCCGATGGCTTGATCCGCGTCGCTCCCGGCACTGATGGCGCCGAGGTCTTCATGGACTACGTCAATTCCGA
>JALZEA010000150.1 GCA_030862265.1 Actinomycetota bacterium | reverse complement strand
CCGGACAGACGGCTACAGCTTCGAGACCAGAGAATGGCGGAGCCAGTCTTCGAAGCGGGTCTCAGCAATGCTGGCGTCGTCGCCGGGCACGAGTGTGCGCTCGTCCAGTCTTGCGCCAAAGTAGCGCGCGTTCGGATCGGTTATCACTTCACGTGGATCGTGGCGGTCGCTGAGCGCGTGGCGGATGAGTTCGTCGAGACGAAACTGCTGTGGCCCCGCCACTTCAATGATGCCGTTCACCGGCGATCCCACAGAGATCCTGCCAACCGCACTCGCGACATCCTCAGCCGCCATGGGTTGGATTCGAACAGGCGCCAAACGCACCGTGTTGCCATCGGTTGTGGCGTCAGCGATGCTCCTGACGAACTCGAAGAACTGCGTCGCGTGGACGATCGAGTAGGGGATCGATGATTCTTTGATCAACTTCTCCTGGGCGATCTTGGCACGGAAATAACCGCTTTCGGCGAGGCGTTCGGTGCCCACGACCGACAACGCGACATGATGGCCCACGCCTGCTGCCGCCTCGGCGTCAAGGACATTGCGGGTTGATGTTTTGAAGAAGTTCAGCACTGCCGCGTCCTCGAACGACGGGGAGTTCGACACGTCGACGACCACTGCGGCTCCCTCGATGGTTTCGGCCAACCCCTCGCCGGTGAGTGTATTGACACCCGAGTCTGGTGACGCCGGCACCGCTTGGTGGCCGTGCTCGCGAAGCTTGTCCACGAGCTTGGAACCGATTAGCCCGCTTCCGCCGATAACTACGATTTTCATTTGGTGACCCCTTTCAGTGGTTGCTCGAGGCTCCCGCCGTTCCAGTCAGTTTCTTGTCAACCCTTGGTTTTGCCAACCATTGCGGCCGAGGCGCTATTTCCGCATCACAGAAATCGCGTGACACCACTGCGGACGGGCGTCTCGTGCAAGAATGCCCGCCGCGTGCACGCGCCGCCGCAGTGTGGGTACACCAGCTCAGGCGTGTTCCCGTGCCCGCACGCCTTTGGTCCGCTCCCTGGTCCGCCTTTGGTCCGCCTTTGGTCCGCCTTTGGTCCGCTCCCTGGTCCGCTCCCTGGTCCGCTCCCTGGTCCGCTGATGATCTTCAATTCAGCGGGCCCAAGGCGATTTCCGAATCTCAAAGCTTGCAGCGATGATCAAGCGCGACGCGAAACGCCAGGTCGCCCCTGCACAGATGCACTGAGTGCTCTGCCCAGGGTTCGAATCTGCGCGATTTACACGTATCGCCCTGAAATCCGCCGCTCATGCTGACTGTGTTCGGTCGACCCTCGGTCCATCATGCTGACTCTGTGCTGACTGTCCCCGTTTTCGAGGGGTTGTCGCGAGTTCGATCGCGGTCCCAAAAACGGCTCTGGCCTGCGATTTTGGCTTCGTGGTGCTGGCTGGACGAGTCTCGAACCGGGCCTTTCGCGAGGAGCTTCGGGCCATTTACCAGAGTAAATGAGCCAAAATCGCCATTCCGTTCGCTCGCAGCGTGGAATACCCGCCGTAAGCCAGTTAACTCCAGAATGCATCGAGGAAGTCCGGAAATCGGACCTCCACGATGAACCAATCACGAAAGCTTGGCTGCCTTTTACATAGGCACGCCAAGCCTTATCCACCTGGCCCATGAGTTCGGCTTGGTGCGAGCAAGTTCGTGCCGGTAAGCGACCACGTCATCTACATCCACTTCCCGACCAGCGAAATAGAACTCACTCAAGACGTGCTGCTGGTCGCCCGGCAAGGCGCGGAGGTACTCAGGATGAAACTCCAGAGGCCCTTGTCATTTCTTTAGCCGTGGTGTCAGACTCTAATTGCTAGAAGCCATTCTCGAAGGGAGCTGGGCTATGGCAACCACGCTGCATATTGGTGATCGGGGGCCTGCTGTAAAGGAGCTTCAGATGGGGGTCAACCGGACGCTCAGAGCCCGGAAGTTTCCGTGGCGCACCATTGATGCCGATGAGATCTTCGGGGACGAGACCCAGAAGGGGGCTCGGTTCGCCGGATGGCTGATGGGGTTCCACCGCGGAGGGGAACTCGACAACATCAGAGACGGAACGATCACCGCCCATGCCTTCGCAATCTTGGTGCGGCAACGCGACCCGAGCGAGGAAATGAAAAAGCGCGCCGAAGAGCGCAAAGCAATCGCCAAGAAGCTGCGCTTCACCCACAACCATCGTCCCCGCAAGAGGAAGGCACGAGGCGTGGCGATCTTCGAGGAGGACCAGGTCGCGAGCTGGATGGTGAAGTTCCTTAAGAAGTCTCGAGCAAGCGGTTGGGATGGGCAACTGATCAGCGGCTTTCGCTCACCGCAGTTCTCAGAGAGCCTATGTCTCGATATGTGCGGTCAGCCGAGTTGCCCGGGACGGTGTGCCGGCAAGAACAGCAATCACTCTGGGCTTATCCATCCCGCTGGTGCGATCGATGTCTCACCCGAGTCCGCGGCGGAGTTCGCGTCGATCCAGCGGCGCATCGGGTCCCCTCTGCGAAACGACATGCCAACCACTGATCCAAACCATTTCTCCATAAGCGGTCACTGACGCCCACTGGGGCCTACGCACCTTGACGAGCTGGAATCCCTATCTTCAGTCCGGGTGAGGCGTGAGCTTCGAGTGTGGAGAGTTACGCCTCAGTGGCGTCAAGTCAGGATCCTGCCAGCACCTCGTCAGAATTGCGCCAACAGATCGAGACTCGGTTGACTGAAGGAGTGGGACGAACAGGGAGGATGACGTGAGGATGGCCAGCAGCGTAGCCGGTCGTCGGCTCCCGGGCCTGGAAGCAACTGCCAGATAACCGATAGCGGGGATGCCCTACCCACCAAGAAAGAACGACGAGGCGTATGCAGGCGATGATGCCAATTGGATCGGTTGGCTTGCTGGGCCGTGTCAGAGCGATGCAGTCGGTTTCGACGTCGGGCGATGGCGGTCTCGTCACGCCGAGATCAAGTGCCGGCTGAACGCGATGAACAGAAAGAGAGGTAGTCGTGCCTGACAGGTTTTTGCAACGCGGCGATAAAGGACTTCGGGTCCGGTTGCTGCAACGTCGGATCAAAGGCCGCGAGGGGGTCAGGGTCAAGCGAGAAGGGGGCGACTGGAAGATCGTCCGTGACGACAACGGTGAAGCGATCGGGGTCAAGATCGACCCGGGCCCGATCGACGGCGACCTCGGGGAGAAGACCGAAGAAGCGGTCGCCCAGTGGGAGGCGATGCACGGTATCGACCCGGACGGTAAGGCCGGGAAGCGGATACTTCGGCGTCTTGCTCCACTGCGGGCGCTGAGTCGGACTCGCCGGCGTCGTCAGGCAGCGAAGAACCTGCAGATCATCCCCCGGGCTCGGTGGAATCCGGCATCACCGCGAGGGTCGATCGGCGGGGTAGCCGAACCGACCTCGATCTTCTTCGACCACTGCACGGAAGGTAGCGCGGTCAGTCCCACCGCGTCGATGGACGAAGAGGCGGCGCGCATGAAGCAGATTCAGAACGTCGCATTCAGCCGAGGGTTTCTCGATATCTCCTATTCGTTCGTGGTCTTCCCCTCGGGGCGGGTCTGGGAGGGGCGCGGTTGGGACAAGTCTGGCGCCCACACCGAGGGTTTCAATTCCACGACCTATGCGATCGCGGCCTGCATTCCGTGCGCCGGCGAACCCGTGACACAGGGGATTCTTGACGGGATCGTGTCCGTCGGACGGATCGGGCGAAAAAACGGCGCCATGCGGGCGACCGTCGATCTGAAGGGTCATCGTGAGGTCACAACGAAGCCGTGTCCGGGCGACCCGATCTTCAATCAGAACGGCAAACTGCAATCGCGGATCAACGCCGCGTGAGCCGAATCTTCGACGACCCGCCGAGCACGCCTCCGGGCACCAGCCCGGGCGAGTTCGAGCCCCCCGACGCGCTGAGGTTAGACAATCGCGATGCCGCAAAATAAAGGCGGCTGACCAGCAACTTCACATCGTGGGGCCGGCTGGACTCGAACCAGCGACCAACGGATTATGAGATTGACGCTCTAGCGATTTGAAAAAGTATTCCTGACCTGCAGATTCGAACGGTTCCTCCACGTCAGACCTAACTTTCGGCTTTCACATACCGACATGTAAGGACCTGCAACATGTCCATGTTTTGCATCCTGGCGGGTCATATTTGGGTCATGGGGCCCTTGTTCATAGCCCCGTCACGATCGTGCTCTCAGGTAGTCGTCCTCGGCGCGATCGTTGCCCCCGCGGCGATTCGATCGACGATGGCGATCTCGAACTAGGCCTTCACCAGTCGGTCCACGGCCGCCGCCGCTTCCGCGATCATGTCGCGATCTTTTTCGGTCCCCTTAGCGATGCAGTGGCGCATGTGATCCTCGAGCAGTCCCACGGCGACTTTCTTGAGCGCGTTGGACGCCGCCGAGATCTGCGTGAGGATGTCGATGCAGTACTGATCCTCGTCGACCATCCGCTGCGGGCCACGGACCTGGCCCTCAACCCGCTTGAGCCGTGAGAGCACGTCATCCTTTTTGGGGTAATAGCCCCTCATCACACACCTCCTGTACCGGGCTCGTTTGCACAGAATACCCCACGGGGGTACGGTGGACAAATCGGACTGTGCAACCGAGCGCAGGGAGGAAGCATGGCTAAGGATCCCGTGTGCGGTATGGAGGTCGACCCCAGCGACGCCGCCGCCACCATCGAACACGAGGGACAGACCTACTACTTCTGCAGTCAGGACTGTGCCGATTCCTTCACCGACGATCCGGATAGCTACGTCTAGCCCGCGGTGCTCGGTCCCCTAGGAGCGGCGCTCGCTGTCTTCGTTGCAACGCTTGGTTTAGCTCTGGCGCTGCGAGTACTCGGTGATGTCGCCGACGCGACTGCATCGGAGCGGCTCCCCTACGCCGGCGGCTATCCACCGCGTGTCCACGCGTGGAGCCGCTACCACGCTCGTTTCTACGTGATGGCCTTCGTGTTCCTCGCATTCGACATGGAGATGGTCTACATGTACCCGTGGGCAGTCGTGTTCGCGCGCGAGGGCGCGATCGCGTTCGTCGAGATGGGGTGGTTCATCCTCGTCCTGCTCCTCGGGATCCTCTACACGTGGCGAGAGGGAGCCTTCGATTGGGCATGACCCATCTACTCCGCTCCCTGGCGCGCCGGGCGGAGGCGCGGGTCTTCTGCGTCACCGGCTCTCGCTTCGCGCATGATGCGCGCCTGTTGCGTTCTTCCCAAGGGATCCGGCTCGCGGCATCACCTCATGGTGCCAACCTTCTGCTGATCGTGGGCGAGCTCGACCCAGGCTTCGTGGCCCCGGCGCTGGTGGCGCACGATGCCCTATCGCCGCCGCGCGCGACGCTGTGGTGGCGACTTGAAAGTCAGGCGCCACTGGTGAGCACGAGCTTCCCCGATGCCATCGTGGTGGAAGACACCGATCCCGTCCCCGCGCTGAAGCGGACTCACGAAGAGCTCTTGCGCGGTGATCGGGAAGGTGAAGAGCCCCTGCTTCCCGACGTCGAGCCAGCCCCATGGCGAGGCATCGGTCCCTACGGTCAGGGCGGTAAGGCGATGACGGCCGGCGTCCCCTATGGACGTCCGATGCCGGAGCGGGCGGACGACCGCGACGGGCTCAAGCTCGACTTTCTTCCCGTCCGTGTTGGTCCATTGTTCGCGCCGTTTCCCGTGGGGCTCGCGCTCGATCTAAAGCTTCACGGCGACGTGATCCAAGAAGCAACCGTCGAGAACTTCGCCGATGCGTCGGCGCTCACCGGGTCGATCTTCAATCGCGCCCTGCGATCACCGATACCAATACGCGAGCTTGAAGTTGCCCGCGCCCAAAGTCACCTGGAGTGGCTCTCCGACGCGGTCGCGGTCGCCGGTGCCGCATCGCTGTCGGAACGGATCCTGCGCTTTGCCCGCCGGATCGCTCCGGGAGACGGCGATGACGTCCGGTCGCTCGAGCGTTCGCTGCGGCGCCGCGGCTTTCTCGGTTGGAACACGCGTGCCGTCGGGATCATTGAGGGGGACCTGTTGCACGAAATCACCGGGCCAGTGGCGCGCGCGTCGGGTCTTACCGTCGATCTGCGAGCCGATGAAGACGTGTACCGGCGTCTCGGCTTCGAGCCTGTGATGCAAGCGGACGGTGACGCGGCGGCCCGCTGGATCCAGCGCCTGCTTGAAGCGGCGCAAGCGCTAGAGCTCGCCGCGCGCGCCGGAGATGAGAACGTGGGCGGCGAGGGAGCGATCGAGTCGCCGCGCGGAGCACTGACCGACCAGGACCGACCGTCGCGCGCGACAGCCCGACTCGTTGCCTCGCTGATTGCTGGGATGGAGTGGGGCGACGCGGTCACGACGATCGTGAGCCTCGACTTAGACATGGCCGAAGCAAACACTCTCAGCCTCAGGAGCGCGGCATCGTGAGGCCGTATCTGTCGCCTCCTCTAGCGGCGCTGATGACGATTGGGGTTGTCGTCATCGGGGCGTACGTCGTGGCGGTGTTCGACCGGATGGCGAGAGCTCTGGTGGCGCGGCGCTCGCTGCACGTCGGTCAGATTTTGTCCGCTCCCCTCGCGGCCGCCGCGCTGTTGCTCACGCAACGACGGACAAGAACCGAGCGGCCCGACGCACAGGCATGGGCGCTCGCCCCCGCGCTCCTCGCGGGACTCGCGGCCGTCGGTCTCGCCGTGATCCCCGTCGGACCGGACACCTCCGTGGCCGATCCCGCCGCCGGCTTCGTCCTGTACTCCGCTGCCGTGGCCTTCGTGATGGTGTCGGTCTATCTCCACGGCTGGTCGGCCAACTCCACGCTGCCGTTGATCGGCGGCTATCGCTTCATCGCGCAGGCGTTCGCCTACCAGATCCCGTTCTTGCTGGTCCTTCTCGCCCCCGCGCTGCCGGCGGAGTCGCTCGCGATCGGAGCCATCGTCGACGCCCAGGAATCGGTGTGGAACGTAGTGCGCCAGCCCCTGGGGCTGCCGATCTTCCTCGTGATCTCCGCGGCGGTGACTTTCTCGTTGCCGCTCGACTTTCCGGATGCCGCCGACCTCGCAGGAGGCACCTCGGTCGAGGTCACCGGTCCACACCGCCTCGCGTGGCGCGGCGCGCGCGCCGCTCTGCTCGTGATGGTCGCGGCGATGGGAGCCTCTGCCTTCCTCGGCGGCTGGCACGGTCCCCTGCTCCCGGGATGGCTGTGGGTCATGCTCAAGACCCTGTTGCTGCTCGCTGTCCTAGTGAGTGCGAGCCATACGTTCGCGCGTATCCGCATCGAACGATTCGTCGTGTTCGCATGGGTGGTGCTGCTTCCGCTGTCTCTCGTCAACATCTTCTTCGCCGGGGCGCTGCTCCTATGACCACGACTGCGACGGTCGATGTCTTGTTCTTGATCTTCGCCGTCGGGGCGATCGTCGCCGCCTACCTGGTGTTCCGCACCGACTCGATGGTGCGCGCCGCCTACTGGCTGCTGGCGTCGTTCGTGGGGGTCGGAGCGATCCTCGTTCTTCTTGGCGCGGAGTTCCTCGGGCTCGTGCTGATGCTGATGATGGCCGGCGAGATGACGATCATGGCCTTCGTCATGGTCATGTTCATGATGAACCCCGCCGGCCTCAACCCGATGCTCATGGTGCACCAACACAGAACTGCCATAGCGGCGGGGATCTCGGCGTTTCTCGTCCTGTCCGCAGCCGTCCTCGTCACGGATTTCCCCGATGCACCCGCAACACAGACCGCACGTGCAACCGAGGAGCTCGGCGTCGAGCTACTCGGCGAATCGATGCTCGTTTTCGAGACCGCGGGAGTGGCGCTGCTCGCCACGATGATAGGAGCGGTCGCGGTGGCGAGCCGGCGGGGGCGCTACGGCGACGCCGAGCACGACTCGATCGAGCCGTCGCTTCAGCCCGACGAGGAGGCGCTCGCCGCCCCTGCGCAGCAGCCCGATGAAGACGAGCACGAGCACCACGGCCACGGGGGGCAGGCGGGATGAATCTCGATTCGCTCTTGATCGTTGCGGCCGCGATCTTCGGGATCGGGCTCTACGGCGCGCTGAGCCAGCAATCCTTTGTGATGCTGATGATGGGCCTCGAGCTCATGATCAATTCCGCCATCCTTGCTGCGGTCGCGGTGTGGGCCGCGTCCGCGGCCGGGAGCCCCAAGGGTCAGATGCTCGCGATCGTCTTCATGACCGTGATGGCCATCGAGATGGCGCTCGGCTTCGCGCTGATCGTCAACGTCTACCGAGCGCGCAAGGCCGACATCACCGAGAAGCTCAAGAGGCTCAAGTCATGACCCTGTGGCTATTGGTTGCTGTGCCGTCTGCAGGCGCGCTCCTCGCAGCCCTCGCGCCGCGCCGCGCCACGGTCATCGCGGCGGGCACGATTGCAGCAGTGATGGCGGTAGGCATTTGGGCCGCGGCGACCGAAGCCTCATCGATAGTGTCGTGGGGGCCGAGGCTCGAGCTAACGCTGGCAGCCGCCGGTTTCTCGCGCGTCATGGTCGTGCTCGTTCCCGTGATCGCGCTGCCGATCGTGCTCTACGCCGCAGCCACCGAAACCACCGGTCGCGTCAGGTTGATCGCGCTCCTCACGGTGTTCGTAGGAGCGATGGAGCTGCTAGTTGCGGCCAACGACCTTCTCACCTTGCTCATCGGGTGGGAGCTCGTGGGTGCGTTGTCCTGGGTCCTGATCGCCCACGAATGGAATGAGGTGCCAAACGCACAGAAGGCCGCGCATGCGTTTATCACCACGCGCCTCGGCGACCTCGGGCTCTACATCTCGGCCGGAATCGCGTTCGCCGCAACCGGGTCGTTCGGATTCTCCGATATCGCACAAGCGGATTCCCCGCGGCTTCAGATCGTGGCGGCCGGCATCGTGGTGGCCGCGGCCGCCAAATCGGCGCAGGTCCCATTCTCGCCGTGGCTGTTCTCCGCGATGGCAGGTCCTACGCCGGTCTCGGCCCTGCTGCACTCCTCGACCATGGTCGCCGCCGGCGCCTATCTGTTGGTGCGATTGGGCTCGCAGCTCGACTCGGTGACGTGGTTTTCGCCCGTGGTGATCGCGATCGGTCTGACGAGCGCGCTCGCGGGAGGGATCGTCGCCGCGGTCCATCGCCATCCCAAGCGCCTGCTCGCGGCGTCGACCACCGCCCAGTACGGATTGATGTTCGTCGCCATCGGGGCGGGCTCGATCGTGGCGGCGGCGGCTCAGCTCGTCACCCACGCCGCGTTCAAGTCGCTGCTCTTCCTCACCGCAGGCACCGCGATGCACGTCTCCGGCTCCGACGATCTCGACGACATGCGGCTCGGGGGGCGCCTGCCAACGATCGCCGCGATCGCCGCGATAGGCGGACTCGCGCTCGCCGCTCTTCCGCCGTTGGGCGGCGCGTGGTCCAAGGAACAGATCGTAGGCGCCGCGTTCGAGTTCTCTCCGCTGCTCGGAGTGGCGGTGCTCGCGGCTGCGCTCCTCGGTGCCTTCTATGCCCTCCGCTACTGGGTCCTTGCCTTCGGCCCCGGCTCCGCCACACCCAAGGCCGCCGTTCCCACCCAAGTGAAAACACCCGTCGGTTTCCTCGCCGCGCTGTCCGTGGGACTCGGAGTCCTATGGATCCCGGCGGCGAGCGAAAGCACGGGGCGGTTGCTACCCGGAGAGGTCGTCCCGACGCGGGTGCCCGAGCTGGCCCTCGGGCTCGCCGCGCTGGTGATCGCGGCGGGCCTCGTCGTTGCGCTTCGGCGACGAGCCCTGCTCGTAGAGGGATTCTTGGCGCCGACGATGTCCAAGATTGCGGCCGAGTGGTTCGGAATCGCGACCGCATCTCGGAGGGTCATGGTCGATCCGGTTCTGGGCATGGCGCGTGCTCTGGCTGCCTTCGATGACCGCGTGATCGACGCGGGGGTCCGCGCGAGCACGCGGATCGCCGACGCCTTTTCGAGCTTGTTGCGACGCCGGTCCGAGCTGTCGCTTGACGCGCTCGTGAACGGCGTCGGCAGCGGCACGCTGTTCCTGGCCACTGGAACGCGGGTCGCCGACGATAGCGGTGTCGATCGCGCCGTCGAGGGAGTGGCCCGCTCCCTGGGATGGGGTGGGGAGTTGCTGCGGAGGCTACAGACCGGGTTAACCCATCACTACTACGTGATCGTGGCGATCGGGCTTATCGCCGCCGCGGCCGTCCTTGCATTGGGAGCCTCATGAGAACTCTGACAAGGAGAGTGGAGGTTTGCTGACGGCGACGATCTTTGTCCCGCTCGTGGCGGCACTTGTATTCGCGCTGCTCCCGAGCACCGATGACAACGACTCACGGCGCATCACCACGCTCCGTATCGCGGCCACGAGCGTAAGCGCGATCCCACTGGTTTTGGTCATTGTGGCGTGGCTTCGCTTCGACGGCAGCGGCGGCTTCGAGCTTGTCGAGTCGGCGCGCTGGATCCCCACGCTCGGGGTCGGCTACAAGGTCGGGATCGACGGGGTATCTCTTCCGCTCGCGGCCATGACCGCGCTGTTGTTCGTGGCGTCAATCGCCTATCCGGTCGACTTTCGCGGGCGCGCCCCTCGCTACCTCGCGCTGATGCTGTTTCTCGAGAGCGCCTCGCTCGGAGTGTTCCTCGCTCTCGACATGTTCTTGTTCTACGTCTTCTGGGACCTTGGCCTCGTCGGAATGTTCTTTCTCATCGGCGCGTGGGGCCACGACGACGCTCAGCGCAGCGCACTCAAGTTTTTCCTCTACACGCTTGCGGGCTCACTGGCGCTGCTGCTGGGCATCATCGGGATCTACCTTCAGACCGATCCCCGCACCTTCGACATCCCGACCATCATCGAGCAGGGCGTCCTTCCCGCCGGCGGCCTGTACTCGACCCTCGTGTTTCTCGGGATGTTCCTGGGGTTCGCGATCAAGACCCCGACGGTGCCGTTCCACACGTGGCTTCCGCCCGCGCACGTCGACGCGCCCGCGCCCGCCTCGGCGATCCTCGCCGGAGTGCTGCTGAAGATGGGCACCTACGGGTTCTTTCGTTTCCTCATGCAGATGATGCCGGGAACCTTCGAGCGTTTTTCCCCCGCGCTCGGAATCCTCGCAGTCGTCTCGATCCTCTACGGCGCGCTCGTGGCGCTCGCGCAGACCAACCTCAAGCGACTGATCGCGTACACGAGCGTCAACCACATGGGCTACGTCATCTTGGGACTCGCCGCCGCGGGGTGGGCGGTCGCGGGTGAGGAGCGCGCTCAGGCGGTCGCGCTTACCGGGGCGGTGGTCGAGATGGTCGCCCACGGGCTCATCACCGGAGCACTGTTCCTCATCTCGGGCTCGGTGCTCATGCGGGCTGGCACCTACGAGATCGATGAGTTCGGTGGGCTCGCGGGACGCGCTCCTGCGCTCACCGGGACCACCGTCGTCGCCGCCTTCGCCAGCCTCGGGCTTCCCGGACTCGCCGGCTTCGTCGCCGAGTTCCAGGTATTCGCCGGGACGCTGTCGATCCAGCCGTGGCTCGCCGCGATCGGCCTCGTCGGGATCGTCGTCACCGCGGCCCTGTTCTTGCGCATGCTCCAAAAGATCTTTCTCGGCACGCTCCCGGATCGGTGGCGCGGGTGGCGGGACTTGTCCCCGGTCGAGACGGTATCGCTGGGCAGCCTGTTGGTCATGGTCGTGGTGATCGGGGTCGTGCCCTTCTGGCTCCTCGACGTCATCGACACCGCCGCGTCTGCGTTTGCCGAGCCATGACCCAGCAAGAGATGACACGGGAGATGATCGCGTCGCTTCGCGACGTCATCCCCGAGCTGATCCTGCTCGGAGGAGGGGTTGCGATCCTGTTGTTCGCCCTGCTCGCGCCGCGCCGGGCGCAGGTCGGCGCGGCTCTGCTGGCGCTTGGGACATCCGTGGCCGCCGGCGTCGCGACCGTCACGATGCTGGGATCGGCTCAAGGCCAGACGTTCTTCGACACCTATTCCACCGACGACGTCGCCGTGTGGGCCAAGCTGATTATCCTCGCTGCGACAATCGCCGTGATCGCGTTGTCGATACCGTGGTTCACGCGCGACCCTCGCCACGGCGAGTACTACACGCTGCTGCTGTTCTCTTCGCTGGGAGCGGCGCTGCTTGCCGGTGCGACCGATCTCATGGAGATCGTGATGGCAATCGTGCTGTCGTCAGCGACGAGCTACGTCCTGATCGCCTATCACCGCCGCTCCAAGCTCGCGTCGGAGGCCGCCATCAAGTATTTCCTCATCGCCGCGCTCATGAGCTCGGCGATGTTGCTCGGCGTGGCCCTGTTGTTCGGGCTCGCCGGCACGACCACGCTGTCGGGTCTGCAAGAGCGCCTGCCCGACAGCGCGGCGGCCCTGGTGGCTGGGACAGCGCTGATCGTCGCGGCGCTGGCGTTCAAGATGGGATCGGTTCCCGCGCACGCGTGGATGCCCGACGTTGCTCAGGGGGCCCCCGCTCCCGTCGCGGCCTTTGTCACCACCGTTCCCAAGGTCGGAGGTCTCGTCGCGCTCGCGCGCCTCGTGAGCATCCTCCCCGACACGATCGGGTGGCGTCCCCTCGTCGCGCTCCTCGCCGCGGCAACGATGACGTTGGGAAACCTCGCCGCCCTGTGGCAGGACGACGTCCGCCGCCTGCTGGGGTGGTCGGCGGTGTCGCAAACGGGTTACGCGCTCATGGCGTTGGCCGCGCTCGGGCGCAGCGATCTCGCCATCCCCTCTCTCGTGTATTTCCTTCTCGCCTACGTGCTCGCCAACATCGCCGCGTTCGGCGTCGTCGTGGAACTCAGAGGGCGCACCGATCGGGTCTCCTATGCCGGCCTGGCACGCGCTCATCCCCTGCTGGCGATATCGCTTGTCATCGCGTTTCTATCTCTGATCGGGATCCCGCCCCTCGTGGGTTTCGGGGCCAAGCTCGCGCTCTTCACCGCGGCGATCGAAGCCAACTACGAGTGGCTGGCGGTCGTCGCGGCGATCAACACCGTGGTGTCGATCTTCTATTACGCCCGGGTGATGGCACCCGCCTACTTCGAGGATGTGCCCGCGCCCGTTCCAGTGCTCGGGCGCTGGGCCGCGGCCGCGACGTACGCTCTCGCCAGCGCGGTGATTGCCGCCGGAGTGGTGGCCGAGCCCATGCTGGATGCTCTGCGCGCTGCTCTACTGGTTCCCGGCTAAGGGCGCTCGGCCCTTAGACCTCGCTCCGACATCGTCTCAGCGAGTTTGGAGCCGAAAGACCTCAACCGTCCCTACGCCTTTGAGTTCCCGCATCCCCTGTGACTCGTTCACGACGGTGTCAGCAGGCAATACGTCACTGAACGCGCGCGAAGAAAGGATCGTCGCCGGCTCGGCGATCGAAACCAAGCGGGCGGCCACATTAACGGGATGACCGAAGTAGTCGCCTTGCATGGGCAGGACTTGTCCGTAGTCCAAGCCAGCCCGAGCTTGGGGCAGCAAGCCGTCACCCTCCACCGTCTCAACAACAGCGCTCGCCGTGGCCAAGATCGTTTGGGGATTCGGACTAACGAAGAAGGCCGCATCTCCAATCATCTTGACCAGCCGAACCCCGGCCTGCGCGCACTGCTCGACGGCAATGCCCTCGAATCGCGCCACCACTTCTGACAGCTCATTGGCATCGATACGAGAAGAGAGACCCGAGTAATCAACCAGATCGACCATGCACACGGATTGCGCCTCCGTCGTCGACCCTGTGGTACTGACGATCACTTGCCGGATCGCCGTGTCCATTGCATGCCTGTGAGCATTCACAATCATCTGCTCCACAAGCGGAAGCATCACCGTCGAAATCGGACGCAGCTGCTCCGCGATCTCTTCGACCCCAACTCCGTCACGCACCATCGGTTCAATGAACTGGCGGTTGTACATGCGCTGCTCTACCTCCGCGAGTCGAGAGAACACTTGACCGAAGACCCTTGCAATGGCGATGACGTCCTCTCTTGGCACTCCCAGATCCATCGTCGCTTGTATTCCGCGCATTGACTCGACATCGGTGGCATCGAAAGCAGACGCGTCAAGATCCGGTTCGGGCATTCCGAAAGCCCGCCAAATGGTGAGCCCCAAATCCAGATCCATGCCGGCTTTCTCCGCCAGCTCCCGAGCCGTGAACTCTTGTTCGAGTCCGACGATGGAGCGGAACAATTCCGCGAGTCTTTCCTCCAGAGGACGTCTCTCGAGTTCGTCCATCTTCGTCCCCTCTCAACTCATGAGAAGTGATGCATGCGATTGCTGATTCACCCACAGGACGGCGGTAAGCACGGTCAGGGCGAGCGCCAACTGAGGCTTTGCCTTCACCTCTACGTGGGCCCACCTGTGGGTCACGGCTCCAGCCAACGCTCGCACGAGCAAGGCGCCAACCGCAATCAACAGGGCAAAGCTCGCGGGATTGAATGCCCACGCGTCAGCGAACCGGCCGAGCGCAAGCAAGCGGACCGCCCTCGTCATGCCGCACAGCGGATCCATGATGCCGGCGTAGTGCAACGGCGAATGAAAACTCAAGCTGGGCAATCCGAAGACACCCAAGGCAGCGGCTGCCACCACCGATAAGACGGCAGCCGCCGTCAGCCAGGCCCACTCGTCTCGATGGCGCCAGGTTAAGGACACTCGGCCCCCTAATCGAACTTCGGCGGTCACAGCTGCTCCCATCCCCCGTCACCGTCGCGGCTTATGAACACCCGTGCGTTGGGGTTCTCTAGCACAGCCGCGTACAAGATCTCGGGATCGTGGGGGCTGAACTCGACGATGGACGCGCCTTCGGGAATCTCGAACGCCTCCCAGCTCTTGCCGCCGTCGGTACTCTCGGCGGCCGAACCTTGCGTGGTCACCACGATGTGGTCGGTGTCATTGGGATCCCAGCTGACCCACATCGCGCCTTGGACGCCGCCGAGCGCTTTCCACTTCCGGCCCCCGTCGGTGCTTTCGACCGCGCCGGCCTGCATGTCCGGTGCGAGGATGTGGTCGTCGTCGTTCGGATCGACGTGGATGCGGCCCATGAAGGCGCCGCCGATCTCTTCAGAGCGCGGCTCCCACGTCACCCCGCCGTCAGTCGACGCGAACGTTCCCACTCCCGCGAGCCCCGCGTAGATGACCTCGTCGCCGGCGCCGAGCGCGTGGACGTCGGTCGACGGAAGACCCCCATTTCGTTGCTCGAAGCTGTCGCCGCCGTCGATCGATGCACTGATCCCGGGATGCCCGCCGACGAGTATCAGGTCGTCGGTGAACGCCCATCCCATCGCGTCGGCGCCGTTGAGGCTCTCGACTACCTCCCACGTCTTGCCGCCGTCGGTAGATACGGACACTCCGGAATGGCTGCCGATGTAGAGCTTGTCGGGGTCCTCGGGATCGACCACGAGCGAGTGGAGATCCGCACCCACCACTGGGTTCTCGACCGCCACCCCGGGATCGGGACGATCGGGTTGCCCTGCGCGCAGGGTGATCACGACTATGGCGAGCACGCCGAGCCCCACGGCCCACGGCAGCCAGCTGTAGCGCTGATACCAGGGCGGGGGTGGCTTCTTCCTCGAGCCCGGTCGCCGCTGGCCCTTGGCCGGTGCCTTACGCGGTGTCGGCCGCGTTCTCGTCCTAGCCATCGACGGTCTCGCGCTCGTCCTCGAGAGCGCGCTCGGCCTTGAGA
>JALZEA010000147.1 GCA_030862265.1 Actinomycetota bacterium | reverse complement strand
GGAACGAGATGCAACGCGTACCGTTCCCCACCCACGACGATGGTGTGCCCGGCGTTGTTGCCACCCTGATATCTGACGACGACGTCGGTATCCCGTGCGAGCAGGTCGGTGACCTTCCCCTTGCCCTCGTCGCCCCATTGCAAGCCGACGAGAGCTATACCGGGCACCAGAACACCTCTTTCCATCTCGCTAACGGGGGATGTAGAGGGATTGTACGGTTGTCTCTGGTTCATCTTCTGTAACGAACGCCTAGTCGACGAGGGGCGCCATGATCAGTATCAGTACCGATCTGTTCCAGACGATCGCACTTGCCTTGATGCTTGTGATCCTCATCGTGTTGATCGCGTTACTTGCCGCGATAAACGGATTGAAGAAGTCACTCGGATCGTCAGGAAGCCGATCCGACATGGTCGGCGGATACCCCGACACCGCGAGTGATACGGCGAGCTATCCCGCGTACGGCACGGCGCCGGTGAGCGACGCCGGCTACGGCTACGGTTCACAAGGCGCGGCGCAGCCGGCGGCCGCAGCGCAACCGGCAGCTCGACCTGAGGTCTCTACGGGTTATGTCCCACTCTCGCAAGCGACCGAACCTGCCCCTCAGGCTGCGAGCACTCCAGCCGCGGCTCCCATCTTGACCGGCACCGAACCCGAAGAACAGCCGTTCGAACGCGACGGCAGATGGTGGTTCAAGCGCGGGGGCGATCTCCTCGTATACGACGAAGGCACCGGGCAATGGGTCGCCGCGGGAGCAGCGGCGGCCGGTTCAACCCAAGCCCCCGCGGCAACCGCTGGTTACGCGGCGCCGAGTTCCGGCAGCGACGTTGGGGAAGGCTGGCGCTGTTCGTCCTGCGGCGCGATCAACGGTTCGACCGCCACGGTCTGCCGCATGTGCTTCACTCCGCGCTGAACCGGCCACCGAGGACACGACCGTCCGCTATCGCGTCCGGTGCTCAATCGGAGGGCCCCTTCGGGGCCCGTCCTCGCTGAGCGCGAACAAGCGCCCGCCCAGGAAGGGAAGCTTTGGGTCGCGCCCGAGCGCGGTCAGGACCAGGAATGCGAGCCACACGAGAACTCCGGCCGCGGCGACGACGCGGGTCAGCACGGCCGCCAGCGCGGACGCGCCGTACAACGCCAAGGGCCACAGTGTTCCGAGAACGATCGCTTGCAGTCCGTGCGTTCTCGTTCGCGGTGAGCGGGACAGCAGGAACGCGAACGCTCCGGTCACGGGCAACAACAGGTAAGCAAGCGCGGCCACTAACGGCAGGTTAGTCGCTGCGCGATCCCCGGGCATGATGTCGGTATGCCCAACCGGCTGGCGCACGAGACAAGCCCTTATCTCCTTCAACACAAGGACAACCCCGTCGACTGGTATCCCTGGGGCGACGAAGCGCTCGCCCGCGCCGCGGCAGATGACAAGCCGATCTTTCTCTCCGTCGGCTACGCCGCGTGTCACTGGTGTCATGTCATGGAACGCGAGTCTTTCGAGGACCCGGATGTAGCGGCTTACATCAACGACAACTTCGTGCCGGTCAAGGTCGACCGGGAGGAGCGACCCGACCTCGACGCCATCTACATGGAAGCGGTTCAGTTGATGACGCGCCACGGCGGTTGGCCGATGACGGTGTTCCTCACGCCCGACGGGGTTCCGTTCTATGGAGGTACGTACTTCCCGCCCGAAGACCGTTACGGGATGCCTTCGTTCCGCAAGGTGCTCGCGGCGATCGCCGCTACCTGGAACGAGCGGCGGTCCGACGTGACACTCCAAGGTAAGGAAGTACTCGAACACCTTGGCGGCGCGGCCCGCATGCAGCCTTCGACCGACGTGCTCACGTCGGATCCTCTGGCCGCGGCGTTGCGCGCCCTTGTCGGCAGCTTCGATCAAGAGTGGGGTGGTTTCGGCGGCGCGCCGAAGTTCCCGCAGCCGGCGCTGATCGACCTCTTGTTCCGGCTCAACCACCGGGGTCACGACGACGCTCTCGCCATGGCCACGAGAACGCTGGACGCCATGGCTTCCGGCGGGATGTTCGACCAGCTCCGCGGTGGCTTCGCGCGGTACTCGGTCGACCGTTACTGGTTGATCCCCCACTTCGAGAAGATGCTCTACGACAACGCTCAACTTCTGCGCACCTACGCGCGCTCGTGGCAGATCACTGCTTCCGAACTGCATCGCGATGCCGCCGAGAGGACCGTGTCCTGGCTCTTCGAGGAGATGCGCGACCCGAGCGGCGGTTTCTATTCGAGTCTCGACGCCGATTCCGAAGGCGTCGAAGGCAAGTTCTACATCTGGTCGCGGGACGAAGTGCGCCGGGAGACGGGCGAGGACGCCGAGGTCGCCATCAAGCGGTGGGGATTCACCGAAGCCGGCAACTTCGAAGGCGCGAATATCCCGGTCCTCGCCGATCCCAGCATCACAGGCGATGCCGTGGAACGGGCACGCGCCGCCCTGCTTGCCGCGCGCTCACAGCGCGTCCGGCCGGCCACCGACACGAAGATCCTGACGGCGTGGAACGCCCTGACCGCCGCCGCGCTCGCGGAGGCAGGAACGATCTTGGGACGAGCCGATTGGATCGAAGCCGCAACGGCCGCTATGACCTTCGTCCTCCAGGAGCTGCGCATCGACGGACGATTGATGCGCTCTTACGGGCAACGACTCGACGGAACGACGGCGGTCAAGCTTCTGGGTTACTGCGAGGACTACGCGTTCAGCCTCGAAGCGTGCCTCGCGTTATTCGAATCGACGTGGGACGAACAGTGGCTGCAGGATGCCATCTGGGCTGCCGACGAAGCGCTGCGCTTGTTCCTCGACGAGCGCGATGGCGGCTTCTTCACGACCGGGCGCGATGCCCCCGAACTCGTGACGCGTTCCATAGACGTGATCGACGACGCGGTGCCGGCCGCGAATTCGGTCCTCTCCTTACAGCTGCAACGCCTCGCGGCGATCACCGGCGAGGAGCGCTACGAGCAGGCCGCGATCGGGGCCCTGCGACTGATCGGCGGTGCGCTCGCGCAGTCTCCGACGGCGTTCGGGCATGCGTTGGCCGCGCTCGATCACTACACGGGCAGCCCGTTGGAGATCGTTGTGGTGGGGAATCACTTGGCCCCCGCGACTCAGGCCCTCGTCGCCGCGGCGACCGGGTCCTATGTCCCCAACAAGGTGCTGGTGGTCGCCGACCCCGACAAGACGAGCACGCAACTGCCACTCCTCGCAGAGCGGCTGGACGTCGATCGGCCGACAGCCTACGTCTGCCGGCGCGGCGTCTGTCGGCTACCGGTCACCGACGTGGACGCGCTGGTCGCGGAGATCCAGGCCTGAATGGCTCTTCAGGTCACGCGCTCGCTCACGATCCCGGATCGCGAACTCAAGGTTTCCTTCTCGCCGTCGGGAGGACC
>JALZEA010000143.1 GCA_030862265.1 Actinomycetota bacterium | reverse complement strand
GGGCTGTACGTCGCAGGTTCGGTCGGTCCCGCGATCGCGTTGCGGTTCGCTACGGGTTTCTTCATCGCGGCGGTCTATCCGCCCGCATTCAAGTTGATGGCCACATGGTTCCGCCGCGGACGTGGCTTGGCTCTCGGGATCCTGTCGGGAGCCATCGCACTCGGCTCGGCCACGCCCCACCTCGTCAACGGCCTCGGCGGGCTCGACTGGCGCGTCGTAGTCATCGCGACATCGCTGCTCACTCTTGTCGGCGGCGCCACCGCGCTCTTCGCCGTCACGGAAGGGCCCTATCCATTCCCGGTGGCGGACTTCGATCCTCGTCAGGCCGGCCGTACGTTCGCGAACCGCGGCGTTCGTCTCGCCAGCCTCGGTTACTTCGGCCACATGTGGGAGCTCTTCGCCATGTGGGCGTGGTTCCACGTGTTCTTCGCCGACGTCGTAGGAAGCGTGCGCACGGCTGCATTCGCGACGTTCCTCGTCATCGGTATCGGGACGGCGGGATGCATCGTCGGAGGAGCCCTTGGCGATCGGTGGAACCGTCCCCGAACCACGGCCGTGGCGATGGCCTTGTCGGGAGCCTGCGCGCTGACGATCGGCGCTCTCGTCGGCGGTCCGACATGGCTCGTCCTCATCATCGGGATGGCGTGGGGCGCCACTGTGATCGCCGATTCCGCTCAGTTCTCGACTCTGGTTACCGAGCTTGCCGATCAGGCGTACGTCGGAACCGCGCTCACTTTGCAATTGGCTATCGGCTTCGCCCTCACCGTGGCGACCATCTGGTTGATTCCGGTCGTAGAGGCCGCCAACGGATGGTGGCTCGCCTTCGCGCTGCTCGCGCCCGGGCCGGCCCTGGGAATCATCGCCATGCTCCGACTGGAGCGGGTGAACCTGACCGGGTAGGGGTTTCGATCCGCCGGGTAGAAGTAGTCAGCACGCGGGCGAAAACGATCGGAGGCGCGATGCGGAAGCTGTCGGTGCTGCTGGTGGCATTAGCGCTGGTCGCGTCCGGCGCGGCGAGCGCGGGGCCGAGCCAGGGCGGCTACTCGTCCGACAACGTCGAATACGTCGGCTTCGTGCCGTTCGAAGTCGGCACCGCGACCGGCGCAAGCGTCTTCGGCAAATACCTTGTCGTGACGGGATGGCGCAGCTTCTCGCTCTACGACATCTCGTATCCCGAAGAGCCGGAACTCATAACGATCGTGCCTTTCGGATTCAAGTTTGAGAACGAAGACGTCGCGACCGACGGCGAGATCATGCTCTTCTCGGAGGAGGCGCCGGGGGACGCGCTCCACGTCTGGAACGTCGAGGACAAATCGAACCCGGTCGAGGTCGCGACCGTCGAGACGGCCGGGGATCACACCGCCACATGCATCCTCGGCTGCCGCTACTCGTACGGGTCCGACGGGTCGATCGTGGACCTACGCGATCCCGCCAAGGCCGAACTCGTCGGCAACTGGCACGACAAGCTCGGGATCAAGAACCGCATCCATGACGTCGACGAGTTCCGGAACGGTTACATAGTCGTCGGCGCGTTCGAGGGCCCGATCATGCTCGTGAACGTGCGGGATCCCCTGGCTCCGAGACTCGTTGTGAGCGCCGAGCCGCCGAAGCTGCGCGACGAGGCGTTCGCCGCCGGCGCCAACGTGCACAACACGCGCTGGCCGCGCCAGGGAAAGGACCGGTTCCTGATGGCCCAGGGTGGCTCCAACCTCGCTCAAGCGCAGTGCGACGACGGCACACGCAACTTCTGGACGTTCGACGCGTCGCGTTGGGAAGACGCCGGCATCCTCAAACTGGTCGACGAGTACACCCCGGGATCCGGCGCACCAACCGACGGACGGTACCCCGCGAGCACGTGCAGCACCCATTGGTTCCGCCCGCATCCCGATTTCCATAACGGAGGGCTCGTCGTCGTCGCCTACTACGACCTCGGCACCCGGTTCCTAGATGTCGCCGGCAACGGCAAGATCAAGGAGACCGGCTGGTTCCTCCCGTATGCGGGCGTGACCTCGGCCACCTACTGGGTAAGCGACGAACTCGTCTACGCGATCGACTACGCGCGCGGCTTTGACATCCTGCGCCTAACCGATACCCGGTAGATCTCTCGTCGTCGCCAAAACCGAACGCATGCCGGGGCCCGGCTTAGAGCTCGAGGCGTTCCTTCAGGACGTCTGCCAGGGTCGGCGTTGAGATCTCTTCGAGCTCGTACGACGCTCGGATCGCCGGCTTCGTCAGGTTGCAAACCTTGCGCAGATCGATCGGGGTAGCGATCAGGACGACATCGGCGTCCGACGAGTTGATCGTGTCTTCGAGGTCCTTCCGCTGTTGGGCCGAATAGCCCATCGCCGGCAGCAACGCACCCATGTGCGGGAACTTCTCGTAGACCTTCGCGATCGAACCGGCGGCCCACGGGCGCGGGTCCACGAGCGTCGCTCCCGCCCTCCGCGCCGCAACGACACCCGCGCCGAAGCCCATCTCTCCATGCGTCAAAGAAGGTCCGTCCTCGACGACGAGGACCCTCTTGCCGGCCATCGATTGACCATCCTGGATGGTGACCGGTGAATGGGCATCGATCACGATCGCCCGTGGGTTCTCGGTCGCGATCGTCTTCTTCAGTTCAGTGACGTCGGCGGGTTCTGCAGAGTCGATCTTGTTGACGACGATCACGTCGGCCATCCGGAGGTTGGTCTCGCCGGGGTGGTAATTGGTCTCGTGGCCGACCCGTAACGGGTCCGCGACGGTGATGTGGATGTCCGGCACGTAGAAGGGCAGGTCGTTGTTCCCGCCATCCCAAACCACGATGTCGACGTCCTTCTGCGCCATCTCGAGGATCTGGCCGTAATCGATGCCCGCATAGACGATCGATCCCTGGGCGAGGTGGGGTTCGTATTCCTCCCGCTCTTCGATCGTGCAGTCATGCGCGGTGAGATCGTCGAACGTTTCGAACCGCTGCGCCACCTGATCTACGAGGTGCCCGTAGGGCATGGGGTGGCGCACGACGGCCACCGTCTTTCCCGACGTCTTGAGCGTCCGTGTTACCGCCCGCGTCGTCTGTGACTTACCCGAGCCGGTTCGGACCGCGCACACCGCCACCACCGGCAGGGGGGCCGCGATCATCGTGGAACGGGGGCCCAGCAGCCGGAAGTCGGCTCCCGCAGCCAAAGCGCGCGATCCCATGTGCATAACGAATCGGTGGGAGACGTCTGAGTAAGCGAACACAACCTCATCGATCTTCTTGTCGCCCACCAACGCCTCGAGATCCTCCTCCGGCCGGATCGGGATGCCTTCGGGGTAGTGCGGGCCGGCAAGCTCGGGTGGATAGATGCGGTCCTCGATCCCCGGGATCTGGGTCGCGGTGAACGCGACCACTTCGTAGGCCGGGTCGTCCCGATAGACCACGTTGAAATTGTGGAAATCTCGACCGGCCGCCCCCAGGATCAGTACGCGCTTGCGGTCACCGGCCATGTGCGGGGAGCCTACGGGACCGCAACCGACGTGGTCCCCACCGCAACTAAAGTGGAGGCGTGACTAAGCGAAAACTCACGAAACGCGGAACCCAGCGTCGCGAACAGCTCGTCGAGGAAGCCGCCCGACTATTCGCCGAGGCGGGCTATCACGGTACGGCGGTGGGCGACATCTGCGACGCGCTGAGAGTCGGCAAAGGCGTCTTCTACTGGTACTTCCCGTCCAAAGAAGCGGTGTTCACGGAGGTGCTGCAGGAATCGCTGCTGTCTCTTCGCCGCGCGCAACAAGCCGCGATCACCGACGTCGCCGACCCGGTGGCCAGGATCGAAGCGGGCATCAAGGCATCGATCGAGTTCTTCCGCCACAACCCAGGGTTCCTCAGCGTCATCCGAACGGCAAGTCGTTACGAGGAATTCGTCGGCCTTGTCACACGAGGCCAGGAGATCGTCGTCGCCGACGTCGCTTCACATCTGAAGGAAGGGATGGCGGCGGGCTCGATCCGCCATGGTGACCCCGAGTTGATGGCGCACGGGATCCTCGGTGCCATCTTCCACTTCGTCGAGATCTATCTCGAGGTCGACATGACCACGACCGCCGACCGCCCCGAGCTCGCCCAAGAGGCGGTCGAGTTCTGCCTGCGCGGTTTGCTGGCGCGATAACTGGGCCCTAAGCGGGTGGCCCTTGGCTCAGGGCCTTCCTGATCCCTCTCAAGCCCTGGCGGATGCGCTGCTCGTTCTCTACGAGCGCGAAGCGAACGAAGCCGTCTCCGGCCTTCCCGAAACCGACTCCCGGAGAGACCGCCACCTTGGCTTCGGACACCAGGTACTTCGCGAACTCCAGCGAGCCCATGTGAGCGAACGCCGCCGGGATCTCGCCCCAGGCGAACATCGTTGCGGGGGGTACCGGGATCGGCCAACCGATCCGTTCGAGTCCTTCGCAAAGAACGTCACGTCGCACGCGATAGATCTCGCGGATCTGCTTGGGGACCTCGGTGCATTCGTTCAAGGCGATGATCCCGGCGATCTGGATCGGTTGGAAGACGCCGTAATCCAGATAGCTCTTCAGCTTAGTGAGCGCACCGATCATCTCCGGGTTGCCAACCGCGAATGCGAGACGCCAGCCGGGCATGGAATACGACTTCGACATGGAGAAGAACTCGACGCCGACATCCTTCGCCCCGGGGACCTGCATGAAACTCGGAGCTCGTTCCGCGTCGAAAACCAGGTCGGCGTAGGCAAGGTCGTGCACCACCATCACGTCGCGCGCCTTCGCGAATTCGACGAGTTGCTCGAAGAACTCGAGCCCGACCACCGCCGTCGTTGGGTTGTGCGGGAAGGAACACAGCACCACGCGCGGTCTCGGTTCGGAACGTTCGTAGGCGGCCACGAGATCTGTGAAGAAATCCGATTCGAGTGCGAGCGGCACCGTGGTGAGGTTCGCTCCGGCGAGGATCATGGCATAGGTGTGGATGGGATACGTCGGCTCCGGCACGAGGACTGAGTCCCCCGGCTCGAGCAGAACCCAGGCGAGGTGTGCGAGTCCTTCCTTCGCGCCGATCGTCGCGATCGCTTCCGTATCAGGGTCGAGCGTGACGTCCCACGCTCGCTCGTAGAGGTCGCAGATCGCTCGGCGCAGCTTAGGAACGCCCTTAGACGCGGAGTAACGGTGATTGCGGGGGTTGTCGGCGGCTTCCTTCAGCTTGTCGACGACCGCTTCAGGCGTTGGGATGTCGGGGTTGCCCATACCGAGATCGATGATGTCTTCGCCCGCCCGCCGTGCATTGGCCTTCAGATCGTTGACGATCGAGAAGACGTACGGCGGGAAGCGTTCGATGCGCCGGAACTCCATGCATCGAGGCTACCTGCACGCCGTTCTGTGTAGCTGAAAGTGCCCTATAAGGGCGCTGAGTTAGCACAAAACGGTTAGACGACGGGGCCGGCTGCCCTCACTTTCTCGACCTCAGCGAACGCGTCGCGCAGCTCGTCGATCCATTCCTTCTGCTTGTCCGCCACCAGGCGCGCGCACCACGCGAGAGCGTCACTACGCGATCGGGCGACCCCCGCATCCACGAGGGTGTCCAATACCGATCGCTCACGCGCCCGCAGTCGTGTCATGACGGGCACGCTCAGACTCGTGAAGGCGCGTCCCACGTCACCGCAGCGGGCCCCCCAGGAGACCTTGCGGTTGAACCCGACCTCGGCGTTGCGAGCGATCGCTACCCGTTCACCCCGCGTCTCCTCGCGGAACTCGGCGATGCGGTTCGCCCGCGCGACCCGGCGACCCCCCTCGCCACCCTGGGCGCCATCGACGTCCGGAAGGCGTCCGACCACGAGGATCTCGTCACGGGCGACATAAAGCTCCAGCTCCTCGAACCAGTCCTCGGGGATCTGGTCGCTGAACCATTCCTTGATCTCGGCCTCAGTGGGCTCGGTGGCCACGGCTTCCTCCTTACTTCGAAAGTGTGATTACATTATTACATGCAATCACCCACTGAAGCTGCCGCCCTGGACGCCTATTCGCAGGTCGTGACGGGGGTGGCCGAACGTCTCCGCAGTTCCGTCGCGAGCCTGCGGCTCAAGCGCGATACCCGCTACGGCCGCCAGGTCGCGGGCGCCGGCTCCGCCGTCGTCATCACTCCCGACGGGTTCCTAATCACCTCCGCGCACGTGGTCGCCGGCATCGGTGGAGGCACCGCGGCCTTCACCGACGGGCGCGAGTTCGATTTCGAGGTACGCGGCACCGACCCACTCTCCGACCTCGCGGTCGTGCGAGTGCGCGCCGACGATCTGGTCGCGGCATCCCTCGGCGATGCCGACGAGCTTAAGGTCGGTCAGCTCGTCGTCGCGATCGGTAATCCCATGGGGTTCGACGGTTCGGTCACCGCGGGCGTCGTTAGCGCGCTCGGTCGCTCGTTCCCGACGAGATCTCGTTCCGTCATGCGCGTTGTCGAGAATGTCATCCAGACCGATGCCGCGCTCAACCCCGGCAACTCCGGTGGTGCTCTCGCGAATGCGCGCTCGGAAGTCATCGGTGTCAACACTGCCGTTGCCGGCGTGGGTCTAGGTCTCGCCGTCCCCATCAACGCGACGACCCGCACGATCATCGGCGCACTGATGACGGATGGCCGCTTCCGGCGCTCCTATCTGGGCGTTGCGGGTGGCACACGTCCGCTGCCACCCCGCATCCAGCGTGAGCTTCAGAGGGACAGAGCGATCGAGGTCGTCGAAGTCGTGGAAGGAAGTCCCGCCGCACTCGCGGGCATCCGGAATGAAGACCTCATCCTGGATCTCGACGGCATGCCGGTAGCCGAAGCCGGCGATCTCCAACGTCTCATGGTGTCGACCTTGATCGGGCGACGGGTACCGATGCGCGTCTGCCGCAACGGCGAACTGATGGAACTGACTGTCGCCCCCATTGAACTTGATGGGTAAGGGCTAGCCCTCACTCGGCGGATCCACGCCGGAGCCACGCGACGGTGGGCGCCTGAACGGCGCCTCGCCTGCTCGCTCTCCGCAGATCGCACGATGCTGTTCGGTTGAGGAGCGATCTGCGTCGAGAGGGCCCGGCTACGGATCCGCCGGATTCGGGCCAGCCCTTCGACGTAGAGCCGGCGAGAGTGAGGGCCAGCCCTGCTAGTCGTTCGGGTCGTCGAGATCGGTCGTGTTCCCATCGAGACGATGCAGGTTCGCTAACTTCAGTCCCCCGTTGTCTAGCGCCGCTTCGAACGAGACGATCGCGCCGTTCCCCAAGCCTCGGATCCTGCGTGACTGGTAATCGTCGTAGCCGAGCACCTCGGCGCTGATCCAACGGATCGTGCCTCCGTGGCTGACGATCACGAGGCACCCGTCCGAATGCTTCTCGATGACGCGCTTCACCGCTTCCAGCGCGCGTGCGCGCACCTGTTGCGGCGACTCCCCACCGGGCCGCTCGTTGTAATGACGGGCCGGCCCCCACCTGTCGGGCCAGCGGGCCATGATCTCTTCGACCGTCAAACCTTCCCACTCCCCCTGATCGATCTCTTTGAAGTCGGGATCGATCTCGACCTCGAGACCGTGCGCGGCCGCGATCGGAGTGGCGGTGGCAATCGCTCGCTTCAGGTCGCTGGAATACACCGCTTGGATCTCCAGATGAGAGAGCTCCTGTGCCGCCGAGACGGCGTGGCGATGCCCCTCGGCGTTCAGTTCGATGTCGGCGTGTCCTTGGGCCCGCTTGTAGATGTTCCAGTCGGTTGCGCCGTGTCGAACGAGGAAGACCGTGGTGGCCATTAGACAAAACTAAACGGCGCATCCTCAATGCGTTCGGAACGACGTTGAGCGGTTCTAAGCCTTCAACCTCGCGGCGACGGCCGCTAACGCGTCGTAATCATCAGGTGTCACCGACGGAACCGACGCGATCAGGTGCGTCGCACCCGCGTCCACGACCCTCTCTAGGGCAGCCGCGATCTCCTCGGGTGAGCCTGCGAGCCGATCGGCAGGCTTCCCGTGGCCCGGGAGGCGGTCCGGTGACGGCTCATCGAGGACGACCTGGCCCGCCCACGAGATCTCAAACCGCCGCTCCCCCGCCACCGATCGCACCTTCGCGGCGTCGGCCGCGAAGGCGTCGACGTTCGCGCCCCAGCCGTTCCAACCATCCGCGAGGCGACCCGCGACCTCAAGGATCTCGTTCGAACGCCCTCCCACCCAGACGGCCGGCGCCACCGCAGGCCGCGGCGTCGCCGGCAAGCTCTTCACGTCCATGAACGCGTCGGCGAGGGTTACTTCCGGCAGGCTCAGGAAGCGCTGCACGACCGTGACCGTCGAGACGAGTTGGCGGATGCGTTCCATCCCGCTGAAGAACGGGGCACCTATCGACTCGTTCTCGCCGCGGTTCATGTGGTCGCCGCTTCCGATGGCGACCGTGACCCGCCCAGGGGCGATCGCCCCGAGGGTCGCGGCCATCTTCCCGAGCAAGGCGGGATGGCGCAGGGACGAGCGCGTCACCAGGGTCCCTATCTGTAGATCGGTGCGTACGGCGAGCCACGCGAGGGCGGACCAGCATTCGAGGATGGGCCGGTCTGGCTCGCCTCCCAGAGGCCAGATGTGGTCGAAGACCCACACGGAATCGAAACCGAGGTCGCCGGCCCTCTGAACCCCCGCGGCGAACCTGTCGGGATCGGAGGTGAATTGCGGCAGCGTGACCCCGAAGCGGATCGTCACGCCGACGCGTTCACCATGAGGTAGCGCACGAGGAACTCCGAGACACCTACCGTCAGGATCGCGACGTAATAGAGCCCCGTCGCCGATTGGATCGATCTGATCTTGACGCACCGACGCGCCGCGTAGATCACCGCGGCGGTGAACGCGACCAGCGCGAGCCAGATCCCAAAGAACGCCGGAGCAAGGTTGTCACCGAAGCCCGGAAGCCCGAAGGCGGCCCCCTCCGTCGGCGCGCCGACCAAGCGCCCCGCGGCGACTATGCCGAACAATGCCGAGGCCGCGGCGGCGATGAGTCCGAACGTCGTCAGACGCGACAGTGCCCACGGTTTCAGCCCCGGTTGGTTGAGGTACCAGTGGCCGAGCAGCATCCCGTTCGTCGTCGCGCCCCACAGCGCGGCCCCGGCCGCCAAGCCGGGGGCCGCGAACACCAAGGACCACTGATCCAGCAGGGCGCCCGTCGCGATCAACGCCAGAAGGCCGATCCCGCCAGCGACATATCCAACCAGCGCGGCGGTGTCATCGTTCTGCGAGTACTGGACGACGAGAGAGATGGCGGCCGCTGCGACGAATGTCACGGTCAGCACTCTGACCGCGCCCGCTTGGGGTACGCCGATCGTCGCCGCCATCGAGGCGACGGCGCCCATCACGCCTAGCAGAAGCGCGCTCCAACCGGTGATCCGGAAGTGTCCGCGCGTCACGACCTTCCACGACTGCGTCCACGCCGCACCGGCGATCGAACCGATGGACCAGGAAAGTAAGACGAGAGTCAGGACGCCTTCGGCGCCCCTCATCCAGGCAAACGCTTCTTCAGCCAGGCCGGCATGAAAGACGTGGAGAGATCCAGCACCTCGCGAACGACTTCCAACACATCGTCGTCTCCATCCCAGTGTTCTTTCACGATCGCCGTATCGATGCGATTGAGCATGTGGTCGAGCGCCACCGCGACTATCACGATGTCGTCGATCTGGCCGGCACCCGGGATGAAATCGGGGATCAGATCGATCGGCGACGCGAGGTATCCACCGAGGAGTATCAGAACGGCTTTGCTGCGCGCGGGGACGCGCGGATCGCGTGCCAACCTCCATACCAAGCGCAAGAGGCGCGGAAGAAGTAAGGCGTACTCCCGTAGCTGAGTCTGCGGAGGCGTCTGATGCTCCTCGATGCTCACGAGCCTCTCCCATCAAACGCGAGCGCGGCTGCGCCCAAGATCCCCACGTCATCGCCGAGGGTGCTGACGTCGAGGCGCATGGGACGCCGGCGTTGCGCGGTCGTTCGGCGCGCGAGCTCGTCCCGCGCGGGGCCGAGTAACGGTTCGCCGATGGACGTAACCCCTCCCGCGAGAACGATCACTTCGGGATCGAAGATGTTCACGACGTTCGACAGAGCCACGCCCAGCATCGTGCCCGCGGAGCGAAGCACCGCGCGCGCCGTCTCGTCGTACTCACGGGCTGCCCGGCCGACATGCTCGGCCGTGATCGCGTCGGCTTGTCCCGCGAAGTCCAGGATCGAGCTGGAAGGGTCCGTCGCGACCGCAGTGGTGGCGAGGCGAGCGATCGCCGGTCCCGCCACAAACATCTCGGTACATCCACGCAAGCCACAAGGACACTCCGGACCGTTGGGATCAACAACGATATGCCCCAACTCCGCGGCGGTGCCCGTATGACCGCGTAGCAGTTCGCCACCCACGACGACGCCGCTTCCCACCCCGGTACCGAGGGTTAGAAGCACGAGGTTCTGCGCGCCTTTCGCGGCGCCGAAGTGGAACTCGCCCCACGCCGCGGCGTTGGCATCGTTGTCGATGACCGTAGGTAGATCGAACCGGTCGGTGATCGCCCGACCAAGGTGAGGATCGTCGTAAGTGATGTTGGGAGAGAAGATGATGCTTTCGCCGCCCACGAAACCGGCGGCCCCTACACCGACACCTCTTACGGTGCCTGCGCTGTCTCTCGCCAGCAACTCCTCAATAACGGCGATGATCCCTTTCGTGCCGGCCGAGGGATCGGTCGGATGTTCCGCCCGCGTTGTGAGCACTCCATCCCTCGAGACGACTCCCGCTTTGGTCGTGGTTCCACCGACATCGACACCGATCGTCGCCGTCGCGTCGCGTCGCGCCATCAGCCGATATCGAGGTGCGTGACCTTCGACCCCTGGTCCGGCACGGAATGGATACGTGATGCCTTATCGCTGGCTATGAATTCTCCGGCCTCCTCGAGCAGGATCCCCGCGGCGACCAGCAATTCCCGGGCCGCTTTGGCGAGATGATCAAGAACCTCAGGTTTCGTGCTCCGGACGACGGAGATCGTCGTACAAATCGGGCAGTAGGCGCAGTCGGACTCGAGCGCATGCGGTTCTTCGAACAAGTCCGAGTACTTCGCCGCGCGGAGCTCTTCATTCATCGCCATGGACCACACATCCTATGTGCGTGACTCCACTCGCTTTTTCAGATCGGCCAGAGCTCCTTTGACGATCTGCTTCTCGGCTTGCCGCTTCAGGAACCCGGGTATCGGGAACCCGGGTTCGACGCGCGTCTCGTAACGCACCTCGGTGACGTCGTCGAACTCGTCGAACTCGTAAGTCCCGGAGAGTTCCTTGACGTCGCCGTCGATCAAGTCCCACGAAAACGACTCCGGCGCGTTGGAATAGTCGTAACCCAGCGTGTAGGTGATGGTCCGCACCTTGGCATCGACCTCGAACCAGACGGTCGTGGCCCTGCCCTCCTCGTCCGTCTCTTTGACCTCCACCTTCTTGATACTCGCGTTCCATTCCGGGTACTTCGCGAAGTCTGCAGCGACTTCGAAGAGTTCCTCGGCGGTCGCTTTCACATCGATATTGTCGCTGACGCTCTCGGCCACTACTCCTCCTCTTCACCGGGCATATGCGGGAAAGCTCTTTTGGTCGCGCGGAAGTAACCGACATTGACACACAGCGTGCGGCCTATGCGCAACGCGCTGGTTAGGGGCTGATGTACGTGACCGAAATAGGCTCGCCGTGGCTGCACGTCCTCGATATAGCGCAATAGATCCACGCTGCCCCGCTCGGCCCGTCCCGCCAGGGTGTCGAAGCACAACTCCGGCACATCGGGAGGGATGTGCGAGCACACCACGTCGCAGTCGCCGAGCCCGTCGATCTTCGAACGCATCTCTTCCTCGGAGATCTCGCCGGCGACGTTCAATGGGGTCGGGAGTGCCCCGCCCACGAAACCGAAGCGTTCACCCTCGATGAGTTGAACAGTCCCGTCGGGCTGACGAACGACCGGGTACTGCTCGCCGAACGCGCGCGCGAGTGACGGATTGTCGACGTTTCCGAGGATGAGATAGGTCGGGTCGGGCATGGCGGCAAAGACCGCCTCGTACTGTTGGCGCACTCGCTTGCCGATCTCCTCGCGGATCTCCTCTTCTCGCCCCGCGGCCCGCTCATGCATCGCTTGCCGCGCGGCTTCGAAGTTGCCCTCGCCCCGTAGCTCCGATACGCGCGCTACCGCCTCGGCCGA
>JALZEA010000136.1 GCA_030862265.1 Actinomycetota bacterium | reverse complement strand
AAGCAGAGCTAACTACAGATGCGTAATTCCCTTTCCGTCTCCGTGATTCAAGAGCAACGATGTTTGAATCCGTAGGTTCAGGGTTCGATTCCCTGGCGACCCACCTCAAAAGTGTCGTGTTCGGGTGATGCTGGACATTCCGGCTCCAGCTGATCGTTGACACAGTTCCGGCTGATGTTTGACACCAGTTCCGGCTGATCTTTGACACTGGCTCCGGGGTGATGTTTGACAGTTCCGGCTGATCTTGGATACCTCGTCGTCTTCTGACCCCGACCGTTGTCGGAGAAGGAAGTGGAGAGGTGCTAGTGGAGCTCAGTGTCATGGAGCAGCGTTATCAGGCAATCATGGCCGTGATCCAAGACGGCTGGAAGGTCACCGAGGTCGCTCAACGACTAGGGGTCGCGCGCCAGAGCGTCCACAATCTGGATGGCTCCGCGTATCCCAATTCAAGATCCGTGGAAGAAGGAGTGATTCGAACCCTGAACCTATCTCCAGTCGATTGATACGACCTCTACTGGATCCGAGATCCCCTTCAGCGTCACCACGCGGCGCTGCGACAGGCGGGGGGGCGTACGCGTAGCAGGGCCGGTCACAGTTTGCGAACTCGCGATGATCTCGCCACCTTTGGCAAGACCCGCTATGCGCGCGGCCTCATGGACGCCCTTCCCCTTGTAACCTCCCCCCGCGGAGGTCGCCTCGGTTGCGTGGATCCCGACGCGCACCGACGGAGCAAACCCGTGCGAGTGCCGATGTTCCGCCAGTTTCTGCTGGATCGCCACCGCACACCTCAGCGCGGCGTCTGAGTCATCGAAAGCCACGAAGAACCCATCGCCGGCATGATCGATCTCTACGCCGTTGTTAGCGACGAACAGAGATCTCAAGAGGTTGTCGTGCCACATGACGAGGTCTTGCCAGGCGTCGTCGCCAATCACCTCCACGAGGTCCGTCGACTTGGCGATGTCCGTGAACATGAAGGTCCGCATCGCGCGCGAACCCCGCGACTCCAGCGAGCTCTCAGGGCCTAGGAGCTCACGTACTGCCCGGACGTCTGGCATCGCGCCAAGCTGTTGGAAGCCCGCGAGCGCCGCGAGAAGCTCCATAACTGCCGCTTGCTCATCACCGACGGTGCGGAATGCTTCCGCAAGAACCATTCGCGCTCGAGCAATCTCATACGGAGCGCCGACTTCGTGCCAGAGGCGCACCACTTCGCGCAAATCCTTGAGCGCTTGCCGTGAGATATCTCCGCGGGCGACCATAAGCGCCCCTTTCGCGGCCAGCGCCGCGGCCTTCAGCGCGGCAGTCCCGAAGGTGGCAGCGATCTCGTCGAGTTCCGCTACAGACTTTTGCGCGCCCTCGGGATCTCCTGTCAGAAGGGCGATCTCCACATGTGCTGGCAGGAGGCGAGCGCGCCGAAGAGGAGGAGTGTCGTCTTCTAGAGCGCGCCTTATGCACGACAAAGCCACGTCTGGCTTTTTCTGCGCGACGAGCAGAAGGGCGAGCCCGGGCTGTGGGTCACGACCTAGGTCATGCGCCTGGTCAAATGCCTGCTGGGTGCCCTCGAGGTCGCCAACGCGCAACCGGATCTCCCCAAGCTCGTACAGCGCCTCTGCACAGTAGCCTCGGTTGAAACCGCGCAACTCCTCGGCTGCTGTCCGGGCTTCGTGCTCCGCTTGGATCCAGTCACCGCGCATCCTCATGATTTCCGCACGGTAGACGCGACACATCCCGGGAAAGCCCGCGATCGTCTGACGATCGCACCACCGTTTTGCCGCTTCGCCCCACTCGCCGGCGCGACCGAATTCGGCGAGGCGCTCGGTGGCCGAGATCATGTTGCAGAAGATCGTGGCTGTCGCCATTGGAGGAAGCTCGCCCGACACCGCGGGGATCGTCGCCTCTTCCATCAGTGCGAGGCCGGCCGCGACCTCGCCCATCTCGGCAAGAGCGCGGCCGCGGTCTTGCAGGCCGAGAGCCATTAGCGTCTTGTCCTTTAAACGAGCACCTATCTCATATGCCTTTGACGCAAGTTCCGCGGCGGCCTCGTAATTGTGCTTAGTTTCTAGCTCGACGACCCCCTGAACGCGTGCCAGGTGGCCGGCTTCTTCCGAATCGGGATCGTTTTCGAGCAACCGGGAGGCGCGGCTCAACCACCCTTGCCCGAGCGACCCCTCGCCCTTACTGAAGTAACTCTTGGCAAGAGTCACGGCGATGAGGCCGGCAGCCCGATGATCGTCTTCGTCCATGTACGCACCAAAGGCCCGTTCGTGCGCCGCGATCGACTCGTCGAGGCGACCGACCCACCACGCTGCGTCACCTAGACCAGCGAGGTCCCGTGCGGTCAATGCAGCGTCCCCACCGACCGGTCGCAGATGCTCAAAGGCTTCTTGCCATGCGTGGCGGCGGAGCGCGTCCCGCCCTACTTCGATCAAGTCTGCTCCGGTTCGGCTCATGTGAATTAAGGACTTCCTATCTTCAACGTCCGCCTTTGCGTCGAGGCTGGTACGACCATTCTGTTGTCTTGAGGCTACTCATGCCCCGTGCCGGGCCGCAACGAGAGTGAGAGCAGGTCGAGCCGCACGACCAGCACAGCTTGCTTTAGCTTAAGTTCCTTGGTGCTTGCCCGAAGACTTGCTGACCCAGTAGGGCTTTTGCGGCAGCCGGGCACACGGGAGAAGGCAAGGTGTACTCCCGGGTGAGTACACCTTGTTCGCCTCCCGGACGACGCATCTTCCTCCTCGCCTTTATACGGTTCCGACATGCGATACGGGAGTCATGGAATGACGAGCACGAAGACTCCATGGCGCAGCTGGGCGTTCGACGGCCTCATCGCGCTTTTCCTGATCTTCTTGAGCAAGAGCATCTTGGTATCAGTGCTCCAGCGCGGCGATTCCGGCGATATCGGATTGGTAGCCCTCCGCTACGGCAGCGTTGTCGAGGGCGTCATGTTCAAGGTCTTCGGCGCGCCCGGCATCGCCCTCGAAGCGCGCCAGTCTCGCCCAACGAATGCGAGTTCGAGCTAATGGCGGCGGCAACCGAGGATCACGAGCCAGCGCGCGCGCCGCCTCGAGATCCCGTACATCTACTCCACAAAAAACCCGCGAGACAACGAAAAACGATACTCAACGATGCGAAACAACGATCAATGAAAATGCCTGGTCAAGAAAGCTTTTCACGCGAATACGCAGGTCAGCGAATCGCGTCAGGTCAGACTCTTAATCCGTAGGTTCAGGGTTCGATTCCCTGGCGACCCACGCACTGGGGCTGAGACACCGGACCTACAATCAGTCCGCTTCCCACAACTAATCGGCCGCAATTTCGGCCGACGCAGATCATCGATCGGCTCCTTATATATGCGTCCACGAGGGCCGGAGGCGTACTTACCGGATTAGTGGTTCACTCCGCGCGACTAATCGGCCGCAGAGAACCGGGGGTCGGCGCGCCAAGGAAATGAGCGATCTCGAGAGGGGTCAGGAATACAGATTGGTCCGCTCGGCACGACAGGATGGCGAGGCCTCATGTTCTGCGAAGTGCGGAGCTTCGAAGTCCGCGACCTTGGGGAGCCATGAACTTCCACATGAACGTCGAGACGATGAGCTTCCTCTTCGGATCCGAGTCCCGCGACACGGCGAAAGCGTCTGGCAGCCTCGATTAGAAGAAGCCGGCCCTGAGTGAGCTTCGCCGTGCGGCCTCTCTTCGGCCGTTCCTCGGAGTTGGAGGTCCTGCAATCCCTCGTCGACCGAGTCGCGGAGGGCGTCGCGCAGACAGCCGTGATCGAAGGCGTGGCGGGGATCGGGAAGACGCGCCTCTTGAATGAGGTGCTGACGTATGCAGAGGGCCGCGAGCTCCATGTGTTGCGCGGGGCCGCGGATGAGCTGGAGCGCGACCGGCCTTTCGGGACCCTGGTCGGAACGCTCGGTCTTCACCCAGGCGCGGATGATCCGAAACGGGCCGAGATCGGTCGGCTACTGATTGCAGACCCAGATACGGGCCCGAGCACGGTAGACCAGGCGTCCGATCTGAGTTTTCGAATCATCGACGCGGTAACCGACCTCCTACAAGAGCTCTGCATCGCCCGTCCCATCGTTCTCGCGCTGGAGGATCTGCACTGGGCCGACCCCTCCACGATCCGCGCCGTCCGCTCCGCGGCGAGGCGCTTGGCCGCGTCCCCGATCGCGCTTTTCGTCACACTCAGGCCGGCCCCTTCGTCGCCGGATGTTGAGGCGGCTGTTGGTGACCTTCTCGAACAAGGTGCCCGGCACGTCGTGCTTGAACCTTTGGATGAGAACGGGGCGACTTCACTGGCACGGGACATCGTCTCGGCGGAACTAGGACCCCATTTACGCGCCCAGGTGGCCGGCGCGGGAGGCAACCCCTTATTCGTGATCGAGGTTCTCGAAGCCCTACGCGAAGAGGGCGCCATCGGGTTAGGCGAGGGTCGAGCCGAGGTGGCCGGGCTGTCCGTCCCTCCGTCTCTGAGGCTGACGATCCTTCGCCGCTTGAGTTTCCTTCCCGATGAGAGCTTGGAGCTACTCAAGGTCGCCTCGATCCTCGGCTCGTCCTTCTCGATCGCGGATCTTTCTCTCGTCACCGGACGCTCGGTCGTGCAACTCCTTTCTCTTCTCACCGAGGTGTTCCGTGCCGGGATCCTCGGAGAGGCAGACGAGCGCATCGCCTTCCGCCACGACCTGATCCGCGAGGCCATCTACGAGGAAATTCCCGCACCGATCCGCAAGGATCTCCATCGCGAGGCGGGACGAGCTCTCGCCGCGGCAAGCGCGCCGCCGGCACAGGTGGCCCAGCAGATGTCGTTAGGCGCCTTGCCCGCTGATGCCGAGGCGGTTGTGTGGCTGCGGCGCGCGGCGCGCGAGGCCGGTCCCCGTTCGGCTCCGGTCGCGGTGCGTCTCCTGGAGCGCGCGCTCGAGCTGACGGAGTCAACGGATCCGAATCGACGGGCCATCCTCGACGAGCTCGCGCTGCCGCTGCTGACGGTGGGTCGGTTGGACGAGGCCGAAGCCCTCGTCCGGGAGTCTCTCGACCTGGAGGAAGACCCCGTCGCGAAACTTCCACTTCGCCGTTCTCTGGGGGTAACCGTCTTCTTCCGTGGCGATCGGCCGGCTGCCCGTGCTCTTTACGAGTCGAACGCCCGGGCGGCTGAGGCTCCTGAGGCAGAGCGATCTACCGATCTCGCTCTCGCTTCAATCGCCGCGATGTACTCGGGCGACCTCGCGGGCGCCCGGAGCCTCGCCGGGGAGGGAAAGCAAGCGGGCGAGAACAGCGGGGATGCCTTCGGCGCATCGATGTCTCTCATGACGCTCTCGACGGTTGCCCGCTACGAGGGTTCCCTGCAGGGGGCACTCCATCTCGGAGCTCGTGCGGTCCAACTGGCGTCGCGCGCAAATACGCCGTGGGCCGGCCTCTTCATCCATCCCGCCCTTCTTTACGGCGCTGCCTGCTTGGAGGGGGATCGGTTGGACGAAGCCGAGGACGTGCTACGGATGGGCCGTGAGGTGGCCGAACGATCCGGCACGTGGCACATCCCCTGGTACCAGATGTATCTCGGTGCTAGAAACTTCTTGACCGGGGACTGGGACGACGCGATCGCCGAAGCGCAAGCGGGGCTTTCCTTCCTCGATGACATGGAATTCACACCCTTCGCGGCGGCCCTTTTTCCGAGAGGATTGATCGCTGCCATCGCGCTCTACCGAGGAGACGCGGAAGCCGCGAGATTCGCGTTGACCAAAGCCGAGGAGGAATTCGCGAGGTCGGGTCCGCAGCTCGGCGTCGACGCCATGCTGTGGGCGAAGGCGATGTTGCTCGACGCCCAGGGCGACCCCGCGCAGGCACGGTCGGTTCTCGACGGCGCCTGGGACACCTACCGGATGATCGGATACCACCATGCGCATCGATGGCTCGCTCCCGACCTGGTGCGCCTCACGAGCGACGCGGGTGACACAGCTAGAGCCGAGTCGATCGTCGCCGATCTGGAGGATCTGGCGACGCGCGCACGCGTTCACACCATTGAGGGGGTCGCGCTTCGCTGTCGCGGGCTGCTCAAGAATGATCCGCAGCTCCTTATCGCTTCGGTCGAGGCATATCGGCGCGGTCCACGTCCGTTCGAGCGCGCGCTCGCTTGCGAGGACGCGGCAATCGCGTTAGCGCGCGACGGTCGGGTCGACGAGGCGCGCTCGTTTCTCGGAGAGGCTCTCGGGGTCTACGAGATGGTCGGAGCCACCCGCGCCATCGATCGCGCCGAAGCGGGCGCTCGAGCATTCGGGGTGCGCCGCGGACGCCGTGGGCCGCGCCGGCGGCCTTCATTCGGCTGGGAAAGCCTAACAGCGACGGAGCTCCGCGTCGTGGACCTAGTGGCCCAAGGTCTGACGAACCGGGCCATCGGTGAGCAGATGTTCATCTCGGCGCGCACGGTGGAGACGCACGTCGGGCACCTATTCGCTAAGCTCCGGGTTTCCAACCGCGCCGAGCTTGCGGCCACCGCGATTCGCCACCTCGGATAGCGCGCCGTCCGCGTCCACCAGAGCCGAAAGGGCGCGCAGCAGGCCGAGCCAACCCACAAACGGCACCGGTTCGGCGTCCCGGCGTGTGGCTTGGCCCGACAGCGGCTCGTCCCTCTCCACCAATATCTCGATCCTCACGAGGACAGCCTGGCGCCTCCGACACGTCGAAACATCCGTGGAATCCCGGATGTTTGCCGGTCGCCCGTGTCGGACGATCTCATCGTTAGGTGCCACTCGAATCGAAGGGGTGTGCCGGATGAAAAAGTGGATCTCGCTAGTTATCACCCTCGCAGCGCTGATGACCTACGCCGCTCCTGCGGGTGCCGAAGACGAGCCCCTGCTCGCGTGGGAGCGCGCCGAGCAGCTCCTCCACTTCGACAATGAGGCTCAGACCGAGGACAGCGCGTGCGCCTTCCAGATGGACCTTCCTCCGGAAGGCCCGGTGAAGGACTGTGCAGGTCTCGTACACAGCTTCGATGGCTTATCGCTAAGCGTTCGCATGTTGATCCCCGAGGATGCGACCGAGCCCCTCCCGACTCTGCTCTACCTCCACGGTTTTGGCTCGAACAGAGGCGAGTTCAGCCCTCATCTGGGCGACTGGGGTCCCAACTTCAACATGGAGACATTCGCGGCCAAGGGGTATGCCGTCGTGATGCCCGCGGCCCGGGGCATGGGTGGGTCCTGTGGACCGAGCCCCAACACCGGGACTCATTTCGAGCCGAGGCTGGGCCAGTTCGAGCCGCAGCTCGAGACGCCGCACGGTCCCACTCGGCCGGGCGGACCCGATCCCGATTTCACTTGCTCGCGAGGATGGACCCATATCGGCGAACCCGACTACGAGATCAGGGACTGGCAGCATCTTCTGGGGCTGCTGGTCGAGGCAGACGTTGCCGATCCCGACCGCCTCGGGGTGGCGGGAGGCTCCTATGGGGCTGGACAAGCGTGGCTGATGGCGACGTCGGAACCGTGGCTCACCCCCGGCGGCGACCGCACGATCGGCGTGGCCGCCACGGTCCCGATGTGGGGATGGACGAGCCTGCAGAACTTGCTCACCCCGAACGGCCGTGCGACCGACGATGCCGATGGAGGCCGCTCGCTCGAGAGGCCTTACGGGATCCTCAAGGAATCGGTCGCCGGTGCGGTCTTTCTCGGGCGCGGCAACACGCGTTTCAATGACGTCGATCCGACCGAGACGCACTCCTATGCGCTGGGCGCGTTCGCCTTCTGGCACAGGGGAGAGCCCTACGACACGCCCGAAGGCGCGGCCCTGGTCGCGGCCCACCGCGACAAGTCTGCCTTCAACGCGGAGGATTACTTCGCCGGGCTCGAGGCGGGTACCGCGGAGCCCGTCCCGGTGTTCGCCGTCCAGGGCTGGAACGACGCTTACGTCGGCGCGGTCGAGGTCATACAGATGTATCGCAGGCTCAAGGCCGCCGATCCCACCTATCCGATATCGATCTTCCTCGGCGACCTCGGCCACGAAACCGCGCCTTCGTTCGTGGGCGACGATGAGGTCGAAAAGGCGTGGAGCGCGCGGGCGAACGCGTTCCTCGACGCCTACGTGCTGCGCGGGGGCATCGGGGTGCCCGCCGAAGAGCTCGCCTCGATGTCAACCGACTGCGCCGATGATTCGATGTCGGACATAGTGACCGCGGCCGATTGGGACTCCATCCACCCGGGCCTGCTCACGCTCAAGAGCGAGAGTGTGCTTGAGACCCACTCCGGTCCTCCGAACACCGTCGAGGAGCTGCCGACCGACCCGGTCCTTCACGGCAGAGGCTGCATAACCCAGGCGCCCGGTTTCTACGAGAGCGAGCGCGACGTGAAGTGGCCGGTCCCGCGCGGCGGATTCACTTTGTTGGGCCTCCCGAAGCTCATGGCCGACTACGAGCTTTCCGGCGTAGACGCAACCGTGATCGCCAAGTTGTGGGACGTGGATGCAGATGGCAACCGGACCCTGGTGACGCGCGGCATGTATCGCCTATCTCTAGCCGGAGGCGATCAGCGAATGGGCGCGCTCAAGACCCAACTTCTCGGCAACCACTACCGTTTCGCCGACGGCCATTGGATCCACCTTGAGATCTCACAGACCGATCGTTCTTACCTTCGTCCGGACAACTTTGAGTCGACGATTACCTACAAGGACATCAAGCTGGAACTTCCCACCACGGAGGAGCTCGATGGCTTCAACGAATGATCATCGTGGGTATTGAGGTCGAACCCTCCTTGCGGGGACGGCCGTGCCGGGCCGGGGACTGACTCGGTGTGAACAATCGTCTTTTCGACGACTTCGACTTCCGACGTGAACGCCAGACCAAAGAGGCAGCGGCTGGCGACTTTCTGTCGTGGGGCGCCCCCACCCTCGTCGGTTGGCGCGGGCTTCGCTGAAAGGCACGATCTTGGCCATCGATTGAGTCCACAGCATTCTGTACCTTTAGAGCGCAACTAGGCCGCAGATAACAATTGACACTGGTCAACGCCATCACCTAACGGGGTGTGGCGCTAAGGACCAAGAGGATGTCGCAAGACCCGCTGCCCATGACGCGGTAAGCGACCGAGACATCCCCGGACTGCGCCTAGGGAACATCCGATCGCTCGATCATCCCGATACAAGACGATCCACGAAGCGGTCCAGGACGCTCCAGGGCCCACAGCCGGTAACGACGTCCTCGCCGCGAACGACGCTAGCGATCGCACCGATTTCAGGACAGCCGTCGTATGCAGTCGCGGCCGCGACCAAATGCGAGACCCCGAACCATGTAGCGCTTATCGCCAGGGGACGTAGAAGCGGACGAGACCACAACATTGGCGCGGGTGCCAAGAAGACGCCGCCGGCAACAGCCCGCGCGACTCGATGCCTCGCCGCAAGCCCACCCGTCTCCGTCACAGCTGCGGCACCCGGCGGCGCTCCTCGAACTCCTCGTGATCTATGTCGCCGCGGGCATAGCGCTCCTTCAGTATGGACAGCGGGTCATCGTCACGAGATGCCTTGCCCCCACTCCCACGCCCGAACTTCCTGACCGCGAGCACGGCCGCGACTACGACCGCCCCTATCAACACGAGGAACACGATCATCCCTAGGAGCATGCCGCCGCCCATCATCCCGTCCATGTTCATCATCCCGCCCTCCTCTCCGAAATTGCGCGGTCCGACAGGAAGCGTGTCGAGAGAAGCGATGACATCCTGAATCTCCTGATCACTCAGTCGCCCCTCAAAGGCCGGCATCGGCGGATTGGTGTCGCGGCCATTCCGGATGGTGACCTCGACTCCCTCCAGGGTCAGGCGTTCGACCGCTCCGCGTAGGGATGGATGTATACCCATCATGCCTGAGGCGTCCTGGCCGTGGCACATCGCACAGTTCGCGTCGAACACCTCCCGCCCGGCCGCAGGACCGCCGTTGGTTTGAGCAATTGCCGGTGATGAGGCCACAACAAGAATGGTTGCAGCGAGGGCACCTCTCAGCCGGGGGATCCGTGCTTTACCGGTTGGCATGCGGTACTTCCCTTTGTGAACTTCGTTGGGATGCTCTTCGGCTTATGGGCCATCGGGCTCTTCCTCGGATGGCTGGGCTCTCCCACACCATTGTGTGTGAGCTGATGGCTTAGGACGGCATGGGTCGGTAGACCATCTGCTGGCCCCCGGTCGCCAGCAGCCGACCGTCCTCGGTCCACACCGCGGCGTATCCCCCTATCAGTCCGTCGAGCCCTATCGGGGACTCGGTCGACGACAAGAGCCACCCCGCATCCGTACCCGTCTGATGGAAGCGGACCGCGAGGTCCATGCTCGGGGCGACGAACGGAAAAGTGCCTTCGTGGGCGACCGCGGCCGCGGGATAGACCATCGTGTCGATCAGGATGAGCATGCGCGCGGCGTCGACGAACGGATCGTCGAACGTCGCCTGAGGACGGAAGCGGTTCCACACGCGCCACAAGGGATGCATGATCGGCCTCTCGTCCCAGCGTCCCGTCCAGGACACCGGCTTGCCCTCGACGTTCGCCCAGAACGGAAAGGGGGCCTCGTCGGGATAGTGGATCTCCTCGCTCGTGCGCAGTTCGTCCGGAGCCGGCACGTCCGGCATCCGCGCGTGGTTGTGATCGATCCCACCGTTCGGAGCGAATGCCCAGATGAGCGCCTCGAGGACAGCGTTTCCCTCCTGGGACATCTCGACACGCATGGCATGCGTCCGTCGCGATCGTCGAAGCGTCGTCACGATGAGGTCGGCCTCGTGTCCGGAGGTCGCGGGGTTGAGGTAGTGGCAGTAGTACGCGGCCGGGCGCTCCAGGTCGGTCTCGGCGGCCGCCGCGCTGAGAGCGATCGCCGAGAGGTACCCGCCGTTCGGGGTCCAGAAGTCCCACTCCGGCGAGACCTTCGCCGTGTAGCGCCCCTCGCCCCCTGAGACCGCGATGTCCGCCTGCAGATTACCCACCACTACCTCCTTAGACGCGCGCGCGCTGGTGGCGCGGCCCACATCGGTCGTCGAGGCGAGCGCGCCGAGCGCTCGCCGGTCCGCTCGCTGCTCGCTCACCGCCTTCTCCCGTGTTCGCAGTCGTTGTTCCATGATGGCGGATGAGGGCCGAGAGGTACACCCTTAGCCTTGCGCGGGATCTATCTCGCGAACTCGGGAACCGTGCCTTGGATCCCTAACGCTCCCGCCTTGGTTCATAAGCCGTCGAGCGATGCTTGATCGCCCTGACTATCACCCTCGGTGAACGGCGACTTCCCTCGATCGTGTAGAGGATGCGGTAGCTGCCTACCCGCGCGGACCACAGACCTCGTAGCCGTCCGAGCAATGCCTTCCCGGCGCTCTCAGGGTCCAACTCAATATTTGTGAGGGCGTTCAGGACCGGCTCCTGTAGCCGCGGGGGAAGCTCCTCAAAATGGCGGCGCGCCTCTCGGGTCAGAAGGACCCGCGCCATTATTTTCGGCCGCTCCGCAGTTCCTTGAGTGGCGTTAGGCGACCCTCCGCGACATCCATCTCACTCCGCTTCAATGCATCAAGGAGATCCTTGTCCTGGAGGACGTCCAAGGTCTCTTCCAACGACTCGTATTCGTCGGCTGAAAGCATCACAGCCGACGGACGTCCGTTGCGTGTGATCAATACGTGCTCGTGACGTTGTTCGACGTCGTCCAGGAGTTCGGTGAGGTTCGCGCGCGCCTCCGTGAATGGGACTATCTTTGCCATGCGGAGAGTGTACATCATTCTGTACTTTTGGGTCGCAACTAGACCACGCTATGTAGATGTCCACAGTCGACGATCAGCAGTAGATGTACGGATCCTCCGACGTGCCGAAGCTCTGTCCATTAGCGGCCAGACGATCCCAGTAGGCGTGGCGCGCTTCCATGTTGGCCGTCATGTAGTCACAGGCCTCTTGCGGCTTCGTGCGCTTCGGTTTGCCCGCTACACCAAGGTGCGCGAGCGTCTCCTTGATGACCTCATACTCGGCGACGGGCGAAATCAAGCCCCAACTCGTTTGCACCCAGGGAGCCGCATCGATGATCGGGACCGAACCTACGTCGGGATCCTCCCGGGAGAAATCCCCACTGCCTGGGTAGTAGGCAGCCTCTTCGAGGGCGCGACGCATGTCCCAGACCGTTAACGAGAATTTCCCAGAGACGATCAACGGACCCTTGTCGCCGCGCGTAACGATCCCCCCCGAGTGACCCGCCGCCCGCCGCGCCTTTAGGAGGATCCTCGAGAAGGTCCCCGCGCTGCGCGGCGTGGCAAAGCTTGTCCCCCGCACTTCCTGCAATCCCTCTTCACAGATCCGGCAGTAAGGAAGCTCTTGGGTGAAATCACCAACGAAGTCCGGCGCGTTGCCCGACGACACCTGGCGTCCGCCGCTCGATCCCTCTTCGAAGCCGGCGATGCCGATCGTCCACCAAGGCCCGGACGTCTGATCAAGCGATGACCAGCTGGGATCGTTCGCGGTCGCACCGAAGTGCGCCTTCCCGTTCTCAACGACACCGGTGTAACTATTCGACAGGTTGGTGAGCGTCGGATAACTCGTGTCGGGTCCGTAACTCGTGGTGACGATGTCGACTGCCGGGTGAGTCATCGCCCATTTCTCAGCATCCTTATTGCCCATGCCTTCGACCGCGACGACTATCGCCTCGGGATTGGCCTGTAATACAGCGCCGGCGGTCCCGACCCCATGCGCCGACGCGGTGCCGTCCGGCCGCAACAAGGTCTCGTCCTGGAACGAGATACCGATGACGTTTGTGCCTTTGAACCAGTAGGGCTCGCCCTTCTTGATCGCATCGAATTGCGCCTTGTCTTTGGCGTAGTCCTCCCAGAAGTTCCCGGTCCGTGTGAGACGGATGATGTGCTTCTTGTCGATGCCCAACTCTTTCAAGACCGCGGGAGTGGCGCTCGAGGGTTTCGCGGACCCATACAGCGTGCCGCCCGTATTGAAGAACTCGTGGTACGGATTGATCCCGTTATCGACGACCGCCACGACCACGCGCGGCTCGGCGCGTCCGGTACCCGAGGCGACGCCAGCGGCACCAGGAAGGACGCAGAACGAGGCCACCAGTGCGAGCGTGGCGGCGAGGCTGAATCTCGGGCGGAAGCGGGTGAGTTGGGCCATCTAACGAAGGTTCGCCGGAGGCGACTTCAACCCTCCTGGCACCCGTGGTGAATGGCCACTCCGCAATAGCCTTCGAGCTAAGGCGCGGGAAGCACCCCTGCCACGAACGCCTCTGTGCCCAGAGCGAGTTGTAAGTCGTTAAAACCGCCGAACTGGCGCGCGTAATCGAGTTCGCGCGCGAGGTCGCCGACGCCATTGGAAGCAGGGAAGGGCAGGATCGCTACGGTGCTAAGTGTGCCGAGAGCGGCCCCCGTCGGAGACAAAAATGCCGATCCCGAATCCCCGGGGATGCCGGGCGTCGCGGTGTACACGTCGTGGCTCCAACCGTCCGCGTGTTGGCCGAGGCTGTAGCCCTCTTTAGGGCTCAGCGGTGAGAACCCGAAGCGCAAGCCCGAATTGCCGTACGAATAGACGTTGTCTCCGAGCGAACTTGGTGCTCCGACCGCGGTCGGTCCGCCGTAGAACGGCACCGATGGATTGACATTGTCGTAGTCGAGGGGATCCAACTTGATCAACGCGAAGTCGTTGTATTCACACGCGTTCTCATCGGACTCGCTCCTGGCCTGCATCGTGAGCCACGAGGAGTACACGAGCGTGCCGGGAGCATCCGCACCGTCGAGCTCGACCGTGGTTCCGAGTGGCATGCTGCCCGAGTCACAACCATTCGTCTCGGTCGCTCCTCCGGTTCCTGCACAGTGCGCAGCCTGACCTACATAGATGTCATCGTTGGCGTCGAAGAAAACGAAATTCGCGGTGCATTGACTGCCATCGGTGAAGGTTTGGACCCCCGGGTGAACGGTGGCTTGATCCGCGGGAGCCCACGACGGCTCGGCTTGTGCTCCCGATGGAAGTAGCAGAACGAGAGCGACGGCGATCAACGAGATGGTTCGAGTACGCACGGCGACCTCCGAAAACTGGTGAGCGTTCACAGTTCGTTTGCTCTCTGACGGAGAATTTAAAACCTCAAGTGTCGTGTCCTCAGGCAACTCTTCGGGACGAATGTGGTCAAAACGGACCAGCGTTAGAGGAAGGAGACTCATGATCAACGGCGCGTCTTCCGTTCAACCCGCACACGATTGGGATTTCTCCGACCTGCGTGCGCTGTATATCAACTGCACGTTGAAGCGCTCCCCCGAGGTTTCGCACACGCAGCTCCTGATGGACAAGTCGATCGGCATCCTGCAGAACCAGGGCGTGTCCGTCGACTCCCTCCGGGCGATCGATCTTGACCTCGCCATCGGTGTCTGGCCCGACATGACGGAACACGGATGGGCAACGGATGATTGGCCCGGGATATTCGAGAAAGTCCTTGCCGCCGACATCCTGGTGATCGGCTCGCCGATCTGGCTCGGTGAAAAGTCTTCCGTCTGCACGCATCTGATCGAGCGCCTATACGGCAACTCGAGCCTGCTGAACGAGAGCGGTCAGTACGCGTATTACGGCCGCGTCGGCGGCTGTCTCATCACTGGGAACGAGGACGGCATCAAACATTGCTCGATGAGCATCCTGTACGCGCTGCAACACCTCGGTTACACGATCCCGCCGCAGGCCGATGCGGGATGGATCGGAGAAGCCGGGCCCGGCCCCTCCTACGGAGACGACGGCATCGTGGGACTCGACAACGACTTCACGAACCGCAACACGACCTTCATGACCTGGAACCTCTTACACGCGGCCCGGATGCTCAAGGATCGCGGCGGCATCCCCGCGTACGGCAACCAACGTTCGGAATGGGACGCCGGATGCAGATGGGATCAGCCGAACCCGGAGCATCGTTAGGCAACAACTCTGCGCGGTCGCGCCTAGCTAGATATCGTCTTCTTCTTCTAGTTCGGTCTCGGTCGGATCGGTGTCGTCTTCTTCTTCGAAGGTCTCGTCGGTTCCTATGGACAACGAGCCGGACATCTCTTCAGGATGGAACTTGCAGAAGAATTCGAAGGCCCCCGGTTCGGAAGGCGTGACGAACGTCGTGCTCACTTCATCGGCGCCTTCGGCCTCGATCTCAATGTCGAGATCCGGGACCGAGAACGTGTGCGCGACCGACCCATTGTTCGTGAGGGTGATGGTTGCTTCGGTCTCGCTTTCCAAGATGATCGTCGTGGGCTCGAAGTAGAAGTCGAAAGCCTCTACGTCTGCAGTCGTCTGGAGAAGCTCCGGGTCGTCGTCCTCGTCCTGAAAGACGCATCCGGGCACAAGCAGGACGGCGATAAGGACAAGGGACGCAGCGTTACGGCGTCTCTTCGTCTTCAACCTCGACCTCGGTTTCGACATCGGCGTCGTCATCATCGACATCATCGTCGTCTTCGACCTGCTCGACCTCGTCTTCGTCCTCATCGGTATCGAAAACGCAGGCCGAACCGGTAACACCAAACGACAACAGCAGCGCGAGCAACAGCGCGCGAGCGCGTCTCTTCTCGAGTAGCGCCATAGTGATTACCTCCTAGGACGGGTGACGTCGACTGTTTACCCGAAGGAGATCGGCCTTATTCATTGCGTTCTCGCCTGTCAAGGGGCCCGCGGGTCGATCTGGAGACAGCTAGTTTGCTGGGCGAATGTGGCAATGGCCGATCCTTCTGACGTCGGGAAGGGCCTCGCGGTTCCACGGCGGGAGGAACCCGTCGCCTGCTGCCGAACGTCTAGGGGTGCGGCGGATCCTCTCTTCCTTCATCACCGGCGGGCTTATCGGTGCTCTCGTGCTCGGCGTCGCGTGGGCGACCTCGGGTCTGCTTCCCGTCGGCGGCGATCGCGTACGAGGCGTGGCCTCGGATCATGGCCATGCGCACATTGGCGACGCGGCAGTTCAGCAGGCTTCCATGATTCCGGCAGGCGAACGCCTCCCCAATGGCCTCTTTAGGGTCGGGACCGCCGACATCTCCATCGCACCGGTGCAGTACCCGGATGGTCCATGGCTGGCCCACCGATCCGGCGACGCCGACCCGAGTGACGGGACCATCGATTGCACCCAGTTCAACGAGTCGGCCGAGGCCCAGGTATACACGCGATTGGTTAAACCCGGATGCATCAACACGTTCGACGGGAAGTGGGCCACCGGCGTGGACGACGTGCACGGTCTCGGTCTCCAGGCTCGTGCGATGGCCCTCTCGAACGGGGAGACCACTATCGCTTTCGCAACCCTGGACCTCGTCTCGTGGTTCTACGGTTACGACCCGGCTCTCTGCCCCGACTCATCGGAACCTCTTCCCCAAGACACGTGCGGATCCCGCGCAATCACCCACGACCTGTCGGCGGAACTAGAACGGGATCTCGGCGTCGTCATCCCTCCGCAGAACTTCGTGATCGCCGCCACTCACACGCACGCCAGCCCGGATACGGCGAAGGGTGCCCCGGATTGGTACTTCCAGCACGTCCGCGACCGGACGAAGCAAGCACTGACGCTTGCGGTCGAAGACATGTTGCAGAACCCGCTCACGCAGATACAAACGGGGGCGATCTCGGCGAAGCCGTTCAACGTCGACCGGCGCATCGTGACGAGAGCCTTTCCCGACTACGAGCTCACCTGGCTCCGCGCGGTGACGGTGCCCGGCACCGCCCCTCTCGCGCCTGTAGCGCCCGCCGCGTCGTCTGAGGGGAGCGAGAAGCCCGGGAACGCCCACGGTCACGGCAAACCGGGGAACCCGCACAACTCTCCGACGCCAACCCCGACGCCGACAACAGACCCTTCGCCGGTCGAGAAACCTGAAACGATCGCGACACTCGTCAGTTACTCAGTTCACACCACCGTCACCGCGGGCAATGCCCAGGTGCATAGTGGCTTCGTCGGGCACTTGGACCAGAGACTCGAGGAGCTGTGGGGCGGGAACACGCTCTTCATCCCGGGAGGTCTCGGAGATCAGACCGTCGTTCGCGGGTTCGGTCGTGATGGTCACGGATACGGACTCGCCGAGCTGGTGGTTCGCTCCGCAGGGCAGACCGGCTATACGCTGAAGTCGAACGAGATCAAGACCATGCAAAAGGTCATCACGGTTCCCGCCGACAACCTGTCGCTGGTCGCCGCCAACAAAGCCGGCGTGTTCGTGAGGGACGCCACGATACCGGGGCCGCACGCGGCCGGGCACACGCACAGCCACCAGCAGAAGGAGGGCGCGAGGGGCCCCAGCTGCGTCGGATCGTCACCGGTAAGCGCAAGGACGCCGGTCGGCGGATTCGTGATCGGCACCCCCGGGACCGGGGTCGTCCGAGATGGTGCATCGAATGAGGGTTCGGGAACCGTCTATCCGTACGAGGTCTACGCAGGTGACGCGCTGGCGATCATGCAGGCCCCAGGCGAGATTTTCTCGTCCATCAGCACGATCACGAAGGACTACCTATCGCGCACCCGCAACGTCATGGTGCTGGGGATGGCGAACGACCACCTTGGCTACATCATCCCCGCCGAGCAGTACGACAACCGCTCGGCGAATGCCGCAGGTCTCGCTCAGCCCTCAGTGGGCACTTTCAATTACGAGGAATCCCTAAGCACCGGCCGGTGCACCGGCGATCAGATCCAGAATCACCTCATCGAGATAGGCGAGGCATTGGGTCTCCTTGGGGTTGGCGAGGAGGGCTCGGCCTCTATCGAGGTCACCGCCGAGGACCAGATTCCCTAGCTTAGTCGCGCAGTCCGGTCGGAACCCTCGCGGAGTTGAACATCCCGACGTCTTGGATCGCCATCGATCCGATGTCTTCTGCCTCTCCGTAGTGGAGGACGCGGCCCTTGGAGGTCGCGATCCAGTAACCGGTGCCCGCCGGGTTGGCCGCGAGACCGATTGCCACTCCGTCAAGCGTCTTGTCGCGAGGGTCGCCGAGATTCTGCGCCGTTCCGAAACCTTCAACCCGACCCTTGCTCGTGATCAGCCAGTAGCCCCCATCGGTGAGATTGTCGCCACCGACCACGGGCGCATCGAGATCCTCGTTCGCCAGGCCACCCAGATCCCGAGCATCACCGAAGGCAAAGACGTTGCCGCGAGTTCCGAAGAGCCAGTAGCCGTTGCCGGATGGTGTCGAAGCCATGGCGGCGAATTCACCGCCCGAATCGGTCGCGCCGCCATTCTTCGTCGCATCCCCGAGGGGGAATACGCGACCCGACTTCGCTAGCAACCAGTAGCCCTTGCCCGTTGGCGTCACCTCGATGTCCACGATCCGTACGGATAGGCCCTTCACGAAGCCGCGGTTCTTGGCGTCACCGAAAGCGAACACGCGTCCCGCTCGCGTCACGATCCAGTACCCGCCGCCGCTCGTTGTCGACGCCATCCCGACCGCAGGCTTCGGCAGGAATGAATCGGAGCGCGATCCGTACCACCCCGTTTGGAACGGAGTCACTCCGCCGTTAGCGCCCAAGAGCCAGTAGCCCCAGGACGGGTGCGCCGCGACCCCAGTCATCATCGATCGCTCCGGGTAGTAGTACGTCGACTGCTTGCGCGCGCCGGCCCACGTGAAACTGAAGTGCACATGATCGGTGTGCGGATGGCGCAGGCCACCTTCGTCGGGATCGACACAGCCGCGTGGCTTCTGTACGCAGTAGGTCGACCATCCGCTCCACGTGCCCCAGATCCTTCTGTTCCAGATCATGTACATGATGCCGAGGCGCTTCGCGAGTGCGGCCTCGTTGCCATACCGGTCGGTCGCGAGCAGCTTGTCGAAGAGGCGCTTGACCGCGGCACGGTGCGACTCGTATCCGGCATTCGCGCTCATGTCCCAAGCGCGACCTTCCTTGTGCTCGCTCTGGCCTCCGATGCTGCAGCCGCGACTGATACCGCCGACACCGAAGACCGGGAACGCATTCAGAACCATGCTGCGGAACGCGAGCACGCCCGGCTTCGGCGCCGGCTGGCACTTGCTCTGGCCTTCGTAGAAGGAGTTATCGATGACGGGTCCATAGCCGCGCGTGCGGAATCCCGCGTACGCGCTCGCAGGCACCAATGAGACGAGAGCGAACGCCAGGATGGCTAGCGCGCACGCACGACGACGCATCGTCGGGAAGAGCGAAGTCAAAGAGAAAACCCCCTCAGGGTTTGGGATGTAGGTGTACTTCCATACCTTCGGCATCGCCTTTAGCGCCTCGATGCCCCATTTGGACCCTTTGGTTGTGGTTCGGACTAACTAGTGCATTTGGTCGCTTCGCTCGGATGGAATGAGTGACCGCTACTGTTGGAACGGAAGCCACGCGGGCGTGGCGGAACGGCAGACGCTGCAGCCTTAGGAGCTGTTGCTCGAAAGAGCGTGGGGGTTCGAATCCCTCCGCCCGCACCGAAGTCTGAGTTTCGTGAGCTGTGACCTGTGCCAGGCGCAACTCATTGCTCACGCATCTCCTTGGGAGCCGTATCACTCCCAAAGATCGCAGTCATAGGGTGCCTCTCCATGAGTGACATCGTTGACGAAAGTCCGTCACCAGAAACGGCGACCTTGCCGGGCCCGGCGCCGGCCGCAGGAAAACCGGCCCGGCTAGCCAGGATCTTTAAACGCACTCCGCAGGAGCCCCTCGGGCCGAACTACCGGAAGCTGTGGGTCGCCAGCGCGATCTCGAACCTGGGCGACGGCGTCCGCCTCACCGCCCTTCCCCTCATGGCCGCCGAGCTCACCCGGGAGCCGGCGCAGATCGCGGCGATCGACCTCGCCTCGACGCTCCCCTGGTTCCTGTTCGCGTTATTGGCGGGCGCATTTGTCGATCGTGTCGACCGGCGCCACGCAATGGGCTTCGCAAACATCATCCGAGCGATACTGGTCGGAGCACTTGCGCTATCGGTGGTTGCCGACAACGTGACGATGGTGCTCCTCTACGTCGTTGCGTTCCTGCTCGGCTGCGCCGAAACGGTCTACGACAACGCGAACCAGGCGATCCTTCCAAGCCTCGTGCGCAAGGATCAGTTGGAGCGCGCGAACGGTCGTATGTACGCCGCGGAGTTCACCACGAACCAGTTCGCCGGGCCTCCGCTGGGGGCCCTCCTGTTCGTGGCCGCCGCGTCCGCGCCGTTCTTCCTCGATTCGGCATCGTTTTTGATCGCCGCGCTTCTCGTCTTGAGCTTCAGCGGTTCGTTCAAAGCTCCACGCGATGCCGATGTTCCCCCTACGACGATGCGCGCCGACATCGCGGAGGGGCTGCGTTGGCTGTGGAACCACAAACTCTTGCGAACCCTGGCCATCATGCTCGGAACTTGGAACGCGCTCAATACCGCGGCCTTCTCGATCTTTGTTCTCTTCGCTCTCGAGATCCTCGAGGTCACGGAGGTGGGCTACGGGATTCTCATATCGAGCCTCGTCGTCGGAAGCGTCGCGGGCAGCCTTGCCGGCTCGGCCGTGAGCCGGCTCTTGGGACCCGGCACGACGCTCCTATTGTCGGTCGTGTCGGGTGCCGCTCTGGTCCTCGTGATCGCGTTGACCTCGAACCCGTATGTCGTAGGCGCGATGTTCGCCATCGAGGGCTTCGTGACGGTCGTCTGGAACGTCATCACGGTGTCGATGCGACAGACGATCATCCCGGACCGACTCCTGGGTCGCGTCAACAGCGTCTACCGATTATTCGGTTGGGGCTCGATGCCGATCGGCGCGGCCTTGGGCGGATTCCTCGGAACGGTCTTCGGACTCAGGGCCCCGTACTTCGTCATGGCTGCCGTCCTCGCACTCATGGCGGCCATTGCCGTTCCGCTCGTCAATAACCGAACCATCGCCGCCGCCAAAGCGGCCGCGGCCGAGTGACGGACCTTTCGCGCGCTCTGGATTTCGCGCTCGAAGCGGCGGATGCCGCCGGCAAGATCGCGCTACATCACTATCAACAGGAACTCGACGCGCAACGCAAAGCCGACGGTACCTGGGTCACGAAGGCAGACTGGGCGGTGGAAGCGCAGGTTCGCATCCGCATCGCGCGCTCGTTCCCCAACCACAACATCCTGGGAGAAGAGGAAGGCCTCACCGCGGCGGGTGGAGGCGCGCCCCACGAAGGCGCTCCGACATGGATCGTGGATCCGATCGACGGGACCAACAACTACATCGCCGGGATCCCGATCTGGGCGACCCTGCTGGCGCTACGCGTCGACGGAGAAACGCTGGCGGGGGTGTGTCACGCTCCGATGCTCAACGAGACTTACGACGGAGCCAAAGGTCTTGGTGCTCGGATGAACGGCCGCGTGATCTCGGTAGATCCCATCGCCCGATTAGAAGATGCGACGTTCTGTTACGCCGGGGTTGGTTCCTTCCGCGACACTGGCACGCTCGACCTTTACGAGAAGCTGATCGCGCGCGCGTCGCGCGATCGCGGGTTCGGAGACTTCTGGGGCCACATGCTGGTGGCGCGCGGGGCCGCACACGTGATGGTGGAACCTACGTTGAAGCTGTGGGACGTGGCGGCACTCGAACCCATCGTGACCGAGGCCGGGGGCCGCGTCTCGGGGCCGACCGGAGCGGCCTGGACCGAGGATCAGATGTGCATCACGACGTGCGGAACTCTCCACGACGAAGTGCTTCGCCTAGTGAACGGAACGCGCGCCCGCGGTGGCTGAAGCTCAGTTTCTCTTCCAGGGGAATCTCGCCCATCGTGCGTGTCTCTCCGTCCGGGACGACGTGCGGGTCGTAGCCGAATCCGAGCGTCCCCCGACCTTCCGACACGACCCGGCCTGATGAGGAACCCTCGGTGACGATCTCTCGACCGTCCGGCATGACGAGCGCCGCTACGCATCGGTAGCGGCAAGCTCGTTCGGCTTCTGGGATCCCCTCTAGCTCCTTCACGAGCTTCGCGTTGTTCTCTTTATCGGTCGCGCCGTCACCCGCGTAGCGCGCCGACCTGACGCCGGGAGCGCCACCCAGTGCGTCGACTTCAAGCCCGGAATCATCCGCGATGGCCGGGAGGCCCGTTGCTATGGCGACCGTGCGTGCCTTGGCCAAGGCATTGGCTTCGAAGGTATCGAAGGGTTCGACGAGTTCCAGTCCCGGTGCGACATCATCGAGCGAGATGAGCTCGACGTCCTTCAAGACCAACGCGACCTGCTCCGCCTTGTGCCGGTTACGGGACGCGAAAACCGCCTTCAGGAGCGCAAGGCTCCTTCTTGCAGCGAGAGGAGTTGCTTGATGCCCGTCTCGGCAAGATCCAGCATCTCGTTCAGAGAGGACCGGTCGAAGATGCGCTTCTCTGCCGTGCCTTGAACCTCGACGAAGTGACCCGTGCCGGTCATGACGACGTTCATGTCGACCTCGGCGCTGGAATCCTCCTCGTAATTGAGGTCCATGCACGGCGTGCCGTCGATCACTCCGACGCTGACCGCGGCAACCGCCGTATGGAGCGGAGCTTTCTTGATGTGCCCGTTGCTGATGAGCCACCCGGTCGCTTGAGCAAGCGCGACGTAACCACCGGTGATGGCTGCCGTCCGGGTTCCTCCATCTGCCTGTAGCACGTCGCAATCGACGAGCACGCTCCACTCTCCGAGCAGCGTGAGGTCGGTCACGGCGCGCAAGGAACGGCCGATCAATCGCTGGATCTCCTGCGTTCGGCCGCCCACGCGTCCGCGATTAACTTCACGCTCGACGCGCTCGGTGGTGGAGCGAGGGAGCATCGAATACTCGCCGGTCACCCAACCCATGCCTTGACCTTTGAGCCAGCGCGGAACCCCCTCCTGCGCGCTCGCAGTGCAGATGACCTTCGTGTTACCGAATGAGACGAGGCAAGAGCCTTCGGCGTTCGGCATAAAACCCGGCTGAAGCTCTACGGGTCGAAGATCCATCGGTTTCCTGCCATCCCCGCGAGTCATCCGCCGATCTCCAGACGCGCTCCGTCGCTCGCGAGTTCGACCGCCACGTCGGGGGCCGCGCCTTTAGCTTCGTTGAGTGTCTGTTGGTGGTCGCGGCCGGGTCGGAGATGCGTGAGGACGAGCCGCTTGACACCAACGCGTTGGGCAATCGCGCCGGCCTGTGAAGCACGTAGATGTCCTTCCCAGAGTTCGTCGGAATCCTGCGAAGTGGCTTCGCAAATGAAGACATCCGCGCTCCGCGCGAGAGCTTCGAAGTCGGCGCCGTCTCCGGTATCAGACGAATAAGCCAGCACGCCGCCGTCCATCTCGACGCGCAACCCGAGCGTCTCCCCCGGATGCGCCATATCGACGAAACGCACATTCGCGTCTCCGATTTGCAGCGAATCACCGGTCGAAACGGCGCGGAGGTCGAATGTCTTGACGAGTTCCTTGGAAAAGGTAGATAACGCGTCCAGTGTCTCCTGTGGAGCCCAGAGCGGGATGGGTGGGAGCGGCTCGGCCTGGCCGTACTGGCGTGCGTGATACGCCTGCAGCACGTCGGTCGTGTGGTCGGGATGACCATGGGTCAGGATGACGGCGTCGAGGTCCTCGTACGAGATCTGCCCCAGCAAGTTGCGCCACGTGCCGGCCCCAGCGTCTAACCAGACCTTCGTCCCGAGGTCAAGCAGATAGCCAGCGCACGCCCGCTCGGTCGTCGCGAACATGCCGGAACTTCCGAGGACGGTAACTGAGAAGCTCATCCAGCCCACTCATGGATCTCGAGATCGGTGACTTCGGGCCCGAGGAAACGGCGTCCCAACTCCAGTTGCGTGGCGTCATCGGCAGAAACGACGAAGCGCATCCGACCGGTCGCGTCGGAATGGTTAAGGAGGTCGGCTTCCAGCAAACGCGCGTAGACCTCGTTGGCAGTGGGCTCCGCGCTCGACACCAAGACGACGTCTCCTCCCATCACGTACTGGATAACCCCGGACAGCAGAGGGTAGTGGGTGCATCCGAGGATGAGAGTATCCACGCCCGCGTCTTTAATAGGTGTCAGATACTCGACAGCTGCGGCCATCAAGGCATCTGAGGTTGTGTCGCCGGCTTCGACGAATTCGACGAACTTGGGGCAGGCGCGAGCCGTGAGTTGGACGTTGGCTCTCGTCCTTTGGAAGGCCGCCTCATAGGCCTGAGACCTAATTGTCGCTTCTGTCCCGATCAGTCCTATCTTGCGATTGGTCGTTGCTGCCAGCGCGGTGCGAACACCAGGCTCGATCACGGTGACAATCGGGACGACGTCCGTGCGGCCAACCTCTTCGTAGAACGCGGCACTCTCGGCGGAGTTGCAAGCGACCACGATGAGCTTCACGCCCTCCGCGACGAGATAATCCACGATCTCGAACGCGAAGCGACGGACTTCAGCCGGGTCGCGCGGGCCGTAAGGAAAGCGCGCGGTGTCGCCGAAGTAAAGGAGGTCTTCATGGGGCAACAGATCGATGACCGCGCGCGCAACGGTGAGTCCGCCAAGACCACTATCGAACATCCCGACCGACGCGGACACCGCTACCACCACAGCACCTCTTCGACCTGTGACTCCGCGGTGTCGATGTCTTGGGTCCAGGCTTCCGTGGACATGTACTTCCAACCTCCGTCGGCGAGCAAACAGACGACATCGCCGCCTCCGTCATCACTTAAACGTTCGGCGACCCGCTGTGCGACCCAGATGACGGCACCCGCCGAGATGCCGGCGAAGATCCCTTCCTTCTGGAGCAGTTCGCGCGTCCACACGATCGATTCACGCGCCTTGACCTTGACCTTCCCATCGATCCTGTTGGCGTCGAATATGGGTGGGATGTAGCCGTCTTCCAGCGAACGCAGGCCGTAGACGAGTTCGCCGAGCTCCGGCTCGGCGGCGACGATCTTCACGGCCGGATTATGTTCCTTGAGTCGCTTCCCGACACCCATCAAGGTCCCGCCCGTGCCGAGTCCCGCGACGAACGCGCTCACCCCTGGAAGATCGTCGACGATCTCCTTGCCGGTGCCTTCGTAGTGCGCCTCGACGTTCGCCGGGTTCCCGTACTGGAACGGCATGAAGTACTTCGCATCGGCCGCGATCTCCTGCGCTAACGCGACGGAACCATTCGTTCCCTTAGCGCCTTCCGAGAAGATGATGTCGGCGCCAAAAGCCGTGAGAAGTTGCACGCGCTCCGCACTCGCGTTATCGGGCATCACAGCGGTGAAGCGATAACCCTTGGTCGCGCACACCATCGCCAACGAGATCCCGGTGTTGCCCGAGGTCGGTTCCAGGACAACCTTGTCGGGCGTCAGTCCGCCCGAGTCTTCGCCCGCCGCGATGAGCGCAACGGCGATGCGATCCTTCACTGAACCGGTGGGGTTCTGACCTTCCAGCTTTACCCACAGATGGACGTTGTCACGCGGACACAGGCGCGGGACTTCGACGATCGGAGTCCGCCCGATCGCGTCGAGGATCGAAGAGTGCCTCACAACACGCGAACGGTGATTATCCGCCCGCGACCGAAGGAAGAAGTGAGACTGTGTCGCCGGCTCGGACCTGCGTATCGAGCTTTTGGAGATAGCGCGCGTCTTCGTCGTTGACGTAGACGTTGACGAAACGGTGGAGCTCGCCGTCCTCCCCCATGAGCTGGTCTTTCAGACCGGGATGCCTGGCATCGAGCTGGTCTATGACCTGCGCGATCGTGCCCGGGTCCACCTCGATTACCGACGCGTCTCCCGTGAACCTGCGGAAGACCGTCGGGATCCGAACCTCAACCGGCACGATTCCTCCTTGGTTGCTTCTCGATTCAATCGTAGTCAATCGATGATCTCTACCGGTACGTCCGTGACCTTCCCATGAGTGTCGCGCCAGTCGGTCTTAGTGATTCTGAAGGCCCTCACAACGGGCTCCTCGCCGGCGATCGAGGCGATCACGTACGGCGTCGTCTCGGTTGCATGCTTGATATCGGTCGGCGACGGATACGCCTCGGTGCGCGTGTGCGAGTGGAAGACAGACCACTCGAACCCTTCGTCTTCGATCTCGAGCGTAACCAGGGTTTCCTTCGAGTCGAACGCGTATCGCGTTGGACTCTGCGCCGCATTCGTCATCAGAACGACGCGTATCACCTCGCCGCCTTTGGTCACCAGGAGTCCGCACGCCTCGTTCGGTCGTTGCTCGATGCAGTGACGGATCATCTCCTCGGCGAGGTCCCGGGAGATAGTCAGCTTGTCGATGACGAATCCACCGTGATCGTTCGGTTTCCGGGGACGAGCTTCCCGATCTTCGACGCTTCGGTGACGTTGCGGGCGAGAAGGGCATCGAGCAACACTTGCGTTCTCTCGTGCGGCACCGCCATCAACAGCCCTCCCGACGTCTGCGCGTCAAACAACAGGGCCCGACGTGCATCATCGAGACCATCGGAGGTCACGGACACGCCCATAGCCTCCATGTTGCGTTGGCTACCGCCGGGCAACACGCCGCTCGCGGCGAGTTCCACCGCCTCGAGCAGGACCGGGATCGATCCGAAATGGAGTTCGGCGCCAACGCCAGCGCCGAGCATGCCGATGAGATGCCCGATCAGACCGAAACCCGTGACGTCCGTCGCCGCCGCGACGCCGACTTCGATCATCGCCTCGGACGCGTCGCGGTTCAGGGTCGCCATGATCCGAGTGGCCTCGGCCGCCGTCGCCTCCGAAGTCTTCCCCGCCTTGATACCGCTCGCCACTATCCCCATCCCCAGCGGTTTCGTAAGGATGAGGTCGCAACCGACTGGCGCGCCGTACTTCGCAACGATTCGATCGGGATGCACCGTTCCAGTGACCGAGAGCCCGTACTTCGGCTCGGGATCGTCGACCGAGTGACCACCGACGATGGATACGCCGGCCTCGCTGCAAACATCGCTGCCGCCATTCAGGACCCTGCCGAGTAGCGCGAAGTCGAGGGAACGGGGCCATGCGACGAGGTTCAAAGCCGTTACGGGACGGGCCCCCATCGCGTATACGTCGGACAAGGCATTCGCCGCGGCGATGCGCCCCCAAGCGTAGGGATCGTCCACGATCGGAGTGAAGAAATCGACGGTCTGAACGATCGCGACATCAGGTGCGACGCGGTAGACCGCGGCGTCGTCGGGCTCCGCGAGCCCCACGAGGACGGCCGGGTCCGTCGACTCGGTACGCACATGACCGAGAACCTCTGCGAGTTCGAGCGTTCCCAGCTTGCACGCGCAGCCGCCGCCATGTGAATACGACGTAAGACGAACCTCGGTGTCCATACCTGCCTCTCGTAACGCCTATCGACGCCCACATACTCCCAGGCAACCGTAGAGGGACAAACATGGATAGGTCAGAATCTCTATGGCATGCAAGAGATCGACCTCAAGGCGATCGCGACTCGTCTCGGCATCGACTCAGATGCGAAGTCCGAAGAGGAACTCGCTCCGAAGGTCTTGCGTGGTCTTGCCGAGCGCCACGAGCTCCTCGACAGGCTCAGCAACATCCTTCGTTCGATCTCCCATCGTGCTCCTCTACGAGAGGTGCTGGATGCGATCACTCGGGGCGCGAGCGAGCTCATGGGAGACGAGGTCGTCGGGCTGCGGCTGCTTGACCCGGACGATCCCGAGGGCGTCGTGCTCGTTTCCTCCGCCGGTTTGAGCCTCGAGCAGCATGAAGAGTTGCAACGTGGGCGCCGCGGGGAAGGGGTTGGTGGTCAAGCGATCGAACAAGACGAACTCGTGATCGTCTACGACTACGAGCACACCCCCAGAGGAACGCTGGAGCTGTTCCGCAAGGAACGCTTGCAGGCCGCGATGGCAGCGCCGGTGCACGAGCGGGGCCAGGTGGTGGGAAGCCTCACCGTCGCTTCCTACGACGAAGACCGCCGTTACAGCAGCGCCGAACAAGAAATCCTCCTTTCCTTCGCGGCGCACGCAAGCGTTGCACTCACCGATGCGAAAACGGTAGAAACCCTGCGACACGCCCAGCACTCGAAAGACATGTTCTTCGCGATGGCATCGCATGAATTGAAGACGCCGTTGACCGTGATCATGGGGACACTCCGCACGATCGAGAAACATCAGGCGGCATTGACCGGACACGTGCGTGCGGAGATGCTCGCATCCGCCTACGAGCGGGGAAGAGAGCTCAAGGATCTCATCGATCGGATGCTGCAAGGAGCGCGCGCCGAACTCGCGGGAACGAAGCGCGTGGTGTTCCTCCCCGACCTGGTCCGCGACGCGACCCGTGGGTTCGATCAGTCACGGGTCCGCATCGATGACATCCCAACCATTTCAGTTGAGACCGACGACGGTGCCGTCAAGGATGCTCTGGGCGTCTTCATCGAGAACGCTTTCACGCATGCTCCCGATGGCTCAGAGATCGGCGTCGAGACGAGCGTGGTCGACAGCCACGCGAAGATCACCGTGCGCAACGAGGGTCAACTGCCGGAAGGACTCGACCCCAACGAGCTCTTCGAGCCCTTCATCCGTGGAACCGATTCGAAACCCGCCGGCGTGGGCCTGGGCCTCTATATCGCGGCGCGCCTCGCCGACGCCATCGATGGTCAGATAGAGGTCAATTCAGAAGACAACTCGGTCGCGTTCTCGCTCACGTTCCCGACGAAAGTGGCGGGGTCCGGATCCGCGGCCGACTAGCTCCTCTGGAAAGCAACCTCGAGTAACTGGATCGATCCCGTTCCATGATGGTCCCCGAATCGCAGCTCGATCCGATCCACTCTGGCGAGATCTATGCCCGAGAACGCGCCCAAGGGGATCCACGTTCCGCTGAGCGTGAGCTGCAGGTTGGAGGGGCCTTCCGGGCGCCTAAGGGCATGACCGAACGCCGCCGCGCTGACGACGCTCTCGTTTCCCAGCTCATCGATCAAGGCGATATCAAAATCCTGTTCCCGAACATTGCGGTTGGAGGGATCCTCGAAGTTCTGTCCTGCGCGGAAGGTGAGGGCGTCGAAACGACCCACCTCCGCCCCGACGGGAAGGACCACCTCTCCACGACCGGCCCACGCTATCGACAGTTGGTCCGCCGTGGACCGGGTCGGCTGTGTGGGGCAGCCTCGTCCGCTTTGCGTCGGATTGCACACGGAGACCCGCACCCGGCCGCGCGTGACGGGATCGTCGGAAGGACGCGGCCGCAAGATCATCTCGTGATCGGAAGCGGGTCCGAGGAATGAGGTTCCGACGATCAACGAGCAATCCAGTTCGATCCGGGGGCACGCGCGCCCTGGCAGATCCGTCACCCCTGTCAAATAGG
>JALZEA010000093.1 GCA_030862265.1 Actinomycetota bacterium | reverse complement strand
GGTAGTCGTCCATCGGGATCGGCTCCCCGAACTCGATGACCCAACGAGATGGCAACGGCAGAGCCCCGAGGGGGCCGAGTAGCGGGAACGTCGGCGTGATCGGGAAGTACGGGAAACCGAACGCCTTTGCGATGAAGCGAGCGTCGGCGATCATGGGATAGGCCTCCTCGGCCCCCACTATCGAGACGGGGATGATCGGGACGCCGGTCTTGAGCGCGATCTCGATGAAACCGCCACGGCCGAAGCGCTGCAGCTTGTAGCGCTCACGCCAACCCTTGCCGACTCCCTTGTAACCCTCGGGGAACACGCCTACCAGTTCGCCGCGGCGGAGCAACTCGATCGCGTCCTCGTCGCAGGCGACGGCGTTGCCGGTCTTGCGCGCGAGGGGGCCGATGAACGGCATCCGGAACGCGAGGTTGGCGGCGATGTTGCGGACCGTGCGCTCGCGTGGATGCTCGATGGCGACGGCGTACTGCATCATGACCGCGTCCATCGGGATGGTTCCAGAGTGGTTCGCGACGAGCAGCGCGGCACCTTCATCGGGGATGCGCTCGACGCCCAGCGTCTTCACGCGGAAGTACCGCTCGTAGAGCGGGCGCGCCAGGGGCAACAGGATCTCGCGCGCCAGCTCGGGGTCGTAGCCGAAGTCGTCGATCGGATAATCGCCCGCGAGCCGGCGCCGCCCGAAATCCTCGACCCACTCCAGGAAACCCGCAGGCTTGGTGGGCAGTGCAGCACGTGCCGCCTCAGAAGGTGGTTGTCCCGACGGGTGCCGCCGGCGCGCATCGCCCCCGTGGACACGGCAATAAGCAGAGTCGTCGAGCGCGTAATTGCGGCAAGGCCGTCCGGCTGAGGTCGTCGCCTTGCAGCGTGTGCGTGGACGCGGTCGCGAGCCGTTGATCGGGATGATCTGGGCTTCGGCCATCTAGGCGTTCTCCTTCTTGCGCGCTCGCAGGTAGTCGAAGAGTTCTCTCTCCCAGGCCGGCCGATCTACTGGGGTCGGAGTGAGGTCGTCCGACCGATTGTCCCGGAAATCCTTGATGGCGGCCTCTGTAGTGAACTGAGGAGCGAACCCGAACGCCTCCTGCGCCCGTCGGGTGTTCACGACACGGCCGAAAAGGATGAGCGCCAGCTGATCGGTGGGGAAATCGACCGCGTTGATCGCGCGCAACAGCGACGCTATCGGCGTGGCCGCGGCCAGCAACATGGGAAGCTCGATGCGCCCGAGCAAACGGAGCGCCTTCGAGAGATACACGACACCGTCGGCCGCGATGTTGAAGATGCCACGGCAGTTGTTGGCGATCGCGCCGTAAAACGCTTCGACGGCATCGACCTCGTGCAACAGCTGGAGACGCGGGTCGTACCCCAGCGCGGTCGGGACGACCGGCAACGATAGGTAATCGGTGATATTCGTGCGCACGGTCGGGCCGATCACGTTCTGCGTGCGAAGGATGACGAGATCGACGTCGGGGCGCCGACGCCCGAAGTCGCGAGCGTTCGTCTCGGCGTCGGCGCAATCCTTGCCGTAGCCCGAAAGCTCGACCTGGCGCGCGGCGTGATCCTCCGGTAGGAGCGAGGGCTCCCCCGGGCCCGAGCCGTAGATCGCCGACGACGACTTCACGATGACCTTCTTGATCTTCTTCGCTCGTTGAGCGGCCGCGAGGAGCTGCATCGTCCCGATGACGTTGTTCTCCTTCATCTGCGAGCGCCCGCCGAGGATCGCCGGCGTCGATGAGATATTCGTGTGGACGACAACGTCGGCCTCACTCGCTTCGATCACCCGTGCGATCAGTGGGTTGCGGATATCTACGCGGACGAACTCGAACTTCTTGAGTGGGATGGGCGGTTCGTCGATGTCGACACCGATGACGGCTTCGATGGCGTCGTCGTGCTCGAGTCGCTTCGCGAGGCGTAACCCGAGGAAGCGCGACACGCCGGTGATCAGCACGCGCCGTCCGCCGGTGGCACTCATGACTCGACCCTATCCAACGTTACCTAGGTCGTCGGACCGACGATCGCGGTCGAGCCCGCGCGCGCTCGTAGTCGAGCTGCGGCGTCGCCCTTGTTGATCGCGAGAGAAAGCTGACGGTACGAATCCTCGACGAGGACGAATTCACCGGCGGCGACATCAGCAAACGTTGTTCCGTAGGGAACGTGCAAGCGATGTCCTTCGAGGCGAACCTCGAGATGACCATTGTTCACCAGACCCAACTCGTCGAGGAGGTCGGTCCCGAGGTTCAACTGCAGATTCCCGAAGCGATCTACTTGGAGCACCTCTGCGTGAAGGTGGTCGTCGTGAACCCACGCACTGGGGATCTCCAAACGCACGAGTTGAGTGCTGGCGACCTCGGGCCCGAACTCGGCAGGGTCGACTCCGTTCGCGATGTGGGCCGCAGCCGGCGCGAATACATCGCGGCCCTGGAAGGTCCGCGAGACGGGAGTAAGCATGAAACGGAGATCCGTGAGCTCGAACACTCGGGTGATGCCCCCCGTGATCTCTGCCGCCGGAAGGAGCAGTCCGTTGTCGGGGCCGACGAAGATCTCGCCCCACGCGGTTTCGATCACGACCGCGCGGCGGTCCGCTCCTACGCTCGGATCGACCACTGCGAGATGGACGGAATCGGGGAGGAAGCGAACAGATTGCTGGAGCACGACCGCGCCGTGCCGGATGTCCTGGCGCAGCACGTTGTGATGCACGTCCACGACCCTGAGGTGCGGGGCGATGCGGAGCATGACCCCGTGGCACACACCGACGAACTCGTCTTCGAGCCCGTAATCGCTCACGAACGTTGCGATCTGGCGGGTGGGCATCAAAACCATCCTAACGATGGTCGTTACGGGCCGAGCTTGGCGCAAGGCCATTGACCTGCGCAAATGCACTTCCTACACTTCGGGGCGACATGGCGATCCAGAGTTGGCAAGCCGACGCAGCCTGCCGGGCTATCCCGGTCGAGCTGTTCTTCCCTCCCGTCGAGCACGAAGCCGACCAGGCGAAGGAGGTTTGCGACGCGTGCCTCGTGCGCGCGCCGTGCCTTGAGTTCGCCCTGGCGGCCGGTGAACGGTTCGGGGTCTGGGGCGGCCTGACGCCACCAGAGAGACGGTCGTTGATCGCCCGGCGACGGGCTCAGGCACGGGCGGCCGCCGCCCGCGAAACCTTCTAGCTCCTACTTCCCTTGTTGGCGCCGCTGCCAGCGCGTCTTCTTGAGCATCTTGCGATGCTTCTTCTTGCGCATCTTTTTGCGTCGTTTCTTGATGAGTGAGGGCATAGCGGCGCAGAACCCTAACCGCTTATTCCGAACCCAATAGATGCCGGAGGTCGACGGGGCCGCGCGAACGTCCCTCCGTGTCGATCCGCACGGAGCCAAGACGCAACCCGCGGACCCCTTCGGTCACAGGTGACACCATGCGGATGATGTCGTCGGAGGCTTCGTACTCGAGGACGCCGATACCGACGCATTGACCCTTGCCGTCTTCCATCCCCACGACGAGCCCATCGAGCACGGCAAGGTCGAAGTCCGGCGGCAGGGTCGGCATGAAAACGCTCGGCTTCACG
>JALZEA010000086.1 GCA_030862265.1 Actinomycetota bacterium | reverse complement strand
GCTTCGTGGTTTCTTCGTCGGTCAGAAGAGGCTCGGTCATCGCGGTCAACGCGGCCGGAGCGATCGCGTTGACGGTGATGTTGAGGCGCCCCAACTCTTTGGCCCAGGTCTTCGTCAGCCCGACGATCCCCATCTTGGCCGCGGCATAGTTCGACTGTCCGACCGAGCCTCGCAAACCCGACGCCGACGTCACGTTGATGATCTTTCGCACCGGTGGTGCACCGGACTCGGACTCTTTTTTCGCGATCGGGCGCCAGTGCTGCACCACCGCGCGCCCGCACGCCCACGTCCCCTTGAGATGAACCTCGATCACCTGATCGAACTCCTCCTCCGACATCTTGTGGAGCATTCGATCGCGCAATATCCCGGCGTTGTTGACCCAGACGTCGACGCCTCCGAAGGTGTCCAGCGTGTTGTTCAGGAGCGCTTCCGCGGCCTCGACGGTGCCGATCGGCTGTGCGTCGGTAGCGGCCCGACCTCCGGCTTCCTCGATCTCTTTGACGACCGCCTCGGCCGCCGCCTGGTCGACGTCATTCACGACCACGCGCGCCCCTTCGGCCGCGAACGCGAGGCCGATCGCGCGGCCGATCCCACGGCCCGCACCTGTGACCACACATGACTTGTCCTGCAGCCGTCCCGGCATCACACGCATCTTAGTCATGGGCACCGCGCCTAGGATGAGACGTCATGAGCGACGAGAAGAAGTTCCCACTCACTCAGCAGGCGTACGACAGGCTGAAGGAAGAGCTCGCTCACCTCGAGGGCGACGCGCGCAAGAAAGTGATCGACGAGATCGCCACGGCGCGCGCGCACGGAGACCTCAGCGAGAACGCCGAGTACCACGCGGCCAAGGATCAGCAGGGTTTCCAGGAGGCGCGCGTCCGCCAGATCACCCAGATGCTCGAGAATGCCGAGATCATCGAGGCCGCGGACGACGGGGTCGTCAAGCCCGGGGTCCTGATAACGATCCGCATAGGCGAAGACGATGCGGAGACATACCTCTTGGGTTCGCGGGAGGAGAAGGGGGCGGGGCACGACATCCTGACGCCGGAGTCGCCGATGGGACAGGCGCTCCTCGGCCACTCAGCCGGCGAGACGGTGGTTGCCCAGATCCCCTCGGGCGAGCTCAAAGTGGAGATCGTCGAGGTCGGCTCGCCGTAAGCAGGAAGCGCCTCAAGTGGGTAGAAATCCAAGGACATGGTTCTGACCCGCCGCGCCTTATCCCTCGTCTTGCTAGGGGCGCTGATGTCGTGGCTCTTGCCGTCGACGTCGACGGGCGCCGCGCTCGCCCACTGCGGGGCCGATCCCACCAGGATCCACGCCTTCCACGTCGAGACCGTCTGGAACAAGAAGGTCTACGAGCGCAGCGAGAAAGCGATCGTCAAGGTCACCATCACTCGCCCCGCGCACGAGGATCCCTTCGAGATGGGGATCCCCATCCCTCCACCGATCTCCATCCCCGCGGAGGAAGGGGTCGTGGTCACCACCGCCCTCCTCACGAACACGTTCCCGCCGCCATTCGGGCGAGGGGAAACCGACGCTGAGGGCAAGGTGACGTTCAAGATCCCTCTCAAGGAGGTCAAGCCAGGTCCTGTCGACGCGACCACGTACGCATCCAAATGGACGAACGAGGGTGGGTGCCCTGATATCGAGGAGTGGGGTTACAAGCCAGAGCCGAAAGCCTTCGTAATCACGTAACGAGCCGGCCGCGCTTCCATACGCGCGCCACCCGGCGCAAGAGGCGATGTCCCTCTGCGACCTCCCCCCGGAAAGCAACGAGATCCGCTTTCATCCCGGGCGCGATCACGCCGACGTCAGCGAGTCCGAGATAGCTCGCCGCGCCCTCGGTGGCGCTCCGGACGATATCGACCACCGACATGCCCGCCTCTGCCATCGCGTCGACCTCGAGCGGATCGATGCCGGGCCGCGGTCCTTCGTTACCGAGGTCCGTGCCGTAAACGATCGTGCCGCCGGCGGTTCGGAAGCGATCGAGATTGTCGATCGCGACGTCCCGGTCGCGCCCCGTCCTTATCGACAAGGTGGGGACGACCGTCATCTCGCTCTCGACCATCTCGGCGATCATGGATGGTGGGATCGGCTCCCGACCCATCAGCATGTGCGCGAGCTCATCGACGCCGACATCGATCGCGCGCCGGAGCTGCTCGAGCCCCTCGACATGGCCCGTCACGCGCAGACCACGACCGTGCGCCGCATCGACGATGGCGCGCAGAACGTCGTGGTCGAGCACCGGTCCGGCCTGCGGGTTCAGAGCGATCTTGATGATCGCGGCGCGAGGGGCGAGGTCGTCCACCGCGCGTTGTGCAGAGGTGGCGTCGTGCAACTCCAGTGCGGTCCCTGGGGGGGCCCAGCTAGCGCGGGCCGGATACCCGCCGGGGGCGGTCAGCATGGGACCGGCCGCCAGGATCGCGGGCCCCTCGAAGTTGTCGTCGTCCGACTGGCCGACGAGTTCAAATATCTCTTCGGGTGGCCACGCGAGATCGCGCACGGTCGTGACTCCACCCGCCAACACCTCGTGAGGATCGTAGAAACCGATGTGGACGTGGGCGTCGATGAACCCCGGCGCCAGAACGTGGCCGGCGAGATCGATCTCGTTCGCGCCGTGCGGGATCGCGACACTCTCGTTACCGACTGTAGTTATCGTGTCGCCGTCGATGACGACGGTCGCGTCCGTGATCGGTTCAAGTTCGCGCCCAACGAGAACCGTCGCTCCGGTGATGGCGATGGCGCGCATGCCGACAGGCTACGCGGAGAGACCGTTACTCTGGGCGTGTGACACCCCACGAAGAAGGAGATGGATTCGCCGCGCTCGGCGTCGACGCGGAGCTGGTTACGCGCCTCGATCGCAATGGCATCCGTTCGCCGTTCCCGATCCAGACCGCCGCGATCCCCGTGGCGCTCGAAGGACGCGATGTCTTCGGCCAAGCTCAGACCGGATCGGGCAAGACGCTGGCATTCGCGTTGCCGATCGTTCAGCGCGCACAGCCGGGCGGCAAGCATCCCGTTGCGCTGATCATGGTGCCGACGCGCGAGCTGTGCGCGCAGGTCGCGCAGGTGTTCCGCGATGTTGGCGGCCAACTGAAGGTCCTGTCGGCGTACGGGGGCACGCCGGTGAAGAAGGACATAGAGCGACTACGCGCGGGGATCGACGTCGTGGTCGCCACGCCGGGGCGCCTCGCCGATCTCTTCGAGCGAGGCGAACTCGATCTCGACGGGATCGCCTATCTCGTGCTCGATGAAGCCGACCGGATGCTCGATCTCGGCTTCATGTACGACATGGACTGGCTGATCCGGCGGTTGCCGACCGAGAGACAGACGATGCTCTTCTCCGCGACGCTCAGCACAACCGTCCGGCAGCTGGCTCGTCGCTACACGACGGATCCTGCGCACGTCGAGATCGAGTCTGCCGAGCCGACCGTCGAGGACATCGATCACCGCTTCTTCCTCGTGCATCCCATGGACAAGGTCGAGGTTCTCGCGGCACTGCTCGAGGACGAGCCGCTGACGCTCGTGTTCACTTCGACGAAACGCTACGCGGCACGCCTCGGCACCGAGCTCAAAAGCCGCGGTGTATCGGTCGACACGCTGCATGGGGACATGCCCCAGGCGGCCCGCACCAAGGCGCTCGCGCGCTTCTCCGGGGGCAAGGCAAAGGTGCTCGTCGCGTCCGACGTCGCCGCGCGGGGCCTCGACGTCACCGGGATAGAGCTCGTTATCAATTACGATCCACCGGAAGACCCGACCGTTTATCTCCACCGCGTAGGCCGTACGGCCAGAGCCGGGGCGACCGGTCGGGCGGTCACGCTGTGCACGGCTTCTGAACGAGGCCACGTCGAGCACATGTTGCGCCGTCTGGGGCTCGACGAACGCATAGAAGAGGTGTATTCCACCTCGCCTGTGCTAAGAGAGACGGCGAGCTAGGAGCAAACGATGGAGCCAGGCGATCTCATCT
>JALZEA010000084.1 GCA_030862265.1 Actinomycetota bacterium | reverse complement strand
ACGGTTGAGGGCGCTCCCATCACGTTGCAACTCGCGGAAGAAGCATTACAGCGCCGCGCTCTCGCGTACGACAAAGCCGGCGACTGGCACTACGACGTCATCTCCGCGTTCATCAAGTCGATGCGAGGCTCGGATCCCGACGCGGCGGTTTACTGGATGGTGCGGATGCTCGACGCCGGCGAAGACGCCCGCTTCATCGCTCGACGGATGGTCATCTTCGCGTCGGAAGACGTCGGGAACGCGGACCCGGCTGCACTGCAGGTGGCGGTTGCAGCGCAACACGCGCTCGAGTTCGCCGGGCTCCCCGAAACGAAACTGAACCTCGCTCAGGCCGCGGTCTATCTCGCGATCGCGCCGAAGTCGAATGCGAGCGCGAAGGCGCTATGGAGTGCTCAGGAAGAGGTCGAGCGTTCCGGACCTCTTCCCGTACCAGCACATCTGCGGGACTCGCACTCATCCGCATCGCGCTCCTTCGGAGCCGGGAAGGGTTACGAGTACCCCCACACCCACGGTGGATGGGTCGAACAGGGCTACCTCCCCGAGGAGCTCGCCGACGCGCGCTACTTCGAGCCGATCACCGGTCGTGAAGCCGAGCTCGCTGCCGACCTCGAACGAAAGAAGAAAAGCAAGGACGCGGGGTAGGGTCCCGGGCATGTTCGTAAAGAAGCTGTTTTGGGTGGCGGTCGGCGCGGTCGGGGCCTTGGAGGCCGACAAGTTCCTGGAGCGCCAGAGGGAGCGGTTCCGTCCCAGCGCGCTCACGGGTTCGCTGCTCGATCGCACGAATCGCGCACTCGAGAAGAGGCGGGATCGCCAATCCGGCGTCTGACCATCTGCGTCTGATTCCACTTGGTGCCCCGACCGGCGATGCCCTGCGGGTTCTGGCGGCGCTAAACGCCGCCATGCTGCGTTCTCAGTCGCCGGCGTAGCTCCACTACGCCGGCTCCCTGCGGCCTTGCCTGACGACGTTTATCACTCGCCAGAACCTCGCCAGCATCACCGGCCGGGACACTCGGGCCGATAACCTCAGGGGCCCATGGACACTCGAGATATCCGCGCGCGCTTCGTCGAGTTCTTCGAACAACGGGGTCATCAGCGCGTCCCCTCGTCGTCGCTCGTCCCGAACGACCCGACGCTACTGCTGACCAACGCCGGCATGAACCAGTTCAAGCCGTATTTCCGCGGCGAACAGACGCCGCCCTTCGATCGTGCCGTCACGATCCAGAAATGCATGCGCGCGGGGGGAAAGCACAACGACATCGACCAGGTCGGACGGACCGCACGGCACCTCACGTTTTTCGAGATGCTCGGCAACTTCAGCTTCGGCGATTACTACAAGTCGGAGGCGTGTCGGTGGGGGTGGGAGCTCGTCACGGAGGGTTATGGGATCGACGTCGATCGCCTGTGGGCGACGGTTTACGAGACCGACGACGAGGCCTTCGATATCTGGGCGGACGAGGTCGGAGTCCCTCGGGACCGCATCATCCGACGGGGTAAGGAGGACAATTTCTGGTCGATGGGTGTCGCCGGACCGTGCGGTCCGTGCTCGGAGATTTTCTGCGATCTCGGCCCCGACTTCGGAGAGGCAACCGGGCCCGAGGGTAACGAGGATCGCTACGTCGAGATCTGGAACCTCGTGTTCATGCAGAACGAGTGCAACTCGCAGATCGAGCCAGTGGGGGAGTTACCGAAGAAGAACATCGACACCGGTGCCGGTCTCGAACGCATCGCGATGGTGCTCCAAGAGACTCCGACCGTTTTCGAAACCGATCTGCTTGCGGGGCTTATCGAACGCGCCTCTGAACTAACCGACAAGTCGTACGGGCACGACGAGCGCGACGACATCGCGCTCAGGATCATCGCCGATCACGCGCGCAGTGTTGCGTTCATGCTGACCGACGGGATCCTCCCCGGCAACGAAGAGCGCGGTTATGTCCTGCGTCTGATCATGCGGCGGGCGATCCGCCACGCGCGTCTGCTCGGGCGCGACGAGCCCGTCCTCGATCGCATGCTCGATGCGACGGTCGAGTTGATGGGCGATGCCTATCCGGAACTCACAGAGCGCAAGGACCTCGCCTTAGAGGTGGCGGAGAGAGAGGAAGAGCGGTTCGATCAGACGTTGAAGCAGGGCTCGGCCCTGCTCGAGGACGAGATCGAGCGGCTTAGGAAGGAGGGCGCGAAGGAGCTGACCGGAGATATCGCGTTCAGGTTGCACGACACGTGGGGCTTCCCCGTCGACATCACGACCGAGATCGCGATCGAGTCGGGGATGACCATAGATCGCGCCGGCTTCGATCGGTTGATGACGCAGCAACGGGAACGGGCGCGCGCCGCGCGCAAGGGTGACGAGGCGGGACTTGCGGCGGACGCGGCCCTTGTCCTTGCCGACGCTACCGGCGCGACGGAGTTCGTCGGCTACGAGCATCTGGATGCCGACGCGAAAGTGATCGCGATCGTCGGTGCCGGCGCCTCCCAAGCCGTCGCACACGAAGGCGATGAGGTCGAGGTCGTCATTGATCGGACGCCCTTTTACGCCGAAGGCGGAGGGCAGGTGGGTGATCGCGGCTGGATCAAGGGCGCGAACGGGCGCGCCGACGTGCTCGATACCCAGCGCATCGTTGCCGGCGTCACGGGTCATCGCGTGAAGATCTCGAGCGGTGAGATCGCCGTCGGCGATGACGTCGCAGCCGAGGTCGACCGCCGCTGGCGCACGGGGGCCGAGCGCGCGCACACGGCGACGCACATCCTTCACTGGGTGCTGCGCTCTCGTCTCGGAGAGCACGCGCATCAAGCCGGTTCGCTCGTGGAGCCCGGTCGGCTGCGCTTCGACTTCAATCACTTCGACGCACTCGGCGACCAACGGGTGAGCGAGATCGCCGACGAACTGCAGCAACGAGTGCTCACCGACGATGCCGTCCGGTCGTTCGAAACGACCTACGAATTCGCGCGGTCGATCGGTGCGATGGCGATATTTGGCGAGAAGTATGGGGACTTCGTCCGCGTCGTCGAGGTGGGGGAGTACTCGAAGGAGCTCTGCGGCGGGACCCACGTCCCCCACACGAGTCGCATTGGTGTCGTCGCGGTCACGAGCGAGGGTTCCGTCGGCGCGAACCTCCGGAGGATCGAGGCGCTCGTCGGGGAAGAGGGTCTCGAACACCTCAGACGGCGCGCGAGCGCCCTGGAGCAGATCGCGGCGAGCCTGAAAACGACACCGGACGAAGTTGCCGAGCGGGTAGAGAAACTCGTCACCGCCCAGAAGGACATGGAACGACGGCTTTCAGCAGAGCAGCGCAAGAGCGTGGCGGAGGATGCCGCGTCGCTCGCGGACGACGCGATCGACGTCAACGGATCGCGATTGTTGGTGCTACGCCGAGACGGGGATGTCGATGCGTTGCGCTCCCTCGCCCAAACCCTGAAGGGCCGGCTCGGTTCCGGGATCGTCATCCTCGGCACCGCACAAGCCGGCCGCGCGAACCTCATCGGCGCCGTGACGAAGGATCTGGTTGAGAAGGGCGTGTCGGCGCGCGACATCCTCGCCGTGGGGTCGAAGCTTCTGGGCGGAGGCGGGGGAGGTAAACCGGACCTCGCGATCTCGGGCGGTCCTGCCGCCGACAAGCTGGACGATGCCCTCGAAGCCGCGTCACGCGCCGCCCGCGACGCGCTCAAGTGATTCTCGGGGTCGATCCCGGTAGCCGGCGGGTTGGGGTCGCGATCGCCGACACAGAAACGCGTTTCGCACATCCTCTCGAGGTCATCGACGCGACCGAGACCGATCCCACGGTTCGGATCGCCGAGCTCGTACGGGAACACGAAGTGAATGTCGTGGTCGTGGGGAGACCGACGTCCCTGTCGGGCCGCGCGGGCCCGGCCGTGGATGCGCAACAAGCATTCGTGGACGGGCTCCGTGCCGTCCTCGAGGTCTCCATCGTTGAACACGACGAACGGCTGACCACGGTGCTTGCCGACCAGGGGTTGCGCGCCGGAGGCGCCTCTCGAAAGACGCGCGCGGCACAGCGCGACGCGGTCGCGGCGCAGGTGATGCTGCAGAGCTATATGGATTCGACGCGGTGAGCCTTACGACCCGCGGCAAGCTGGTGGTTGCGGTAGGGATCCTCCTGGGCCTCGTCGGAGTGGCCGCTCTCGGGGGCTATATGTATCTCCGCTCGATCGGCACGTTCGGGACCAACGAACCGGGACGGCCCATCGAGATCGTCATCCCGGAAGGGGCGAGCGCGATCGAGATCGGTCGCTTGCTCGAGTCGAAGGGCGTTATCGAATCCACGCTTGCGTGGCGCGTCGCGTTGTTCCTCGAAGGTGGCGGGGAAGCGATCGAAGCCGGCAAGTACAACCTCTTCGTCGACCTCACCGCACCCGATGCCCTCGCGCTGCTTTCCAAGGGGGCAACGGTCGATTTCGTGACCGTCACGTTTCCCGAAGGATCGTGGGTCGCGGATTTCGCGCGCATCGTCGGCAAGAGCACCCATATCTCGGCCGCCGAGTTCACTGCCGCCCTCGATTCCGGTGAGGTGACCTCAAAACTCAAACCCGACGACGTCGATACGTTCGAAGGACTTCTTTTTCCTTCGACCTACCAGGTGATCGAGAAGGACACCGCGGTGACGCTCGCACAGAGGATCGTCGACGAGTTCGAACGGCAGGTGGCGAGGATCGATTTCTCAGGCGTCGCCGCCGACGTCTCGGTATACGAGGCGATCATCGTCGCGTCGATGGTCGAAGCGGAAGCGAAGGTCGACAACGAACGGCCCAAGGTCGCGTCCGTCATCTACAACCGTTTAGCGGTGGGGGAGAAGCTAGGCATCGACGCCACCGTGTTGTACGCGCTCGGGGAACACAAGGACACACTGACGGTCTCCGAGCTCGCGATCGACTCGCCGTACAACACGCGGCTGTATGCCGGCCTGCCGCCGACACCGATCGGGGCTCCCGGTTCGGAGTCGCTCGAGGCGGCCGCCGAACCCGCCCCCGGTGAACTCTTCTTCTATGTCGTGGCCGATTGCCAGGGGCACCACGCGTTCTCCGAGACCGCGGCCGAGTTTGCACGCGACAAGGCCGCATATCTCGCGCTCGATTGCGGATGACGACGACGCCGGGCTTCGTGGGCGTCCTCGGCTGGCCGCTCGGTTTCACGTTGTCGCCCGCGATCCACAGCGCAGCGTTCCGAAGGTCCGGTCTCGATTGGATCTACCTCGCGTGGCCGGTTCCGCCGGACCGCCTCGCCGATGCTGTCGCGGGCTTGCGTGCGCTGGGCGCGATGGGCGCGAACGTGACGATCCCTCATAAAGAAACGGTCGTTCCGCTCATCGACGAGATCTCCGGCGATGCGCGCGCCGTCGGCGCGGTCAACACGATCCAGGTCGTCGGCGACAAGATGATCGGTCACAACACCGACGTTGACGGCTTCCGTGAGTTCGTCGTCGGCGACGCGGGGGTGACGATCGGGGGTCGGTCCATCCTCGTACTGGGTGCAGGAGGAGCGGCGAGGGCGGTGGTTGCGGCTGCCGCCGACCTCGGAGCGCAAGAGATCGTCGTCGCGTCGCGGCGGGCCGAACAAGGAGCCGACGTCATCCGTCTCGTGCCCACGGGTGCGGCTCGGTCCGAGGCTTGGGATCGGGTCGACGAGCTCGTAGCCGAGG
>JALZEA010000065.1 GCA_030862265.1 Actinomycetota bacterium | reverse complement strand
GGCCACGTCGAGCACATGTTGCGCCGTCTGGGGCTCGACGAACGCATAGAAGAGGTGTATTCCACCTCGCCTGTGCTAAGAGAGACGGCGAGCTAGGAGCAAACGATGGAGCCAGGCGATCTCATCTGGGAAGGAAAGATCGGCAACACGCCGCTGAGGGTTGGGGTACCTCACGCGGGCCGGATCATCGCGGAGTGGGACGCCCCCGAAGGGTCGCGCCACAAGGTCTCGGACTCGATCGAGGAGTTCGAACGCTCGGTGCTCTTTCAATTGCTTCTGCGAGGGGGCATCACCCAAGAGGGTGCCACCGACGAGGTATTGGCCGCGATCGCGGTCGCCCAGGCCGAACGTCCGACCCGCGTGCCCGAATCCGCTCAGCGCCGCCGCAAGAATCCGAAGGTTCGCCAGCACCGCCGCTCGCGTCGCCCCCCGCGCCGCCGCTGATCCACGCGCGAAGCTTGCTCCGGTCATACTTTGAGCATGCCTGCGCGGCTTGAGCTTCGTACCGAACAGCGCGTCTTAGCCGCGTTCGCGCGCGGTGTCCTCGGGCGTGCCTACATCCCCGAGGTCGCCGACCAGATCGTCGTAACGCTCTCGCAGCTTCCCTCGGAGAAAGACCGCAAGCAGCTTTTAGGAGCGCTACGCGCGCTTGATACCAGGGGCGGCGCGTTGCTCCTCACGGGCAAAGCCGTGCCCGCCTCGTGGTTGAGCGCCGCCGAGGCAGAAGCCGTACTCCAGCGCTGGAAGCGTTCCCGGCTGAAGATTCATCGCCAGCTGGCGGGAGGCCTCATCTCGGCATCAGTCGCGTCGTTGTACGGGCACCCGAGCGCCGAATGGGCGCGCATCGGTTACCCCGGTCCCCTCGGCGCCCCTCCCGGAGACGCGGCCGACCGCTTCGACCCGATCGAGATCGAGCGCGACGAGCACCTCAGCTGTGACGTCGCCATAGTGGGCTCGGGGCCGGGGGGGCAATGCGTCGCCTCGCACCTCGCCCGCGCCGGTCTCGATGTCGTCGTCCTCGAGAAGGGCGGTTATTACAGCGAATCGCAGTTCCATCATCACGAATCGCAGGCCCAGCGCGACCTTTACCTCTACGGCGCCACCATGACGACGATGGACGGAGGCGTGCGGATCATCTCCGGGTCGACGCTGGGAGGCGGCGCGGTGGTGAACTACACCGTTTCGTTCCACACTCCCGAGCGCGTTCGTCGCCAGTGGGCCGACATTTCGGGGATCGACGCGTTCGTCTCCGGCGAGTACGAGGAATCGTTGGACGAGGTCGCGACGAAACTTAACGTGAATCGTGATTCGAGCGCGCTCAACGCGCGCGAACGGTTCATCGAGGAGGGCCTGAAAGCGCTCGGCTGGCACGTCGACCAGATGCCGCGCAGCGTCAAGGGCTGTGCCCAGGACGAGCAGTGCGGGTTCTGCGGCTTCGGTTGCCGACTTGGCGCCAAGCAAGGCGCGCGAGTGTTTCTCGAGGAGGCCATCGCGGCAGGCGCGCGTCTCGTGACGCATGCCGACGTCCGTAAGGTCACGATCGACCACGGCCGGGCGAGAGGGATCGAAGCCGTAGCGAACGGGCACCGTCTAACGATCGACGCGCGCAAAGCCGTCGTGGTGGCTGCCGGGTCGATCGAGTCCCCCGCGTTGCTCCTGCGTTCCGGCCTGCGCGGTCAGGTCGGCCATCATCTTCATCTCCATCCCGGAACCGGCCTCTGGGGCTTCTTCGAGTCCGATGAGGCGCGCCCATGGGAGGGGGTGCAGATGTCGCGCTACTCCGACGAGATCCGTGACTGGGACGAGGGCTACGGACCGATCTATGAGAGCGTTCCGATCCACCCGGCCGCATTCGCGACGGTCGTGCCGTGGGAATCGGCGGATGATCACTACGAGCAGATGTCGCGTTATGCGCACACGTCTCTTCTGGCGCCGCTGCCGCGCGATCGCACCGAAGGCCGAGTGAGGATCGACAGGCTGGGTGGGAACCCGCGTGTCGATTACACGTTGAACGCAGACGACGAAGGGCGCGTCGTCGAAGCGGTCGTCCGCGGGGCGAAGGTATTCGAGGCCGTGGGCGCGACCGAAATCTGGTCGACACACACGCGCCGGTTCGCGTACCGCCCGGGTCAGAACGGCGCCTATCAGCGTTGGGCCGACGACATCCGGCGGGCCGGATTCAAGCCGACGAATTCTTTGATGGCGTCGTTCCATCAGATGGGGTCGTGTCGGATGGGGGTCGACCCGTCGAGTTCGGCGGTAGGGCCCGACCACCAGAGCCACGAAGTGCGCGACCTCTACGTCACCGACGGATCCAACTTCCCCGACGCCTCGGGCGTGAACCCCATGTTGTCGATCTTCGGGATCGCGAACCGGGCCGGCAAGAAGCTCGCCGAAAAGCTGTCCTAGGCCCTACTCCTCGACGTTCTCGTGTTCGGGGTGGTCGAACGCGATGTGCTGGTCGAGGTCCGATTTGGACGCGAACTTCAGATCGCAATAAGGGCACTGCAACACGGTCATGGAAACATGGTGCCATGACTGCTCCGCTCCAGGAACTGATCGATGCACAGGACCTAAATGGGCTGCTGAGAGCGGTCGACGGTCTCTGCACGGCCCGGGACTGGGATGAGCTCGTGCTGCTCGCCGACCGCTGCGAAGACGCCATCGAGCGCGGCAAACAGCTCTGGCCGATCGCCGAGCACATCGACTATCGCTTGGCCCTTGAGGCTCCCGGAGAGTACGCCGCCGACGTGCTCGCGCCGGGAGTGGGTCGCTTCGCGCCGGGCCCGTTGACGGAGGTCGCGGCGTCGACGCATACCTGGGACGAGCTCGCCCCCTACATCGAGACCCCCCAGGTCGCCGCGTTCGTCGCCCAGGAGCGCGTGTTGCGGGGCGAGATCCTCGATGGGGACGAGCGGGCCCATCCCGGAGTGCTCGAGCTCCCTCTGCGCCTCACTGAATGGGAACCAACCTACGCGCTCGCGACCTATCGCAGCGATCTCGTCGAGGTAGCCGAACCTTGGACGCCGAAGGCGTCACTAGAGATGGCGAGGCCGCATGCCGCGGACGAACAGATCGATGAAGATCTCGAGAGCGCTCTTCTTGATCTCGTCTCGCCGTGGTTGACAGAGAGCAACGGGGCCGCTCGCACCATGATTGTCGAGGGTGATGCGATAGCGGCGATTTCGGGACTCACCATGGGTGAACTGCGCGCCGCTCCCTTACAGACCGACGAGGCGCTGCAGTGCATCGCCTGGGCCGCGGCGAGCGGAGGAGTGCATGGCCGCCGACGTGGGGCCGCGCTGGGGCGCTCGCTGGCATGGTTCGTCGCCGCACGCGCGTCCGGCACCGATTGGCCGGTGGCGCCGGACGAACTCGGTGCCGCGCTCGAACACATCCGATGGTTCTACTGGGACGAGGGCGAGCCCGAGGAGGGTTGGGTGCTCAGGATCGCGTTCGAGGACCCCGAACATGGCCTCGCCGCGGCCCTCGCCGCCACCGACATCGTCGAGGAACAGGACTGACCACCGAGTGCGCAGATGAACACGAAATATGTGTTCGATTGCGCACTCGGCGTTGCTCTTGTTAGCTGCCGATGGAGTCGCCCGGCTTCAGGTCGACGACTTCGAGACCATCGACGTCGTCGGCTTCTTTCCGGAGCTCGTCTGGAGTCCCGGGGATTATCGAGAACGTTCCGTAGTGCATCGGGATGACCGTCTTGACACCGAGAAGGCGTACCGCTTCCGCGGCCGAGCGCGGTCCCATCGTGTAGAAGTCGCCGATCGGCAAGATGGCGATGTCGGGCGCAAGCAACTTGCGGATCAGTGCCATGTCGCCGAACACGCACGTGTCCCCTGCGTGATACAGCTTGAAGCCGTCTTCGAGCTCGATGACGAAGCCGGCGGGCTCACCCGTGTAAACGACCTCGTAGGCCCCATCCTTTTCTTCGATGAAGCTCGACGAGTGCTTGGCGTCGGTCATATGGATCTTGAAACCCGCGACCTCGGTGGTGCCGCCTTTGTTCATCGCGCTGACGTTGGCCACGCCCTTCATCTCGAGGTAGTCGCCCAGCTCGGTTATCGCCACGACGTGAGCTCCCGTCGACTTCACGAGGTCGAAGATGTCGTTGGTGTGGTCGTTGTGACCGTGCGTGAGCAGGATGACGTCGAGGGGGCCGGGATCCTTGAGCTCGTCCGGGCACGCGGGGTTCGACTTCGTCCACGCCTCGATCAATACGCGCTTGTTCTGAGCCTCGAGCAGGAACGTCGAATGTCCCAACCACGTCAGCTTCACGCCCTCGGGAAGATGGTCCACAAGCAACCTCCTTAACTAGAGCCCCATCGTCTTGGCGATGATGTATTTCTGGATCTCTGATGTGCCCTCGACCAACGTGAAGATACGTACGAATCTATAGAGACGCTCAAGCGGGAGCTCGCGCATCCAGCCCATGCCCCCGTGGACCTGGATCATGCGATCGACGACGCGGTTGACCATCTCGGTCGAGTAGTACTTCGCGATCGAGGACTCCTGGATCACGGGATCGCCGTTGTCATATTTCCAGGCGCACTCGTAGGTCATCAGTTTCGACGCCTTGATCTCGATCAGGGATTCGACGAGATGACTCTGCACGTACTGGTTCTTACCGATCGGCCGGTCGAAGGCGATCCGGGTCTTCGCGTGCTCCGTGCCGAGCGAAAGGGCGTAGTCCGCTATGCCGTTGCACCCTGCGGCAATCGCGAGGCGGCCCATCGCGAGGAACTGCATCGCCGAGTAGAAGCCCATCCCGACGTTCTCGGGACCCGCAAGGATCTGTTCGCTCGAGACACGGCAATTGTCGAAGATGAGTTCGAACTGACCTTCGCCCTCGACCATGCCTCGTTGCGCGCGTCCTACTTTGAAGCCCGGTGTGCCGCGCTCGACGATGAATGCGGTGATGCCACCTTGCGCCTTCTTGTCCCGGTCGTTCGTCGCGAATACGAGCGCGAAGTCCGCGTGCTTCCCATTCGTGATGAAGTGCTTCGTGCCGTTGATGATCCAGTCGTCGCCATCGGGCGTCGCGGTGGTGCGGATGCTCTGCGCGTCCGAGCCGGCATCGGGTTCGGTCAATGCGAAACACATCGATTTCTCCGCGGTGATCAACGGCATGAGGTAGCGCTTCTTCTGTTCGTCGGTGCCGGACAGCAGCAGACCTGTGGGGCCCTCCGGCCCGAAGGTCGCGAACGCGGCCAGCCGGCAGCCTGTTCTGGCGGCCGCTTCGCGCAGGAGGACCATCCCGAGTTGAGGAAGGCCACTCCCGCCGAGGTCCTCGGGGAAGTCGGCGGCGTAAAACCCGAGTTCCGCGGAGCGACGCCGGACCCGATCCCGGAGCTCGACGGGCATCTCGTCTTCTTCGGGGTCGAGCTCACTTTCCTCGAGAGGCCGCAGCTCGCGCTCGATGAACCCGGTCAGATTGTGCTGGAGTTCGGCATATTCCTCAGGTATGGCGAAGTCCACGACGGAACCCTAATGGCGGCCACGTTGAGGAAGGTCGGTCACAATCTCCCTATGGCGGACCCGATGGCCGACTGCATTTTCGCGGGCAACCTCCCGGCCCCCTCGATGGTCAAGGGGGAAACGGGAGGGAGAGATGCGTGGGAGCAAGCCCCGTGGCCTACGGCGGGATCGGGATCGTGGAGCGCTCGAGTCTAGGGCGCGACGAGGCGATCGCCGCCCTGTTCGACCGCCACTATGCCCCCATGTGCAGGCTCGCTTACGTGATCCTTGGGGATGCCGCGCGGGCCGAGGAGATCGTCATGGAGGCCCTCCTGAAGACGTTCACAGGCTGGGGACGCCTCCGCGATGTCGAGCGCGCCGATGCTTACTTGCGCCGGGCCGTGGTGAACCTGTGTCGGAGCAAGATCCGCAGGAAGGCGATCGAGACGAGGGTTAACGCAGTTATCCACCACCGCGACGAGACGCGTGCCTCGGACTGGGACCCGGAGCGCCACGAGACGTCGCGCCTCGTGTGGCGCGCGGTTCAGGCCCTGCCGGAACGGCAGCGCGCCGCAGTGGTACTGCGTTACTTCGAGGACCTTCCCGAAGCCGCGATCGCCGACGTTCTCCAATGCTCGGTGGGCACCGTCAAGTCACAGCTCTCCAAAGCGCGCGCGAAACTCGAGGGCGCGCTCGGACCCGACCTGAAGGGAGCGCCGCGATGAACGACTTCGAGCGCGCCCTGTCCGATGCACTTAAGAAGACCTCCGATGACTACCGGCCGACCGACCAACATGCCGCGAAAGAGAGGTTCCTTCATCGCCTCCGTCGGCGACAGCTCTTCTTTGCCATCGGAGGCGTCGGACTCGCCGGAGCCGCGGCCGTTCTCGCAGGCTTTCTCGTCTTCGCGCGCGACACCACCCCGGCGGAGCGCGCGGAGCCGCTTCCGCCGGCGGCCCAGCTAACGGAGGAGGTTCCGGATATCGCGGTGGGCGAGCGGCCGAGCGGCGTCGCGTACGGAGACGACTCGGTATGGGTCGCGAACTCGGGAGACGGCACGGTGATGGTCATCGATCCGAATAGCCGTGAGGTCACGAATACGATCACCGTCGGAGGCGACCCGGACGACGTCGCCGTAGGCGTGGGGGCCGCCTGGGTATCGGACTCGGGGGCGGGAACGATCACGCGGGTGCCGTTGCCTTCGTCGGACGAACCTTTAGAGCCCGTTGCCTTCCCCGTCGGTGAGCCCGGTAGCACACACATGGATGTCGCGCCCGGAGCCGATGGACTGTGGGTCGCGAAAGACGACTCGGTCTTCCGGGTCGATCCCGACACGAACGACGTGCAACCGGTCGCGCCGACGGTCGAGTCACCGACGGACATCGCGGTCGGCGAAGGGGCCGTCTACGTCCTCGGCGAATCCGAGGTCGTCCGCGTTGATCCCGCTTCGCTGGACGCGACCCATCTCGCCGATGTAGTCCCGAGCGCCAACCAAGACATGGGCTTCAAGGATGGGTTCCTCTGGATCGCGAACGGCGATGCCGGGGAAGTGACGCGCGTCGATCCGATCACCGGCGACAGGTCGGCGCCCATCTTCGTGGGTGGGAACTTCTCGGGCATCTCCGTCGATGAGGATGCGGTCTGGGTCATCTCGGGTGGCGCATCCGACGTCGGAGTTCTGACCCGCATTGATCCCGACACGCTCGCGGTGCAGGGAGGACGCGCCGAACTGGACGGTCGGCCTTACGACATCACGACGGGCGCGGGGCTCGTATGGATCGCGAACCAGTCCGCAGGCACCGTCAGTGGCCTACATCCCGATGCTTTGCCCGATGGACCCGATGGGCCTCCCGCAGGGCCGGCCGACATCGTGTTCGCATTCTCTGCAGACGGCGATATCTGGGGTGAGACATTCTCCCGTGACCTCGTACCACTCGTGGACGGCCCGGGTCTCGATCGCCATCCCACGATCTCACCGGACGGCACGCGGGTGGCTTTCCAACGCACGTCGGATACAGGTGCGGGACCCGAGGTTTACGTCCGGGATCTTTCATCGGGTGAAGAGACATTCATGGGCGAGGGGGTATCACCCTCCTTTGGGCCAGACGGCCGACTGGCATGGTTCAAGCCAACCAGTGAACGAGGCGCGTTCGACTACGACATCGCAGTGGCACGACTTGGGGGAGAGCCCCTGACGTTTGATGCCACCGTCGACTGGCGTGATCCGCAGAAGTACCCCGCATCGCAAGTGGGCAACCTCACCTGGGATCTCGCCGGCAATTTCCTGTACTACAACCAGATCGGTGGCGGCACGTCCTTGCACGGCGGGCTCTTGTATCAACTGGACGCCGTCGGCGAGGAAGAGCCTTTCGCGCTCGTCCCCCAGAACCATCGCGGGCTTGAGTACCACGCTCCCTCGGTGCGCTCTGAATCGACGATTCATGTCTTGGGGGTGTGCTGCGCCGAGCGCGGCGGACGGGGTGGTCTCGAGCTCGGGATGATCAGTTTCGGCGAGGGCGGCGCCCTTTACGAACCCCTGGTCGAACTCGACCAGGCACGCTTCGACATCTATGGGCGAGAGGGAGATCTGGCTGCGAACAAGGGGATCTTTGAAGCGGCGACACTCGACTCGGCTGGGAATCTCGCTTTGGACGGTCAGGGAAACGAACGGCGGTGGCGTCATACCGTTATCCGGTCTTGGTTCATCGCGACCTCGCGTGGGATCTGGCTGGTCAACGCGGAAGGTCGGGTGACCGACGTCGCGGACGCGATCGGCGGCCTCCGCGGCATCGCCGGTCTCGAGACCGCCCCCGAGTTCGACGACTAGGCACCGAGTGCTGAGGAGGCCACGAAAATCGTGGTCTGGTCAGCACTCGGGGGCGAATCAGAAGCGCCGCAGGACGTCCTGTTTCTTCGACTCGAACTCCTGCTCGGAGAGGACCCCTTGGTCTCTTAGGCGCGCCAGAGCTTCGAGCTGTTGCGTTGCGTCCGGAGGGGCCTCGCTCGGTCCGCCGCCGCGCATCATGCGGTTGGAGTTCTCCTCCGATTCTTTGTAGATCGCGAGCTGCACCTGTTCGGGTTTGCGCACGTTGGTAATGCGCGTCTGACCCGTCTCACCGGCTGATTCGATCATCAGGTCTCCCGCGCCGAAGACGCGTTCGAGCACCCGCTGTGAGAACGCGACGTCGTTGATGCGCTCGAGCGGGATCTCCTTCGAGTGCTTGGCGATGATTCCACGGCGAGTGATCAATCGATCCGACGTGAGGACGAACATAGTGAACCGCCACTGCAGGAAAGGCACGACGGCGAGTACGAACCACGCGATGAAGATGAGGATCTTGAGTACGAGTGCGCCCGTCGGTTCCCAGTCGTCCGGGATCACGTTGTCGGCCCACACGATCGCGACAAGCGTCACCAATGTCCAGAAGACGGGGCCGATCAACGCCAGCCAGTGTGGCCGGAGATCGAAGATGAGCCGCTCGTTCTCGGCGAGTAGCTCGCGCGGGAAATGCATAGAAACAAGCTAATCCTTCTAGACTGCCCGCGCTATGCCGATCGATAGAGCCGCCGTAGATCACGTCGCTCGTCTCGCGCGCCTCGATCTCTCCGAGGAAGAACGCAAGAAGATGGAGGCCGAGCTCGGCACGATCCTGGCCTATGCCGAAGAGATCCAGGCGCTGGATCTCGAGGACGTCGAGCCGACGTCGCATTCGGTGCCGCTCCGGAACGTGATGCGGAGCGACGAGGTCAAGGAGTCGCTAAGTCAAGACGACGCCCTCTCGAATGCGCCGGCAACCGAGGAGGGCCGCTTCCGCGTGCCGCGCATCATCGAAGATGCCTGACGTTCTCTGGCGGTCCGCCACGGAGCTCGCCGACGCACTCGAGAACAAAGAAATGAGCGCCCGCGAGGTGACGGACGAGTTCGTCGCGCGCAGCGAGGCCGTCGATCCGGCGATTAGTGCCTACCTCCATGCCACCTACGACGCCGCCCGCGCGGCTGCGGACGAAGCCGATAAGCGCCGAGACCGGGCCGAGGCGCGGTCGCGCTTCGACGGGATCCCCGTGGCCTACAAAGACATCTTCTCGACGCGCGGGGTGCCCACGACCGCGGGTTCGAAGATCCTTGCGGGTTACACGCCGCCGTACGACGCGACCGTGGTGGCGCGCTGCAACGGCGCCGGGCTCCCGATGCTCGGCAAGCTGAACCAGGATGAGTTCGCGATGGGCTCGTCGACGGAGAACTCGGGCTACTTTCCCTCGAAGAATCCCTGGGATACGAGCAAGGTCCCCGGTGGTTCGAGCGGAGGATCGACCGCGCTCGTCGCCGCCGGTGGAGCACCGTGGGCGTGGGGGACCGAGACCGGCGGATCCGTTCGTCAACCCGCCGCGCTCTGCGGACTCGTCGGCGTGAAACCGACCTACGGACTCGTCTCCCGCTACGGGATGATCGCCTTCGCGTCGTCGCTCGACCAAGCGGGTCCGATCGCGCGCACGGTGGCCGATGCCGCCGCGCTGCTGCAGATCGCCGCTGGACAGGACGAGATGGACTCGACGTCGATCCCTCAAGACGTGCCCGACTATCTCGACGGCATCGACGCGGGGATCAACGGCCTTCGCATAGGGATCGTGAAAGAGTTCCGCTCCTCGGAAGGGACGCAACCGGGCGTCGCTACGCGCGTTGACGAGGCCTACGCGCGCCTTGAGAAACTCGGGGCCGAGCTCGAAGAAGTGTCACTGCCGTCCTTCGACCACGGTATCCCCGCCTATTACCTGATCGCACCGGCGGAGGCGTCGTCGAACCTCGCGCGCTACGACGGCGTGCGTTACGGCCACCGCTCGGCGACCGGCGATGACATCGTTGCGATGACGTCACGTACGCGCGACGAGGGCTTCGGAACCGAGGTGAAACGCCGCATCATGCTCGGCACCTACGCCCTGTCGGCCGGCTATTACGAGGCGTACTACGGAAAGGCGCAGAAGGTCCGCACGCTGATCACGCGCGACATGACCCGGGCCTACGAGAAGGTCGATCTCATCGCCTGCCCGACGTCACCGACGACTGCATTCGCCCTGGGGGAGCGCACCGACGATCCGTTGGCGATGTACCTGTCGGACATCTTCACGGTGCCGGTGAACCTCGCGGGGAACGCGGGGATCAGCGTGCCGTGCGGGACCTCGCCGGACGACGGGCTGCCGGTGGGCCTGCAATTGATCGCTCCGGCGCTCGGAGAAAAGACGATGTTCCGCGCCGCGCATGCGTTCGAACGCGACCTCGGCTGGATCGATTCGGCGGAAAGTCGTCCGGCGCTATGAGTGTGATGACCGATAACTACGAGACCACCGTCGGACTAGAGATCCATGTCGAGCTCGCGACCGCCTCCAAGATGTTCTGCGGCTGCTCGGTGGCGTTCGCCGGCGAGCCGAACGCGCGCACGTGCCCGGTGTGTCTCGGTCTACCGGGCTCGCTGCCGGTCGCCAACGAGAAAGCCGTCGAGTACACGATCAAGATCGCGCTCGCGCTTAACTGCAAGATCGCCGAGTACTCGCTGTTCCATCGCAAGAACTATTTCTATCCCGACATGCCGAAGAACTACCAGATCAGCCAGTACGACCTCCCACTGGGTACCCAGGGAGCAGTGGAGATCTCAGGCGAGTTCGGAACGCGCCGCGTCGGCATCAACCGGGTCCATCTGGAAGAGGACACGGGTAAATCGATCCACGTGGGTGGTGGCGGGCGCATCGCCGACTCTGACTACTCGCTCGAAGACTTCAATCGCGCGGGTACTCCGTTGGTCGAGATCGTGAGTGAGCCGGATATCCGGTCGGCCGAGGAAGCGCGCGTGTTCGCGAGCGAGCTGCGTGCGCTGCTCGAGACCCTCGAAGTGTCCGACGTGCGCATGGAAGAGGGCAGCATGCGCGTCGATGCCAACGTGTCGGTCCGTCTCGCCGGGGCGGAGGAGTACGGCGCCAAGGTCGAGGTCAAGAACATGAACTCGATCCGTTCCGTCGGGCGCGCGCTCGAACACGAAGAGGAACGTCAGCGCCGCGCCCTCGAGGCCGGCGAGACGCTCATCCAGGAGACACGCCATTTCGACGAGAAGGCCGGCACGACGTCGAGCCTCCGCACTAAGGAGTTCGCGTTCGACTACCGCTACTTCCCCGAACCGGATCTCGTGCCGTTGGAACCGTCGGCGGACTGGATCGACCGCATCAGGGCGTCGCTTCCCGAGCTGCCGATGGCGCGTCGCGCCCGTTTCGCACGCGACTACCGGCTCGGCGATTACGACATCGAGGTCCTGAGCGCGTCGAAGGCGACCGCGGACTACTTCGAGGCCGCGGCAACGGTTTACGACGGGCCCGCTAAGAAGGTCGCGAACTGGATCACCGCCGACCTCTTCGGTCTCATGAATGAGGCCGGCGCCGGCATCACGGAGCTAAAGATCACCCCGGCTCAGATCGCGGCGCTCGTGAGGCTGGTAGACGACGGAACGATCTCGGGCAAGCAAGCGAAGTCGGTGCTCGCCGAGATGTTCACAACCGGCGAGGACCCCAACGCCATAGCCGATGCGAAAGGTCTGAAGCAGGTCAGCGACGCCGGTGCGATCGAGGCCGCGGTGGACGAGGTCATCGCCGCGAACGCTGATGCCGTCGACAAGGTGCGCGGGGGCAACATGGGAACGATCGGTTTCCTGGTCGGACAAGTGATGAAGAAGACGAAGGGTCAAGCGAACCCGCAGCTCGTCAACGACATCCTTAGACAGAAACTCACGTAGGTGACGGTCGGGGCGGTCGTTGGGCGCGGCTGGCCGGTCGTGATCGAGAACGACATCGATCTGCCGGCTCCGCCCGAGATCGTCTGGGAGCTCATCACCGACTGGGAGCACCAAGACGACTGGATGCTCGAGGCGAGCGACTTCGTGGTGCTCGGCGACCAGCGCGAGGGCGTCGGCGTGCGCGCTGCGGCGACGATCTCGATCGGTGGGATCAAGACGCGCGACGAGATCCGCGTGTCGCGCTGGGAGCCGCCGAAACTCTTGGCGATCGAGCACCTCGGGTGGGTCAAAGGCACCGGCGAACTCCATCTGACTCCGTTGAACGGCGCGAATACGCAGGAACCGGCCCGCGCAACGCGCCTCTACTGGCGGGAGGAGCTCCAGCCCCCGGCGCCCCTCGGTGCGCTGGGATCGATCGGGCTGCTTCTGTTCAAACCCGTGATGCGTCGGATTTTTGCCCGCGACCTGCGGATCCTGGCCGGCCTCGCACGGGTGCGCGCCTCGAAGTAGGGCCCGGGGAGGAGGGCCCTCGCAGGCGGCGAACCATCCCTGCGACACCACTTCTCAGGAGGTTGATCACTTGACGGTTCTCAAGTCGCTGCTGGCGTCCTCGCTCGTCGCCCTCGTGGCGCTGGCGCCCGCGTCGGCGAGCATCCAGGCCCAGCCCGAGATGGACGGCCTCAAGCACATCAAGCAGTTCGCCTACGACGGCGGCTCCGAGCTTGCCGGGCAGGGCCGTTATCTCTATTCGGGAGAGGCGAATGCCAAAGCGGGCGGCCAACGCGGCACCGCGCCGGATGACGGCGGGCTCCACATCTTCGACATCAAGCAGATGAAGGAAGTCGGGTTCTTACACTGTCCCGGGACCGACAACGACGTCGAGCTCGTCAAGCCGGGTCTCGTCGTGATGGCGTTCCGGACCAACATGTGTGTGCCGTCGACTGGCGGCGGCATCATGCTGATCGACGTCAAGGACCCGAGCCATCCCAAGATCATCAGCGCGCTCAACACGAACGGCGCGGACCATACCGTCAAGCCTTTCCCCGGCGGCAAGTACGTCTACATGGCCGGCGGCGGGCTTACCGGTGGTGGCGGGGCAGGGCCGGTCATCGTCGACGTGAGCAACCCCGCGAAGCCGAAGATCGC
>JALZEA010000041.1 GCA_030862265.1 Actinomycetota bacterium | reverse complement strand
TTGCGGTTTTCGTCGTCTCCGGTGTCGAAGGTCTCGAGGTGCAGACACAAGTCGCATGGAACTACGCCGCCGAACTGGGCCTTCCCCGAATGTTCTTCATCAACAAACTCGATCGGGAGAACTCCTCATTCCGCTCTACGCTCGAGCAACTGCGTGACACCTTTGGAAAAGCTGTGGCGCCGGTCTCCCTGCCGTTGGGTCGCGAACACGATTTCAAGGGCGTCATCTCCGTCATCGATACCGCGGCGTTCGAATACGACGACGCCGGTAAGCCGAAAGAGGTCCCGATCCCCGAGGAACGACAGGCGCGCGTTGACGAGGTCCGCACCGACCTCCTCGATTCCGTCGCGGAGTCGAGCGATGAACTTCTCGAGCGTTACCTCGAGGGTGGTGAGATAACCCGTGACGAGATTGTGCGCGCCATACACGACGGCATCGACGATGCCGAGATGTTCCCAGTTGTCGTGGGATCGGCGACGCACCTGATCGGGATCGATCGCCTCATGGATCTGATCGTGTCCGCCGGCCCCTCACCGCTGGACCGCCCGCCGATCGAAGGAGAGGGCGGCGTAACACGCGAGGCCAAACCAGACGCACCGCTGTCAGCGCTGGTCTTCAAGACGATGACCGATCCCTACGTCGGACGGGTCAGCTTCTTCCGCGTCTATTCAGGGACGTTCAAGGGCGATACGACGGTCCACAACGCGACTCGGAAGTCGGACGAGCGTGCCGGTCACGTATTCACGATGCGCGGCAAGAATCAGGAACAACTGAGTGAAGTGGTCGCCGGGGATATCGGTGCGTTGGCCAAGCTCGCCGATACGGTGACCGGCGACACCATCGCCGACAAAACGAATCCCATCGTGCTTCCCGCGATCGAGGCGCCCGAGCCACTGTTGCCGAAGGCCATCCAGCCGCGCACGAAGGGTGACGAGGACAAGCTGATGATCGGGCTACAGAAGGTGATTGAAGAGGATCCCGCGCTGAAGTTGGAGCGCAACGACGAAACCCACCAGACGATCCTCTGGGGCATGGGCGACGCCCACCTCGACGTCGTCCTCGAACGGCTCAAGCGCAAGTTCTCGGTCGAGGTCGAAGAGGTCCCCTTCAAGGTCCCTTATCGGTCGACGCTGCGCGCCCCCGCCGAGGGGCTCGGCAGGCACGTCAAACAGTCCGGTGGGCACGGCCAGTACGGCATCGCCAACATCCGGGTCGAACCCTTAGAGCGCGGCGCCGGATTCGAGTTCAAGGACTCGATATTCGGAGGCTCGATCCCCAACCAGTGGATCCCTTCAGTCGAGAAGGGCGTACGGGCGGCGATGGAGAACGGCATCGGCACGGGCTTCCCCATGATCGACATCCGCGTCGAGCTCTACGACGGGAAGTTCCACTCCGTCGACTCGTCCGACATGGCGTTCCAGATGGCAGGTTCGTTGGGTCTGCGCGACGCGGCCGACAACGCCGGCGTCACTTTGCTCGAACCGATCTGGACGCTCGAGGTCATGGTTCCTGAAGAGTTCACGGGCGACATCATGGGCGACCTGCAGAAACGGCGCGGTATCCCGGAAGGCATCGACACCGTTGCCGGCGGCCGTCAGATAGTGAAGGCTAAGGTCCCGTTCGGCGAGGTCACTCATTACGCGACCGATCTCCGGTCGATGACCGGGGGAAAGGGAACGTTCTCCTGGTCGTTCTCTCATTACCAAGAGGTGCCGCACGAGTTGACTCAGAAGATCCTCGACGCCGCCAAGAAAGAGAAAGAAGAGGCCAAGACCTAACCGAAGGCGGGCTTCAATCTCGCGTAGGTGTCGTTCAGTGCCTCGGGCAGCACCTTCGTCTCGCCGACGATGGGCATGAAGTTCGTGTCGCCACCCCAGCGCGGGACGACATGCACGTGGACGTGACCCGGCAAGCCCGCGCCGGCGACTTGGCCGAGGTTGATCCCGACGTTGAACCCGTGGGGGTCCATCGTGGTCTTGATCGCGGCGACGGCCTTGGTCGTCAAAGCCATCAGTTCGGCACTCTCCTCGGGATCAAGGTCCTCGAGTTCGGCGACATGACGGTTCGGGGCGACCATCAGGTGGCCGGTGTTGTAGGGAAACTTGTTGAGCATCGCGAAGCACCGATCCCCGCGATGAAGGAGCAGCTGGGCAACATCGTCGGATCCCCCGACGGCGGCGCACATGAAACACTCCGCGTCGCCCGAACCTCCCGCGGTGACGTACTGCAGCCGCCACGGGCTCCACAGAAATTGCATTAGATGGTGAGGTCTACTGACCTCGACTCGATCTCGGCGGCGAGCGCGCGGCTCAGGTCGTCGAGCGTTACGCCCCTCGTCTCTTCGCCGGTACGGCGACGCACCGAGACGGTCTTGTTCTGCGCTTCGTCGTCTCCCACGACGAGCATGTAGGGCACCTTCTGGAGCTGGTGATGACGGATCTTGGCGCCCATCGTGTTGTCGGAGTCGTCTACTTCGGTTCGGATCTGGCGCTCCTTCAACACGCGCGCCACGTCGCCGGCGTAGTCGATATGACGGTCCGCGATCGGCACCACGGCAGCTTGAACGGGTGCGAGCCAGGTGGGGAACGCACCGGCAAAGTGTTCGGTCAACACGCCGACGAACCGCTCGATCGAGCCGTAGAGGGCGCGGTGGATCATCACCGGTTGCACGCGCTCGCCTTTCTCGTCCGTATATTCGAGTCCAAAGCGCTCTGGGAGCTGGAAGTCGACCTGGATAGTGCACACCTGCCACAGTCGTCCGATCGCATCGCGCACGTGGATGTCGATCTTCGGTCCGTAGAAAGTGCCTTCGCCTTCGGCGACCTTGTACTCGAGTCCCGCGGCCTTGAGCGACTGCCGAATGGCCTCCTCGGCCATGTCCCACTGCTCGGGGGTGCCGACAGCCTTGTCGGGACGAGTCGAGAAGTGAACCTCGTCGGGCCCTAGACCAACGGTTGCGTAGAGATCGCGGAAGAAGTCGGCGACCGCGACCATCTCCTCGATGACCTGATCCGGGCGGCAGAAGATGTGCGAGTCGTCCTGCGTGAAGTTGCGCGCTCGCAACAAGCCATGGATCACACCCGAGCGTTCGTAACGATAGACGGTGCCGAGTTCGGACAAGCGGATCGGAAGCTCACGGTAGGAGCGCGTCTTGCTGCGGTAGATCAGGATGTGAAACGGACAGTTCATCGGTTTTGCGAAGTACTCGCCTTCATCGGCCGTCATCGGCGGGAACATGTTCTCCCGGAACCACCCGAGATGACCGCTTATCTCCCACAGTGTCGAGCGCCCGATGTGCGGCGTGTAGACCGGCTCGTAACCACGTTCGAGATGCATCTCACGCGCCAAGTCCTCGAGGATCTTCCTGACCATCCCTCCCTTCGGATGCCACAGCGCGATGCCCGCGCCGACCTCTTCGGGCCACGAGAACAACTCGAGATCGCGGCCGAGCTTGCGGTGGTCGCGTTTCTCAGCTTCCTCGAGGCGATGGACGTAGTCATCCAACGCTTGTTTGGATTCCCACGCCGTGCCGTATATACGTTGCAACATCGGCCGTTTCTCGTCACCCCGCCAGTACGCGCCGGAGCTGCGCAGGAGCTTGAACGCTTTGATCCGACCGGTTCCGGGAACATGCGGCCCGCGGCAGAGGTCGACGAAATGCTCGTCGCCATTCGTGGTGTTGCGGTAGACCGAGATGACTTCGCCGTCGGCCCCCTCGCGCTCCGCTCCCTCAGCGTCGGCCGCGACGCCTTCGATGATCTCGACCTTGTAAGGCTGACCAGAAAAGAGGCCCAAGGCCTCTTCTCGAGTCACTTCGGCTCGTTCGAAACGCTGGTTCTCTTTGACGATGTTGCGCATCTCGGCCTCGATACGCTCGAGGTCCTCGGGCGTGAACGGGCGCTCGACGTCGAAGTCGTAATAGAAGCCATCCGTGATCGGGGGGCCGATGGAGTACTTCGTCCCCGGGAACAACCGCAATACCGCCTGCGCCAGCACGTGCGCGGTCGAATGCCTGGTCACCTCGCGGCCGAGGTCCGTGTCGGCCGTGATCACTTCCACGGATGCACCGGTGCCGGGAATGAAGGCAAGATCGTGCTGTCGACCGTCGACGACCATGGCAAGAGGCGACGAGATACCGGCTTCTTTGGCGAGAGCGAAGCCGTCCTTGCTACCGTCGGGAACGATCGTGGCCGGCATCAGGCGATGCTATCGGCCCATCGTTGCTCGAAGGCCTTGAGTCCGATCCCCAGCGTTGCGCGCAGCGCGTCGTCGAGGTGCCAGCGCGCGAGGCCCGGCTCGTACCCACGCGCGCCGAGATTCACATAGAGGTCGATCACAGCCTTACGACCCCAACCATCGGCGATGAACGACATCGCCGAGTGTGCTTCCTGATAGCTGAGGAAGATCTCGCTGCCACTACCGATCGAGAATGCGAAATCGTCGGGCAGAGATCCGTCGAAGCCTCCCGTCGCGACGACGCTATCGAGGAAACCGAGAGCCCCTGCCGCGCCGGCATACCCGACGAGGTCGGCGACCCCTTCGTCCACGAGCAGAGGGACGAACGGACCGGAGACGTCGCGCGAAGCGACGTGCAACAGTTCGTGCGCCAGGATGCTTAAAGTCTCGTCCGCTCCTCGGCCGTTGAAGACAGGCGGGTTGACGATGACGCGGTGCCCCGTGAACCGATAGCCGTTCTCCACATCGAGGCTGGAGTACGCGAACGCCACAAACTTCGATGGATCGAAGGTCGCTTGGAGCATCCGCTGCAGCTCCTCGCCGTTACAAGGGACGACGAGGATCACTTTCTTCCGCCACGGCGGCGTCCAATATGTCTTCACACGGTCAAGAGCGCGTTGCGCGGTCGGGGCCAGATCGGCAGGAGTAGAAGCGCAACCTCCGCGCGCCGTCTGGATCAACAGGAAATTGCCGGTGTGGGTTACAGACACGGACCCAAAGTCCCAAGGATGGCGTCCGGAGAAGAGGCCGAGACTCTCAAGGTCGGAATCGTTGGCGATCAACCATCGCCCGTCACGCTCCACGAACGTGAAGAACATGTCTTCGACGGCCGGGGCTGCGTCGAAACCGCGGATGCGGTACCGCTCTTCGGTCAGCGGCAGCATCACGCGTGCCCCGTCATAGCGCCGAGCGTCCGAGCGGCGCGCCAGATCACCGTAACGACTCCAGTTGGCCTCGAGCGAGTACTCGGCGAGGTCCATCGAGGCGAAGCCTTCGAAGAGATCCTCCTGGCGATCTCTGAAAGCCTCGTTGTCGTCGCTGATCGTTGCCAGGAACGCGTCGCGGTCGCGCTCGATCAGGGCCTGCGCGCGCCGGTCCAGTAGCCGTTGGATCTCGGCTCGTGACTCCTCGCCTTGTGCCGCGGCCGGGGCAAGAGAGGGTCCTACGGTGGTGACGACAACTAGCAGCGCAGCGGTCGCGAGTCCTCCTCGGCCACGTGCGCGAACCCTTGCGGCCCTCATCGGGGCCCGACCATCACGCCGCCTCGTTCTCCATCTCCTCGCTGTACGAGCCGGAACGAGCCGCGCCGTTGAGCTTCGCCCGGTGATACAGCGCGCGGCGGCCCGCATCGACGTTGGAGGTCTCTCCTTTCCACGCCTTGAGCGAGGGCGCCTGCAACGCGCGGCCGTAGCTGAAACTCAGTTCCCACGGCCCGTGCTCGATCTTGTTCATCGCGTTGAGGTGGGCGGTGGCCAGCTCGTCGGATTGCCCACCGGAGAGGAATACGACGCCTGGGATCTCTTCGGGAACGGTCTCGCCCAGGCACGCGACAGTCCGGTTCGCCACCTCTTCGACCGAGGCCTGGTCGGCTGCGTCCTTGCCCGAGAGCACCATGTTGGTCTTGAGAAGGGTTCCTTCCAACGCAACCCTGTGAAGGTTGAGCTGCATGAAGAGCGCTTCGAGCGTGGACTTCGTCGCGTCGTAGCACGCTTCGATCGAGTGATCGCCGTCCATCAGGACCTCTGGTTCAACGATCGGCACCAAGCCGGCCTCTTGCGAGAGGGCCGCGAACCGCGCCAGCGCGTGACAATTCGCGTGCAAGCAGAAGTTCGTGGGAAGCCCCTCCCCGATCGTGATCACCGCGCGCCACTTCGTGAAACGGGCTCCGAGGTCGTAGTACTCGGAAAGGCGCTCGCGCAACCCGTCCAGGCCTTCGGTCACCTGCTCTCCGGGGAAGAGCGCGAGATCCTTGGCCCCCTTGTCGACCTTGATCCCCGGGACGATGCCCTTCTTGTTCAGGCCTTCGGCGAACGACGCGCCATCGGAACTCGACTGGCGGATTGTCTCGTCGAACAGGATCACGCCGCTGATGAACTCCTCGAGTCCGTCGGTTCCGAAGAGCATGTCGCGATAAGCGCGCCGGTTCTCCTCGCTCGACTCGATGTTGATGCTCTTGAAGCGTTTCTCGATCGTCGGAAAGCTCTCGTCGGCCGCCAGGATGCCCTTGTTCGGCGCGACCAGATCCCGAGCGATGGATGCCAGATCGGTCATGGTCCCTCCTTGCTCCAAGCCG
>JALZEA010000038.1 GCA_030862265.1 Actinomycetota bacterium | reverse complement strand
CCTGCAGTGACCGGATCGCCGTTTCACGACCGGAACCGGGCCCCTTCACCTCGACGTCTACGCGCCGCACGCCGTTCTCTTGCGCCTTGCGCGACGCGGACTCCGCGGCGAGCTGCGCCGCGAACGGTGTCGACTTGCGCGACCCCTTGAAGCCGACGTTGCCGGCCGACGCCCACGAGATGACGTTTCCTTCGAGGTCGGAGATGGCGATGATCGTGTTGTTGAACGTCGACTTGATATGCGCTACGGCGTGAACGACGTTCTTTTTCTCCCGCTTCCGGGCCTTCTTCTTTTTAGGTGCCGCCATCTATGCCTTAACCCTTCTTCCCTGTGGCCTTCTTCTTGCCCGCAACGGTCTGCTTCTTCGGCCCCTTGCGGGTGCGCGCGTTGGTGTGCGTGCGCTGCCCGTGCACCGGGAGCCCACGGCGATGCCGCGTCCCCTGGTAGGAACCGATCTCGACCTTGCGCTTGATGTTCTGGTTGACCTCACGGCGCAAGTCACCCTCGACGCGATAGGCGTCGCCGATCCAGTCACGGAGCTTCACGATCTCTTCGTCGGTGAGATCGCGCACCTTCGTGGCAGGACTGACGCGGGCACCGACACACGTGTCGTAGGCCTTCGTCTTGCCGATCCCGTAGATGTAGGTCAGCGCGATCTCCAGCCGCTTGTCGCGGGGCAGGTCTACTCCGGCGATACGTGCCAACTAGCTCTCCTTATCCCTGGCGTTGCTTGTGACGAGGGTTGCTGCAGATGACCATCACACGGCCGCGGCGGCGGATGATCTTGCACTTGTCGCAGATCTTCTTGACGCTCGGTTGCACCTTCACTTGCTTGACTCCCCTACTTGTGGCGGAAGATGACCCGACCCCTCGTCAGGTCGTACGGGGAAAGCTCTACGAGCACGCGGTCACCGGGCAGGATCCGGATGTAGTGCATCCGCATCTTTCCCGAGATGTGCGCGAGCACGCGGTGCCCGTTGTCGAGCTCGACCCGGAACATGGCGTTCGGAAGCGGTTCGATCACCGTTCCCTCGACCTGGATGCCTTCTTCCTTGCCGGAAGAGGCAGCTTTCTCCTTGTTCTTAGGCACGCGCACCCCTATGAGAGACTTCCCGATTGCGCCTCGGCCCATGAAAAACGCACCCTCTTCGAGGGCGCGTGAAAACTGGGGCCGAAGCGGTCAACGAGGATACCAGGCTTGGAATTCCCCGTCGACAGGCCGTTTGCCCAGGTCACACGGGGCGATTCCGACCCGATTCAAGGGCCCGACCGATTCGTCCGATTCCTAGATGAAGGGGGTCCACCATTCAACCGATCCAGCGCGGCGGCACGTGGTTCATCCTTCGCGACGACCAGTGGTGCGCCTGGGACGGTACCGGCTGGGTCCCGAGCTCGCCCCCGCCGCCACCTCCGCCGCCCCCTCCCGCCGTGTCACCTCCCCCACGCGCGACGCTCCGGCAACCCGGAGTTCAGGTCCCGCTCGTGGCCGTTCTCGGCGTCGTGCTCATCGGCCTCCTATTCACTCCGCACGTTCGCCCACTCTTCTCTGGCTCGGGCCCGGAGCCGGCGACCTTGGCGCGCGCCGCGGTTGGGTCGTCTGCCCCGGAGCAGACTGCGCCGGCGGGGGCCGAACAGAAGGAGCCAACGATCTACGACGACCCGGTCCGTGAGGCGAACGATTGCCTCGGGGCGCCGCCACAAAGCGAGATAACGAACAACGAGTTGGAACTAGTAGCTCGCGATCCGTCGGTGAAGCGCATCGCCTCAATCGTCTCGGCGATCCGCGGCCTCGACTTCAAGAGGCCTCCGAGCGTCAGGTTCAAGTCGGCATCATCGGTCGCCGACGAGGTCCGACAGCTCGCGCACAAGAGCGATCCCGACCTCCGTAACCTCGGGACCCTCCTGAAGGAACTCCGCCTGATCCCACGAGAAACGGATCTGCGTTCTTTGATCCTGGACGTCCTACCCGAAAAGGTCGACGCGTTCTACCGGCCGGGGACGAAGTCGATCCTCGCTCCCAGAGATCGATCTCTGATGAGTCCTTACGAACAGGTGGTCCTCGCGCACGAGTTGACCCACGCACTTGTGGATCAACATCTACCGCTCCCACGTCATCCCAAGGGATCGACACAGACCAGCGAAGAACAAGGTGCAGCCCTGGCGCTGATAGAGGGCGATGCAACGCTTGTGATGACGAACTACCTCACATTCGCGCTTACCGCGGAGGCGCGCCAAGAGTTCCAGCAGGCGGCGACCCATCGCTCGGATACATCAGGTTCACTTCCGAACTTCCTCGCGAAGTCGACTGCTTTCCCCTACGCAGAGGGTTCCCTCTTCGTCTGCTACCTCTGGAACAGAGGCGGGCATGCGGCGCTGGACGCGGCCTACGAGGATCCTCCACGTACTACCGCCGAGATCGTGTTTCCGCAGCGCTTCATCGACGGCACTCAAAAGAAGACGGTCGATCCGGTCGACCCCCGCCTCTCAGGTTGGGAGCACGCAGACAAGTTCGAAGTAGGCGTCGCCGATCTGCTCTTCATGATCGACACGGTCATGCCCGGAGAGTTGCCGCACGGCGTCGTCGACATCGAAGACCTTGGACGGTGGAACGGGGGCGAACTGCACCTATTCCGTCGAGGGAACTCGGCCGCCGTCGCCCTGAACCTCGTAGAAACGAACCGAACCATCCCCGACACCATCTCGCTATGCAACCTGATGCAGGTTTGGTACGCCGAATCGAAATGGCAGCCTGGGACCGAGGACGGGGGACTTCCACAACATCACGGCCGGACATCCGAAGGGCGCTACACCCGCCTCGAATGCGACGGGCGGCAGGTCAGGTTCGCGATCGGGCCGAGCAAAGACACCGTGCACAAGCTACTTCGTTAAGGCGGTCGCTTTAGGACTCGGCGGTCAGTTCATAGACGCTGAATCCTCGCTGGAGGTCGTTAACGAACACGAAGCGACCGCTGGGATCGAACTTCGCCGAGAACGCGTCGGAACCATCGGGTAGGTACCACGCGACCTCACGCGGCCCGGTGCCCTGATCGCCGACACCGACGCCGGTCAGCGAGCTGATGTCCACGACCCGCACACCGGCGGTGTGCCAGGACGCCGCGACCTTGGTGCCGTCGGGCGAGATACCGAAGACGTGCGAGGTGCAGAGGCCCGCGTTGGTGGGCGCACCACTGGGCGTGATGATCTCGCGCGGTTGCCACTGGCCGACGAGCGTCATGTACGGCTCCGCGTCGGCCGTCCACTCATAGAAATACAGACCGCCCATCGGACATGGCGTCAATGGCGACGGAGTCTCGTCGCTCACTACGACGTGTTTCTCGTCGGGAGTGAAGCGCGCCTCGTGGTTGTGCGAGCACCCCGGACATTGGAGAACCGCTAGTTCCTTCGGATCCCCGGGGTCGGTCGTGTCGAGGACGTGGATGGTCGAGATCGACGCGGCCACCGCGCGCGTCCCCTCGGCGTTGAACGAGATGTCGTGCGGGCCGTGGTACCCGGTCACAGGAACCGTCGCCACGCGCTTTGGCTTGGCGGGATCCTTGATCGACCACACTTCGAAAGCCGCTTGCTGGGTCGCGACGACGTCGCCATACGAAACGAAGACGATGGGTTTCGTGGGATGGGTCGTAGTCGTGTGTGCCCCGCGCGGGACATCAGCGACACCGATGGGTTCAGGCGAACGAGGGTTCGAGATATCGATCGTGAAGAACCCAAGGCCACCGGCTCCGCACGCGTCGGGACGATGGGTGCCGTCCTCGCCGACGATCAGGGTCTTGCGGTCGTGCGAGACCTGTAAGTGCGATTGGTTGGCCGAACATGCGACGGTTCCAACGACCTTAGGTCGGCGCGGGTTCGTGACGTCGATCACGCGGACAGCGCCGTCCGGAGAACCGGAGAACGCGCCGGCCGACGCGATCGCGTAGTCACGGCCCTCGATACGAGTGACCGCGAGGTGGGTGCCGTTGTCGTAGGGGATCTCGGCGACCGGTTCCATCCCGACCCCCACACCGGCTGCCTCGTCGGCGCGGACGACCTGGGCCGAAGACATCAGAACAAGGACGAGCAGCCACGCGATCCTGCTTGTCTTCATGTCGCAAGTTTCGCCGGCGGCCGCTGTGGTCCTGGAGCCGGCGACGGCAGGTCCCTGCCACCGCTTCAAGCTAGGCGCCGACCGCGGTTGACAAGCGGCGCGCGAGGACCTTGAGCATCGCGCGCACGATCTGCGGTTCCGAGTCCATCATCTCGGCGAAGTCGTCGCGCCGGATCGCGAGGCACTTCACGGCCGTCTCCGCGCAGACCCGGCCCGAGTGAACCGCTCCCTCGTCTAGAAGGGCGAGTTCTCCGAAGAACTCGCCCGGTCCGAGCTCGACCACGCGCCCGCGCAGGTCGACCGTGACCTTGCCCTCCTCGATCACAAAGAGCCCCGAGCCGGGCAAGTTCGGCGCCACCAGGACGTGGCCCGGCTGAGCCTCGAACTCGTTGCACCGGTCGAGGATCCTTTGGAGCGCGTCGTCGCTGAGGGACTCGAAGATGGGAACGGACCTCAGGGCTTCCAGGCTCACGGCGCGTTTCCTTTCACGGGAGTCTGCAGGGCCCCAGCCTTACGATTCGCCCCAGGCAAGTCAAGGGAGCCTCGTGGAAACCAACGACATCGTCGACACGATCGCCGGCTTCGCGTTGTTCGCCGACCTCTCGCGCGCCGAGCTCGAGGCCGCGACGCACACATTCGACGAAGAATGGTTCTCGGAAGGACAGCGCATCCTGAGGCAAGGGTTCACCGGCAGCGGCTTCTACGTAATCATCGACGGCGAGGCCGAGGTCCGCATCGACGGACAGGAGCGTTCCAAACTGTCGCGCGGGGATTTCTTCGGCGAGATCTCGGTTCTGCTCGACGAGCCACCGACAGGCGACATCATCGCGCTGACCCCGCTGCGGTGTCTCGTGCTCGCGCGCTCGAACCTTGCAGAGTGGCTCTTGAGCATGCCGACCGTGACGTTGCGCATGCTTCAGGCGGAGCTCAGACGTCTGCGCGCCGCGAGCACGTGGCGCAGCTAGACGCACCATTCCCTCCCGGCGACTATCCCGTCGTCGTGGTGGGCAGCGGGCCCGGCGGGTTGCAGACGAGTTACTGCCTGCGCGCGCTCGGCGTCGAGCACGCCCTCATCAGTGCGGACGATGGTCCCGGGGGGATGTTCCGTCGCTTTCCCGTCTTCCAGCGACTGATCACGTGGACGAAACCCTACGCGCCCGCCGCGCGCGGCTCACGCTCTTACGAGCGCTACGACTGGAACAGCCTGATCGGAAACGAAGAACATCAGGCGTTGGTCCCGGAGTTCATGGATGGGTCGTCTTACTTCCCGTCGCGTCCGGAGATGGAACAAGGGATCGTCGCCTTCACCGACCGCGCCGGCATCGAGTGTCGCTACAACACGACCTGGGAATCGACGCGCCGCGGCCACGATGGTTTCGTCCTCGAGACCAGCGCCGGCGAGTACCGCTGCAAGGTGTTGGTCCTCGCGGTCGGGATGGCGCAGCCGTGGAAGCCCTACATCCCCGGCCTGGAGACCGTTCCGCACTACGTCGACATCGCACCGGTCGAGAGTTACGAGGGCCAGCGCGTCTTCCTGATCGGTAAGCGCAACTCCGGCTTCGAACTCGCCGACGGTCTGTTGCCGTGGGCGCGCCAGATCTTGCTCGCCTCGCCGCGTCCGACAAGGATCTCGGTCCTTACGCATTCCGTCGCGGGGGCACGCGCTCGTTACATGCAGCCGTATGAGGATCACGTCCTTGGGGGTGGCAACGTCGTCTTAGACGTGGCGATCGAGCGGGTCGAGAAAACCGGCGACGGGTACCGCGTCCATGCCGCAGGAACGACGAGGCCGGGTGACCTCGTGATCGACGTCGATGTGGTCATCGCAGCTACCGGATTCGCGGCGCCTCTGCAGGACTTGCCCGAGCTCGGCGTCGCGACCTTCTTCCAGGGACGCCTTCCCGCGCAAACACCATTCTGGGAAAGCGCGACCGTGCCCGGTATCTATTTCGCCGGCGCTATCACGCAGGGCTCGATCGGTCTCAAGAAGTACGGCATCCCTTCGGGCTCGGCTGCCGTCCACGGGTTCCGCTACAACGCACGCGTGCTCGCCGAGCACATCGCAGTGAAGCATCTGGGCAAGACGATCGCGCGACCCGAGATCGCAACGGACGCCATCGTCGATCATCTCTTAGAGCGCGCCACTCACTCACCCGAGCTGTGGCATCAGCGCTCTTACCTCGCTCATGAGCTCGACGTCGCCGACGGCCACGGGGTCGTCCAGGGCATCGTGCCCCTCGCCCATTTCGTGGATGCCGGAGGGCCCGATGCGATCGCGATCACGGTCGAAACCGACGCCGAGGGAGACATCCATCCCGCGGTCTACATCCGGCGTGCGGGGCAAGTCGAGGAACATCTCCTACCGTCCAGCGTGTTGCATACCTACGAGACCGGCGAGCACCGCTCTCTCTTGCAGGGCCTGCTCACCGGTTGGATCTGAGAGGAGCGCGATGCCGAGCGACGACGAACTGCGCGATATCTATGCAACGACGAAAACGATCGCGGTCGTCGGTGCCTCGGCCGATCCCGATAAGGCCGGCCACAACATCCCTATGTATCTGCAGCGGCAAGGGTTCCGCATCATCCCGGTCAATCCGAAAGGCGGCGAGCTCTTCGGCGAGAGGGTCTATGCCTCGCTGGAAGACATCCCCGAGCGCGTCGACGTCGTGGATGTTTTCCGCCCCGCGGAGGAAACGCCGCCCATCGCCCAACAGGCCGGCGCGATCGGCGCGAAGGTCCTGTGGCTGCAAGCCGGCATCTACTCAGAGGAAGCTGCTGCGATCGCCAAGGGCGAAGGTCTCACCGTCGTCATGGATATGTGCATGGGCGCTACGCACGAACGCCTGGGGCTGGGTCCCGGCCCCGACTGACCGATGGATCCGTCTAGGTCGCGGCGAGTTCGAGGAGGCGCGCGGTCGCACCGTCGTGCAGCTCCTGCGCGTGCTCGGCGGAGTCGCCGATCGCGGTGAAGCCCACCCGTCCGGCGACGGGGAGCGCGCTGATCATGTGGAAGACCACGCCGTTCTGTTGCGCCTCGTCCCACGCCAGGTCATCGATCGCTACGAGATCCAGAAGATCGTCCGCCGTCAGGCGCGCGAGGCGCTCGTCGGTGAGATGGTCGGTTGCGACATAATGCTTGCTACCGGTGCGGCAGCGGAACTCGGCGGTGGCGGCGTCGTAGTGACCGCCGGTCAGAAGCTGCAGCGTAAGGAACGGATGTGTCGTTCCGCCCTTGCGGAGGTTGATCTCGATCGCGCTGATATCCCACGCGGCGTTTCGTCGCGTCACGACAAAGTCGATCGCGAAGCGGCCGAGAACTCCTTCACGCGACAGAAGCCGGCCCACCTGGAGCCCCGCTTCTCCGAGCTCCTTGGCGTAACCAGAGTCCGCGGGAAAGCGCGCGCCGTAATACTCCTGGCCCGTGGGTCCGCCGAGGATCTGATCGTGGGTCGAGAGGAGCTCGACCTCCCCTCCGGGCGCGATACGGAGCTGAACGCTTGGGCTCCGCAGGTCCTCTCCGACGAGGAGTTCCTCGAGGACGCCCCCGTCCAGTGCGAGCGCATCGAGGTAGGTCGCCGGCAACCCCTGGACGTCGGCGTTCGCGAGCGACGCGGTTATCTCGCCTGCGGCGGTTGCTCCGACATCGACAAGAGCATTGCCGTACCCCCCGACGCCCACGTTGAGCTTCAGTACCGCGTGCGTGACCGGCGGTGTCGCACGGGCGAGATCGCGCGCCGCGGCGATCACTTCGTCGCTGCTATGGAGATCCTCGAAGCCGCGCGGGTGCGCAACGCCGGCTTCCGCGAACAACCGGCGACTTCCCGTCTTCGTCCCGTGGATCAGCAATCGCGGATCGGTTCCGTAGACCGGTATCCCCAACCGGACCGCGAGCTGTTCCTCGAGCTCGCTTGTCATGAACGGGACGATGTGAGCGCGCTCGGGATCCGCGATGAGCGTACGGATGCGTTCGATGGTTCTGGGTCGTTCCAGGATCTTCGTCGTCAATGGGCGCGGCGAAGGGTCGCCGATAGAAAGGAGATGCAAGCGGTCGCGCGCGTTCGCCGCGTGCGGTGACGGGAGGAGCGAGAGGAAGTAGTCGACGATGCGCGGCGGTATCGGTTGCGCGGAGACGTAGATGACGACCGCCCGCGGTTGGGCGAGAAGAAGCAGCAGGAATAAGTAACGCTCCTCGTAGGCGGGGATGACCGGGCCGAGCTCGGGCGGGAATTCCATGCTTACGGATGGCACGACGACCATCGTCTTGTGCTCCTCGGTCGGACCGCCGATCGCCGGCCACATCGCAACGAGCTTCTGCTGCAACGCGTCGAACGTCCCCGCTTCGTCGACTCCGGCCATTGCCATAGCAAGGCAATCGTAGAAGGGACGCTGGTTGCCGCCTGCGGGGGCGGGGAACAACTGGTTCATGAGGCGCCGCGCCGAGCGACCCATCCGCCCCCACCTGGGGCGCATCCAGGAGGTCGACCTCGCCCTGTTCCGCAAGGTCGCGGCGTTCCACTCACCGTTCCTCGATCGCTGGATGCCTCGTCTCACCCATGCCGCCGACAACAGCCACCTGTGGATGGTGCTCGCCGGTGGCCTGTACCTATCGGGGAAAGCGTCGGCCCGGCGCGCCGCGCTACGAGGACTGCTGTCGCTGGCGGCGACCTCGGCAGCGGTCAACCTCCCGATCAAGTATCTCTACAAGCGCCAGCGACCCGACATCGACATCGTCCCGGTGATACGTCGCATGCGACGTTTGCCGGTAACGACGTCGTTCCCCTCCGGTCACTCGGCGAGCGCGTTCGCGTTCACAACCGGTGTCGCCCTGGAGCTGCCGGTGGTCGGCATACCGCTATATGGGCTTGCGTCGGCGGTTGCCGCGTCGCGCGTCTACACGGGCGCGCACTATCCCGGTGACGTCCTCGCGGGGGCCGCGATCGGCAGCGCGATCGCGGGCAGCTCGGTGCGGCGGTGGCCGGTACGACCCGCTCTCGGCCCAACCGCGCCCAAAGTCTCATTACCGGAGTACCTACAGGCCTCGCCCGAAGGAGAAGGCCTCGCCCTCGTCGTCAATTCGGCGTCGGGATCCGCGCTCATCGGCGATCCGAGCTCCGCGCTGAAGAGTGCACTGCCGCGCGCTCACATCACCGAGATCGATATGTCCGCCTCGGACGAGTTGCGCGCGGAGCTCGAGCGCCTGGTGGAAGACGCGACGGCCATCGGCATCGCCGGAGGTGATGGATCGGTCAACACCGCGGCGGAGGTCGCGCTGAAAGCCCAGAAACCGCTCGTCGTGGTGCCCGCCGGCACGCTCAACCAC
>JALZEA010000180.1 GCA_030862265.1 Actinomycetota bacterium | reverse complement strand
GGATCGAAATCCACTTGGACGACCTCGGCATGGCCCGTCTTGTCGGTGCAGACCTGCTCATAAGTGGGGTTCACGAGATCGCCCCCGAGGTAGCCCACCCTCGTGTCGGTGACGCCTTCGAGCTTGCGGAACTCCGCCTCGACGCCCCAGAAGCAGCCCGCTCCGAACGTTGCTTGTGTCATGGTTCCTCCTTCTTATTAGTGCTCGCACCAGAGATAACGCCGGGGCCCTTTGCCTGGTTCCCGATCTAGAGTTCTTCGGGCCGCCCCTTCTGTGCGATGGGGGAGTCAGGCTCCGGTCCCAACTCGTTCAATCTGTCGATCAACAGCCTCAGGCGTCCGATGTGGTGGCGATCGAACGCGAGCGTGATTCTGGGCAGATCCGGCACGTCCTCGTCCCGGGCCTCGGCGCGCGACGCGGCGCTGGCTTCGATCGGCTTCGCCAGGATGTCGGAGAACTCTTCCGAGAGCTCTTTAAGGGTGACATCGTCGGGCATCAAGTTGAGACGCAGGATCAGGCGGTTACCGACCATCCGCTGAGAGTGGAAGACCCGGTAGAAATCCTCGATCTCCTTGACCGCGTCTTCGGTCGTCCCGACTCGCCGGTAAAGCGTCAGATCGTCGGGGCTCACGAAGCCTCGATCGAGGAGCCCCTCGCGGATGAAATCGTCGAAACGTGCCCAATAGTCGCTGCCGGGAGGTTCGAGGAGCACGATCGGCTGGAGGTCGGCCTTGCCGGTCTGCACGAGGGTCAGGAGCTCAAACGCTTCGTCCATGGTGCCGAAGCCACCCGGTACCAGCACGAATGCATCGGCTTCTTTCATGAACGTGAGTTTCCGCGTGAAGAAGTACTTGAAATTGATGAGCTTGGAGTCGTTGGCGATAACGGGATTCGGCTTGGCCTCGAACGGAAGACGGATATTGACGCCGAAGGAGAGCTTGTCGCCGGCTCCTTCGTGACCGGCCTCCATGATCCCGGGGCCCGCGCCGGTGATGACCATCCATCCGCGTTCGGCCATCGCGCGCGAGAAATCGCGCGTGGCGACGTACGCGGGATCACCTTTCATGGTCCTGGCGGAACCGAAGATCGTTACCTTCCTGATGCCCTTGTAGGGGGCGAAGACGCGGAACGCGTGCCGCATCTCCTTGAGAGCGGTGTTGACGATCTTGCGGTCGAGCCGGCTGACCTGTTCGCGGGCGAGCTTGAGGGCGGTGGTGACGATCTCCCGCGCCAGTTCGGCGTCGGGTTCGGGCAGGTCGCCGATGTAGCTCTCGAGCAGGTCCTCGATCTCGGGAGAGGTGAGGGCGCGCTTGGACGTCATGATCTCCAGCGTAGAGGAGGATCTATTCGGGCTTGATGCGCAGGACGACCCGCTTCTCGTCGGGACTGCGCCACGGGTACTTGTCCTCACCGGTGTATTTCTTCGCCATCTTGTCGATGTGCTCGTCGGCGCCGTCCCGAGTCACCTCGGCGACGTGCCCACGGATCTGGACGTAGTCGTACGGATCCTCTTGATCGGCGATCGAGATGGCCACCCTGTCGTCTCGTCGTACGTTGCGTTCTTTGACACGCCCCACAGACGTGTTGACGAGCACTTGGTCGTTGTCGAGATCGATCCAGACGGGCGTCACGTGCGGGCTCCCGTCCCAACTGATCGTCGCCAGGTGGCCGAAGTTCTTACCCTGGATGAGCTTGCGAGCCTTATCGTCAAGCGGCATAGACGCCTCCCGTCAACGTCGGAATCTTCGCGGACATGAACCTGTTCCAATCAGTACTTATGCCCAGCCAGGTGTGTTCTCACCTCGCCGCCGCCAAGGTTTTGATCAGTGACGAGACGGTCTGTCCTGAATGCGTCGCCATCGGGAGCGGCTGGGTGCACCTGCGGCTCTGCCTTAGCTGCGGACACGTCGGTTGTTGCGATTCGTCGCCCAACAAGCACGCTTCGGCTCACGCGCGCTCCGGAGGCCATCCGACCGTCCGCTCACTCCAGCCAGGCGAGACGTGGGCCTACTGCTACGCGGACGATCTCTTGGTCGACGATCTCTAGTTCTACAAACGCGTCGCGATGAAATCCTCGAGCTGACGCAAGTTGCGGACCTCGACCATGTCGTCGACGTGGGCGGCGTACTCCGACGCCGCCGAATCTCCCGTGTCCCAGTCGTAGATCGGTTCTGGATTCAACCAATAGGAGTGACGAGCGCTCGCCGATAATGCCTTAAGTGCGTGCGTCCGCCTGACCCGGTAGTTCGTGCGGGCATCACCCAGGATCAACAACGTGGTCTTCGGCCCGACGTCTCTGCCGTATCGCTCCTGGAACCGCTCGAGAACAACTCCGTAGTCGGAATGACCGTCGTCGGACACGACCACCGCGGCATTGTTCATCCGGTCGACCGCCGCGAAGAAATCCTCGTGTTCGAAGAAGCGCGTCACCTCGTCGATCGTGTCGACGAATGCGAAGGAGCGCACCTGGCTGAACTGTGACGACAGGGAGTGGGTGAGCATCAGGGCGAAACGCGCGAACCGCGATACGGAGCTCGATACATCACAGAGGACGAACAATTCGGGGCGGTGTGGGGCACGATGGCGTAAGACCGGCTCGATCGGAACGCCGCCAGACGACAGCGACCTCCTGACGGTGCGCCTGACATCCAGATGACCGCGGGTCGAGCGTCGCCGCTTCATCGCCACGCGCGTCGCGAGCTTGCGCGCCAAGGGGCGGATCGCACGCCGGAGCTCACTGAGGTCGGCAGTGGCGCTGAGGAAGTTGATGTCGGAGGGCAGCGGCTTGATCGCGTACGACGCGACCGCCGCCGCGCCGCGATGTTCGGCGACTCGCCTGCGGGTCTCGGCGAGCACGAGAGCGCGGAATTCCTCGGCGCGCCTGCGGATCTCGTCGATCGCGAGGCGCCGCTCGATCGGGGACAGAGCGTCGTCGACCGCCGCCTCCGCGCGCGCCACCACAGCACTCACATCGACCGCACGCATGACTTCGTAGTTGGAGTACCAATCGCGCGAGCCACCTTGCAGGCGTCCGAGGCTTGCCACCGCGCGACGCGCGACTCCGCTCAGCCCCGCGGCATCGCCACCCGCCAGCACCGCGGTGAGCTCGGCCACCAATTGGTCCCTAGTGGCTGGGGTCGTCTCTTCTTCCGACGCGAGTGCCTCCGGCCCCCGCCCGGTGCCGAAGTAAAGATCGAACAAGACGTTGAAGGCGGCTCGATGCGCGTCCGACTTCACGATGGATGCCGCGAACGCGGCTCTCACCGTGCCTTTGTCGCGAAGCTCTATGTGATCGAGCGACCGCAACGCATCGAGTGACTCGCTTATTGCGACCGGGATGCCGGCGTCCCTGAGTGCGCTGGTGAACTCGAGGACGCGGTCGAGCATGTCAGCGCCCCAGGTCGAGGTGGTCGGCCGCCTTCGTGAGGTCGGACCGGTACTTCAAGAGCACGGGCATGGTCTTTCTCAGCGCGTCTTCATCCAGGGTCGTGATGCTGAGGTGCAGAAGGGTGCCGGCCCAGTCGAGCGTCTCCGCGATCGATGGCGACTTCTTGAGCTCGAGCTCGCGGATGCTCTTGACGACCCGCACGACCTGATCGGCCAACATCTCGTTCAACTCCGGGAAGCGTTGCAGGACGATCTGCTTCTCACGTTCCGCCTCCGGGTAATCCAAGAAGAGATAGAGACAGCGTCGCTTCAACCCCTCCGACAACTCGCGCTCGTTGTTCGACGTCAAAACGACGAAGGGGATCCGATCGGCTTTAAGGGTTCCCATCTCCGGGATCGTTATCTGCCAGTCCGACAGGACTTCCAGGAGCAACGCCTCGGCTTCAAAGTCGAGCTTGTCGATCTCGTCGATCAGAAGTACGAGTGGCTGGCTCGAACGGATCGCCTTGAGGACCGGCCGCTCGAGAAGGAACGGCTCCGAGAAGATGTCGTCGGATAACTCGTCCCATGCTGCGCCCTGCCCCGCCTGGATCCTCAGCAGCTGCTTCTTGTAGTTCCATTCGTACAGGGCCTTCGTCTCGTCGACGCCCTCGTAGCACTGGAGCCGGACGAGCTCGACGTCGAGGGCCCGCGCCGTCGCTTTGGCCAACTCGGTCTTGCCGACCCCGGCGGGTCCCTCCACGAGCAGAGGCTTGTTGAGCCGATCGGCGAGATGGACGACCGTGGCGGTGGAGTCGTCGGCGAGGTATCCGGCGTCCCCGAGGCGCGCCAGGACGTCGTCGATGCCACCGAAGCGATAGTGGTGAGAGGGGCCGCTCATCGACGAATCCTAGGCGGCGCCGTGTCTAGGCCTGTGCTTCGACGATCCCTTCGGCCCACGCCCTCGTGGAACGGACGAGCTCGTACGCTGCCGCGCGATCGAGCGGGAGAGGCTTATCGAAGCGCGGATAACGGGGATCCGCAGCAAATCCAGAAGCTTCCATTTCCCTCTGTTTTCGCATTATTGCCTTGACAATCGAACATATGTTCGATAAAGTGCTAAGGGTGCAGATACGGACACAAACCACACGATCATCACGAGCGGCCCGTTCGGTTCGAGGCGCAGCCCGCCCGGTTCCTTCGGCCAGCGTCGAGCCCGTCCCTCTTGGGATGCGCCGATTACGTGAGCCGCCCACGAATCCCCGAGACTCCTACCTCGACCAGGCCATCGAGCTGCTCGAGAAGGCGAACGCCGAGCTCGAGCCCGAGCTCTTGGATTCCGCCTCGGCCCGCCGCGCGCTGGAGCGTTATAGCCGGGTGGTGCGGCTCGGCGACTTCGGGGTCGCCGCCCTAGCCCGCAAGATCGACGACGTGGCCGTCGTCGCTCGCACCACCGGAACGCCGGTGGGTCACGCAAGGGCGACGATCGAACTCGGACGCAACCTCAAGACCGCCCCCGAGCTCGGAGCCGCGTTGGCGACTGGCGCCGTGTCGGCCGAGCAGGCCAGAGAGATCTCGTTTGCAGAGGCGTCGGTTCCGGGCGTCGTCGACGATCTCCTCAAGGTCGCGAAGGAAGAGCCCTTCCATGTGTTCAAGGACAAGGCGAGGAAGCTCAAGTTGGAAGCCGAGCAGCACAACGGCCTGGCGGGGAAACAGCACGCGCAACGTTCGGGCCGCCACTACTCAGACGAGCTCGGCATGACGCATATCCATCTCGCCCTCGAACCATTGACGGGAACACCGATCGTCAACCGCGCCGAGGCGGAGGCCGAGCGCCTCTACAAGGCCGCAAAGAAAGAGACGGGACAGACCGAGCCGTTCGAGTGCTATCTCGCGGATGCCTTTGCAGCGATGCTTCAAGGGGGAGGCAAGGGACGAGCATCACGCCCCGAGCTCGTGGTACTCGTCGACTACGCCACGATCAGGGACGGATGGAAATTGACCACCGACGGCGTTTGCAAGATTCCCGGCGTCGGTCCGGTCGATCCCCAAGACGCGAAGCGGCTCG
>JALZEA010000173.1 GCA_030862265.1 Actinomycetota bacterium | reverse complement strand
GTCGCCGTTGCCTGCCGGTCGACCGGAGTGACGAGGCGGAACCACGTGTCGAAGCCGTCTGCGCGCATCCTGGATTCCTCGGAGGTGGAGAGCATCGCGACTCCCGCCTGCTCGAAGACGTCGCCGGCCGCGCGGGTCTCGCGCGAGAAGTAGCCGCACACGCACGCGACCAGGTCCCCGTCCTCCACGAGCCTTCCCGCGCTCTCCGGCGCTTCCTTGTGATCGGCGCCGGTGTTCTCGGAGTGGGTGTCGAGGGTGCACGCCAGGTCGCCGCTGGCGTTCGCGAGGTCGACCGCGATCTCGGCCCCCCTGGCCGGCGGCGCCCCGAACTCGGCGAACTCGCCTTCGAGGGCGCCCATCGTCCCGATGGTCCAGGTGCACGCCTGCCGGCTCTCGCCGCCCGGGGTCGGCGAGCACGCCGCGACACCCACACTCATGCCGGCCATCACCGCGGCGGTGCGCCGCAGGTTCGTCCTCGCCATGTCTTCCAGGCTACGTCGCAGCCGCGTTTCTGCCCGGGACCGGCAGCGAGAGGTCCCCGGGGCGGGCCGAAGCCATGGAGAGGCCGCGCTGCAGGTCCTCGCGTAACGATGCGGTAACGGAGGGATCGTGCCGCCGGTGTGACGGGTCAGAGTTCGTAGTGGGAACGAAAAAGGGCACACTGCATCGCACCGGCTCGAGAGCTCGCGCGACAGGCGTCGTCGCGGCGGCGTTGGCTGCCTCGGTCGCGCCCTCGGGTGACGTCGCGGCCGCGGGCCGGAGCAAGTGCTTCGGACGCCGCCCGACGATCGTCGTGAACCGGCGCGGTCACTCACGCGTCGTGGGCACGAGAGGCCGCGACGTGATCCTCGTCGGACGCGGCCGCGCCACCATCCGCTCCAAGGGCGGGGACGACCTGATCTGTGGCGGCCGTCGCCGCGATCGGATCCGCGCGGGGGCAGGCGACGACCGCGTGACCGCGCGGGGCGGCGCGGACAACGTCGGCGGCGGTAAGGGCTTCGACCGCATCACCGGAGGCGGCGGAAACGACCGCCTCTGGGGCGGGACGTCGACCGACCGCATTCGAGGGAATGCGGGCGATGACGCGATCCGGCTCGGCGAGGGACGGCTCGAGTCGGACTATGGACAGCTCGCTCGTGGTGGCAGCGGGAACGACGAGATCTACGGCAGCGACGTACACGAGCGGATCTACGGCGGCAACGGCGACGACCGGATCTTCGGTTTCGAAGGGGCTGCCGGGGACGTGTTCGGCGTGCCGGATTACCTCGTCGGCGGGGACGGAAGTGATCACGTCGTCGCGGGCACGGCGCCGGACGAAGCCCCCGATCCCTACGGCACCTTCTCCTTTGGAGGATCCGGTGACGACGTGCTCGAGGACCTGGACGGCGTCGCGACCCTGGACGGCGGACCGGGCGACGACGAGCTGAAGGCTGCGCAGGGACATTGTTGCACCGGCCTGGCCTTTACCGACGCGCCGGCGGTTCACGTCGACCTGACCGCGGGAGTCGCGACCGGCGACGGCACCGACACGATCACCGGCGACGTCGGAAGCGTCGTGGGATCCGCCTTCGACGACACGCTCGTCGGGGACGACGGCGACGCGACATTCAGCGGTAAGGCCGGAAACGACACCATCGAGGCAGGCCCCGGTGATGATGCCGTTGTGGGAGGCCCCGGGGACGATCGGCTCGACGGCGGGACGGGCGAAGACCGGCTGCGGATCGTCGACGCCGACGAAGCGGTGACGATCGACCTGCAGCAAGGGACTTCGACCGGAGAAGGTGCGGACCGGCTCTTCGGTCTGGAGAACGTCTGGCTCACCGGGAATGGCGACGACGTGATCAGGGGCGACGAAGGCCCAAATCGCATCACGTGGAGCGGATTCGGACCGTTCGAAGGGGTGATCGAGGGCCGCGGAGGAGACGACGGCCTGACGTTCTACGGCGACGGAACGATCGACGCAGGCGCGGGAGACGATCGGGTGGTCCTCTTCCACATATCCCACGCGCGGGTGGACGCAGGCGACGGCGACGACCGAATGTGGGTGTTCAGCTACTCGCGCCCCGCACGGCCCGTAGCGCTCGACGGGGGCGCGGGCGACGACACCGTGGACTTCAGCCAGAATGGTGGATCTCCGGTGCATGCCGATCTGGCTGCCGGGACCGCGCACATTCTCGGCGACGAGAGCCCCCGCTACGGCCTCACGGCGATCGAGGCCCTCATCGGAACGCAGTGGTACGACGTCCTCCTGGGCGACGACGGGCCGAACAGGTTGATCGGTGGGAACCGCGACGATCGTATCGAGGGCCGGGGCGGCGACGACCACCTCGACGGCGGCGACGACGTCGACACGCTCGACGGCGGTGACGGCACCGACACCTGCGTGAACGGTGAGAGGGTCTCGGCGTGCGAGGCATGATGGCCCGCGCCCCCTCCCTGCCGACCGTCCGAGGTGGCGGCCGGAAGGCGCTGGCCATGGTCGTGCCGATCACCCTGCTGCTCGGCGGGTCGCCCGCCCCGCCCGGGTCGCCCGGCCCCGCCATCACGGTCGAGGATCGATCGAACGGCAGGATCCTCTTGAACCGGGAGACCCCGCGCCGCGGGCTGGTGCACGTCTTCACGCTGCGCGCCGACGGGCGCCGCGTCCGGCGTCTCACCCACGGCAGATACAGAGACCTTTCTCCACAGTGGTCTCCGGACGGGAGCCGCATCGCCTTCATCCGTGACCGTCTCCGCGGGAGTGGAGACGACACGCTGTGGGTCATGCGTCCCGACGGGTCGGACAAGAGGAGGTTGCACCAGGCACGGGCGATCGAGTCTCTCGAGTGGTCTCCCGACGGGTCTCGGCTCGTCGTAGGCATCTACGAGGAGGGCGAGCGCGACCTATACCTCGTCGAGGTCTGCGACGGTGGCGTAACCCGGCTGACGCACACGTCGGACGAGGATGAATGGAGTCCTTCGTGGTCCCCGGACGGCGAGCTGATCGCCTACGCGGCGGAACGTAGTTGGGACGACAGCGACGTGTACACCATCCGGCCCGACGGGTCCCGCCGGGCTGCGCTGACGGACGACGGGTGGTCGTCGGCACCCGAGTGGTCGCCCGACGGCCGTCACATCGCCTTCACCAGCAGCCGGGACGATCAGACGCAGTCGGACTACGGGCCCCTCACCGAGGTCTACGTCATGGACGGCAACGGCGACGCCGAGACCCGGGTCAGCAACATCCCGGCGTCCTGGGAGTCAGGGCTTTCGTGGTTGACCGACGATCGATTGGTCTGGCGAGCTGCCTACTACGACGGCCGGGACACGGAGATCTTCGTCGCCCGGATCGACGGCACGGGTCAGACGAACCTCACCGACAACGTAGGGTTCCACGAGGTCTCGCCCGAACCGTCTCCCGACGGAAGATGGATCGCGTTCGCGAGGCACAAGGACGGCGCGCGGAGGCGCAACGGCGTGTTCAAGATGCGAGTCGACGGCTCCGGCGAGACGAAGCTCCTTCCGGCCACGAGGCGCTACGGCGCCGGATCCGACCTCGACTGGAGGCCGGCCGGCTGACGCGCTGCGCGCCCGCGTGCACATGTAAGAGGCCGCAACCTTTCGGCCTCCTTGGGGCTCTGTCGGGGGCATGAGGCGAATGCGCGACCGTGACGACGACTTTGCAGGCTTCTTCCACGCCGAGAGCGAGAAGCTTCGGCGCCTGGCGGCCTTCTTGACCGGCGACTCCTCGGGAGCGGCGGATCTGGCCCAGGAAGCGCTCGTTCGCACCTACCGTCACTGGGGACGCATACGCAACGAGGACCCGGGTCCGTACGCGCGGCGCATTCTCGTCAACCTCGTCCGTCGACAGCACCGGCGGAACCTGCTCGAAGGGCGCCACGAGCAAGTCCACGTGCCTCTGCATTCGGCGAACGGTGGACGGATCGAGGACTGGCTGCAAGTGACCGGGGCTCTCAAGCAATTGCCCCCGATGAGGCGCGCGGTGGTCGTCCTTCGTTTCTACGAAGACATGACCGAACAGGACATCGCCACTGCATTGGATCGCCCGCTCGGGACGGTCAAGTCGGACATCCATCGTGGCCTGGCAAAACTCCGCCAGCTCCTCGACGACGCGGAGAGGGAGACGGCATGAGCTTCGAGGATCGCTTGCAGAACCTGTTGCAGCGCGCCGACGGAGCGATCCCTACGGAACCCTCCGTGTCATGGGAGGCAACGATCATGCAGGCACACCGTGACCGCATCTTTTATGCATCTGCCCTCGCCGCCGCAACCGCTGTGGTTGTGGCCATCGCAGCCATCTCCGTGACCGCGCTGCTGCGGGACGGCGAGAGTCAACCCATACCGCCCGCGGGCACCCCGACCGCGGAGGAAACACCGGAGTCGCGGGTGACGGAATCACCCGAGGAAGAGCCGACATGTCCGGCGGCGGGACTGGCGCCCACTCCGGAGGAACAATCGGACCTCCCTCCCGCAGTGGCCACGACGCGCGAAGAGATCGTTGCCGCCGCGGTCGCTTGCGACTACGAGCGTCTGGGCCTCGTCGTCGAGGCCGGCGGCCAGTCCCAGTTCACCTTCAGCTTCGGCGAGGAGGCAACACACGAGGCCTTCGTCGCGTCACTGCGCCGCAGCGACGGCGAGACGCTCGACGTCCTCGTCCGGACCCTGGATCTTCCTTACTGCACCCAGCGGCTACAGGGGCGGTTGCTCTACCAGTGGCCGTCTTCGTTCTGTGAGGACGCTACGGATGAGGACTGGGACGCACTGCGCGAGCTCTACAGCGACGAGGACATCGCGAGATGGCATGAGTTCGAGACGTTCGGCGCCCATCGGATCGGAATCGACGCCGACGGGGCATGGCTCTTCTTCGTCGCCGGAGACTGATCAGGAAACTCCGATAACGGGAACCATTCGGGCGCCCCGTCCTCCTCGATCGGCGTACCGGGAGAAACCATGTTCATCGCCAAAGAGAGTCCATCTGGTTCGATTTCGAGTGCCGCGCGTGACCATGCCCACCCGTCCGCGGCTTCCCAAAGCTGTCGGCTACTGCCCGGGTTCCTGGATGCACGCGTGGAAATGAATACCCGCGGGGCCATGGACGTAGACGTGGTAATCGTGGTCATGGCATGCGTAGGCCGGAGCGCTAAGGGCCACCGATGCGGCGACGGCAGCAGCGAAAGCGGTTAGCACCCTCACCAGCTTCTTCATTTTTCACGCCTCCCGGAGTGGCCGGCGACTTGCTTGCCTTGATGCTTCGACGCCCACGCGGGTGACTCCTCCAGCGTCAGTCCCCCCTGTTTTTGGGCCCCGGCAGTGTGTGCCACCTGTTCGTGCCCCCGGCAGGATTCGAACCTGCCGACACCAGGTTTAGGAATTCTGTTCCGCGCAGTCCGCTGACCTGCGAAAACAGCCGAACGTTGTCCCTGACCTGCGGTTTCGCTTCACGGATGTTCCTGATCGTTCACGGTTGTTTTCGGTCGTCTCGCGGACTTTTTGCGGACCTTACCAAGGGGAGTTCATCCTGCACCCACCGGGGTCGAGCGCCCCTCGCGCTGGGAGCGCGTGTACGCCTAGCGCGGGCCGCCGAGGAGGTCTGACCGATACTCTCCTGCGCAAGCGGTTCGAACTCTTAACGGGATGATTGCATTGTGATTCTGACCACGCTCACGGCGCTGCAGCGTCTAATCGAGAACAGGATTCCCGAGGGGCCGTCGCTCGAATACAAGAGCGCGTTTCCCCCAGGGAAGAAGCAGCGCGTGGAGTTGCTCAAGGACATCACCGGGATGGGCAACGGCGGGGGCGGAACTCTGATTTACGGAGTTTCGGAGGGCCCTGGCGAGGACGGGGTCCCCGATGCCATCGTGCCTCTGGAGGACCGGGGTGCCGTCGGCGCAATTGAAGATCTCGCGCGTAGCGGTGTTCGTCCCCCGTTGCTCATGGAGCTAGCGGTCATCGAAGTCGAGGGTGGCTTCCTGATGGTAGTTGACGTTGAAAGATCGTCCCTGGGGCCTTACATGATCCAGCTTCGGAACGAGAAGCGCTACTACAAACGCGTTGGGTCGCGAACGAATCCAATGGATGAGCAGGAGGTGCGGGATGCATACGCACTTGCTGCGCGAGCCGTCGAGTCACAGCGGGAACGATGGGACGTCCATGGACTTCCGATACCAGTCCCCCCAAAGGCGCCCTGGCTATCCATTGCCGCAGTGCCTCGGGTGCCTGCCCACGACATATTTGATCCGAAGGAGTACCCAAACCCCGACCGGCACCTAGGTAGTGGGGACATCTCGTCTCTATTGCCTTATGCGAATTGGACGCAGCTGGCGGAATTCGACGCGCGCCTCGGCGTATGGTCGGGTGGCGTTCACGCCGAGATTGTGTCTCGGAATCGTATTCCTTGCGGTTTGCTCCGGCTCCACAGGGACGGGTCAGTGGGGATCGCGGTGAACATCGAGGAACAGAAGACAGTCTGGCAGATCGCCTATCACCTCAACGTCTACCTTCTCCACGTCGGACGAGTATGGCGACAGATAGGGTTGCGAGGTCCGGTCGAACTGCAAGTTCACGTCAGGAACCTTGGAGAGCTGACGTTGTTCGATGACCTCACGCAACCGGAAACCGTAAAGACCCTCCGAGCGCCACCTCTCGCGCACCATCCTGAAGTGCATCTGATCGAGGAGGTGCCGGCAGACGACCTGATCACCCCCCGGACGAGACACCGCATTCTGCGTCTATTTGCCGACCGGATGGAGCAAGCTTTTGGTCAAGCCGGTGACGATGGACATCGTTTCGACTGGGGTTGGCTATATCGGCCAGGGCAGAATTTCCTCGGCATTTCGCTCGATGGAGGCGCCCTGTGGGATGAGCGGGGCGCAGAAGTCGGGATCGTCGACGAGCTCGGCTGCATTTGGACCAACAGGGGTGAGCTCGTAGCGCACTTAGATCAGGGGCTGGTCATCGACCGTAAGGGTTTCGCGCTGTGTGCTACTGAGCTGTGTCCAAGCCCCGGGCTGCCAGACGACTTCTTTCCTCACGAGATCGATGGGTCGATTCCGCCGCGAGCGCACGAGAGTTCACCGCTCCGACCGCGACGCCATGATTCCGCGAAGGGCCCAGCACCCACTCGTGAGTGGTCGACCGACGACATCTGGCCGATCCTGGGCCAGGCTCGGCCGTGGGTCGCGACTTAGCAGGCGTTCCGTGGTCAAGCATCTTTGTCAGTTCTAGATCGATCGTCAGAGATGCCCGGCGCCTCCTGCCGTCATCCCATCACGCGAGGATTTCGTCGTACGAGGGCGCGTTCAGCCGAAGAGTGCCAAGGTGCCGGGGACGGCCAAAGAGCGGCAAGAGCGCCACCCGAGTGGACAGAGATGACGTGGAACCCGGTCACGAGCTGTGACTGGGTCTCGCCGGGCTGCGACCCACTGCTATGCGCGGACCCTTGCCAAACGGCTCAAGGCGATGGGTAACCCGCGCTACCAGCGCGACGGCTGCGACCGCTCTCTCAAGGCCACGACACCCGGATTCGGCGTCCAGCTGCACGCCGACAAGCTCGACGAGCCTTTATGACGGCGACAGCCGACGATGTTCTCCCTCAACTCGATCAGCGACCTCTTCCACGAGAGGTGCCCAACGAGTTCATCGGCCAGGTCCTCGACACCATGGGGGGCTCGACGCAGCACACCTTCTAGGTGCTCACGAAACGTCTGCGCCGCATGGCCAGCGTCGGGGCGGAGTACTACGAGCACCGCTGCCCGGCCTGCCGTTCAGCCGACCTGCGGCAGGATGCCGCACCTGGTGAGATCCTCTACGACCGACTGAGGGGAGGCTGGCGACGCCTGGCTGCGACCGCATGTGAGACTCCGATTGCGGCCTACTGGTCGTAGCCCTTCACCACCATCTGCATCTGGTCCGAGGAGCTGATCGGCTGTCGCCCCGATCCCGTTCCTCCCCACCAGAACGTGTCCCAGCGGACGGCGCTCGGCCTGTCCCACCGGACGAAGTACGTGGCGCCTTTGACGACGCCGATATCACCGATGTCCACCTCCGTGTTGCCGTAGTTGAGGATTTGCGGTGACGCGTCCGCGAACGTCGTGGAGCACCCTGGATCCGAGCAGAGGCGGATCCTTAGGCGGTCGGCCAGCGTCGCGCCAGAGGTGTAGCCGGAATGTCCCACGGTGACGCCGAGGTACGTGATCGTGTTGCTCCGAGCCACGAATGGCTGATATGCCCAGTGGAACTCGCCCCAACGCGGGGCGCCCGGGCGCATCTCGTCGTAGCTTGTGATGGCCCGACGATCTGGCGTCGTCGTCTGGAGAAGACGCGCTCCCTCCCCTTCGTTCCAGATAATCGATGCGGTATCGAAGTCCTGACGTTTCTCCCCTTCCCAGTCGTACTCGTCCGATACCGGGTACCCCAGTCGGCCTTCAGCGCCGCCTAGCTCCACGTACTTATCCTTGATCCCACCGAACACGTTGAAGACTGAGGATGTCTCGGTACGTTGCATGAGGATGCTGTGGCCCAACCTCCCGTGCGCAAAGTCCTGAACGAGCCCAGGGCCCCAGGGATGTGCGTTGTTGTAGGGATATCCAATGATCGCGGCGGCCTCGGATCCCCATCGATTCTCGAGGTAGGCCCAGTGCCCGCCCGTCACCGCGTAGGCCGGACCACTGCACTCGAATGACATGATCGCCGACTTCCCCGCCGTTCCGCCGACGAAGTCCTGGACGCAACCCCCCTTCCAAGCGTGAACTGGGTTGACCGGCCGCCCCAGCGCCGTGGTGCCCCCGGCTGCGGCGTGGGCGGCGACGAAGGCCGACTGGTTGACAGCTCCCTGACCTACCGCGTACGTCGGCACGTACGGTGCCAGGTTCGCCTTCATCGACTCGAGCAGCTTGCTCGCGAGAGCCTGGTGCCCCGAGGCGTTGGGATGCAGCCCGCTCTTGTAGTTCGGCAGGTTCACGGGCTTGTTGACGTACGTGCCAGCGGTTCCACTTATCCCGTAACACAGCTCGTGTCCGGCGAAAGCATGCGTTACGTCGACGAAGATCGCACCGGAGTCGTCCGCGGTCGCACGCACGACGGCGTTGACCTGCTCGACGGCGTCGTTAAGCCATTGCCGTTCGGACAGCTTGAACTCGTTGAACACCCCACACCTGCGAGTCTCCGCGAATAAGCGCGGGTAACCGAGCGCGAACAGTCTCGCTCCGGGGGCGCGCTCGTTCAGCACGGATTGGATCGACGCATAGACGCGCCTTAGATTGGTACGAAGCGTCTGAAGTTTCGCACCCAACCTTTGTTTGGCGGAGTCGGTGTCGCAGTCGAAGAAGACGCACTTAAGCATGAGGCTCGAAAAGCCGAGATCGTTACCGCCAACTGTGATCGAAACTGCCCTTACGTCACCCCCATCCGCAACCTCCGCCAATCGCGACGTCTGTGGGGGCTCGTACCGCTCGACGGCGTCTATGTGCTCGGTCCTCGCGCCGCTGCACGCAATGTTTTCGACCTGCAAAGCGAGGTCTGCCGATGACTTCGCCACTTCTTCCGGGAACGCGGCGGCGGAGCGATGGCACATGTTGTCGAGCAGATCGTCCGTTCCCTGCTCGTATGAAGGGTTGCCTTCACCCGACGAGTAGGAGTCACCGAGCGCGACATACGAAGTACTCGTATCTGGCAGGCAGTTCGCGCTCGTGTACGGAAGGCTCTGCGGGTAGTCCACGTATTCGAGCAGAGCGCCACCGAACGACACGTGTTGCGCGACCCCGTTGAGTCGCTGCTCGTAATGGAGGTGCGCGGCGGTCGAGTTACCGGTGCGCCCGACCGTCCCCACCTTCGTCGACGGGTCTACCGGCTGCCCCGCCGTCACCGAGAAGGAGTCCAGGTGCGCGTACCTGGCGGTCCACCCACCAGCGATCTCTACATCGACGTAGTTCCCGTAGCTCGCATCCGTTCTCGGATACGCGAGCCCGGCAACTCCCGCGACCACCGGCTTCCCACGGTCTGAGTCCCCGTCATTCGGACGGAAGTTCCAATCCGTCGCGAGAGTCGACGGGAGATGTGACGGATAGGTGGCGACGTACCAGGTCTCGTTGCAGGGAAAAGGCATTTGGAACGCGGGACTCGCGGATGCCGCCGCGACCGGGAACACCCCCGCGATCGCCAGGATCACTACCGCTGCAGGCAGGCGGCGCCGTTGCGCGTTCAATATGGACCCCACTTTCATCCGGATGAACTAAGCCTTATGTAGGAGTCGATTGCGCACAACCGGGCCTGGAGGCCATTGTGCTTGTCCTGCTGATTAACTAGACCGGAGGACGCGGGCGGTGACACCCGAGACTCAAGACGACCGGGTAAGGGCGGCGGGGCGTCTCGCCCCCGGGCGTTTGCCCAGGCCGCCCCTTAGCCCCAAACCCCCTCGCGCCAGACGGGGACGAGGAAACTGGCCGGGACGCCCCGTTGAGCATCGGCGGCCCTAATCATGGCCTCCTCGTCGGGCGAGTAGGGGGCTCGCGGACTCCTAGCGCGAGGAGGACGAAGGACTCGCCGTATCGATTGATTCCTGACATTCATGGAAGACCACCTGCGTAGCAGCGGCCTGCGCGAACTCCTCACTGTTCTTAACTGCCCACTGCAGCCTTCGCACCATGGTGGTTCTCAAGGTTTCCCAATGGGCTGGGTCTGCCATCCACAGGAGATCCTGGTATCCCTCTTCCGCAATTCTCTCTGGATTGGGCGTGTAGGGAAGCTGGATGATTGTTTCAAGGCGATTACCATGGAAGTCGACGCTGACCGCGTTCTGTAGATCCATCGAAATTAGTTCTTGGTGGATCAGGAGACGCATACCCTTTATCCCAGATCGCTCTACCGAAATTGCGTCTAGCAGCGGTCCAGAGTAGGTCACAGATTGAATTTGAGCATACGGTGCGGGTAAGGATTCGGCTGTTCGGAGCGGGTCTACTTCCTCAATCGGAATGATGGCTCCTCTGACCCAGAACCGCTGGTCAATATCCCCTTCTTCGGTCGCGGCGAGGAAAGCGCGCTTGTAAAAGTCCATTCCGAAACGTGCCGCGACCTCTGCGGATGCACACTTCAGAGCGAGCGCATCGGACTCGATACCGCCATCCACTAACGACCCGGCGTCGTAGTCTTCGATCGTGGAGGTGCAGAGTTCCTTGAATCTCGAGAAAGCCTTCTCTGCGCCAAGTCTTCCATGCTTGTGCCACTTCGAGCGCACCCCCAGCAGGTCGGCGAAGAACAGCGCGTTCATCGCTGGTTAGGGACGTTCGACGACACGAGCTAGGAGCGGGTCCTTGCGGAAGCTGGAAATGTAGTCGGAGGGCCAGTCCTCACCCTCGAACAGGATGCGCGCTGCCTCAACTAGATCCGGCATCAGAGCAGAGTGAAGGCTGCGCCAGAGATAGTCGAATCTCGCGCGGGTCAGTTTCCCGCGCCGCGCGAGCAGTCGAGCGCCATATGCTTTTGATAGCTGCGACGAGGGTCCTTTGGCCCTGATTACCTCTTCCAGGTGCTCAACCAAGTCCGGGGACACGGCTTTGCTGTGGGGAAGGAGCGTGTAGATGAGCCAGGCCTCCTGCCAGTCGTGGCGAAACCGGTTTCGGAGTAGGAACGCCTCGATCATTGTGACGACCCTGCGTCGTTCGGTCGTCTTGGCCATGGCGGCCAGATAGTTGCACGTGACCTCTGTTAACCACGGATACCTCCACAAGAGGCCATCGACCTGAGGCAGGGCAATCTTGTCTTGCGCAACCGACAACGCTACGAGTGCCGCGGTTACTCGTCGGTTGAACACGTCAAGCGGAAGACCGGTGCCCTTAGTAGGCGCCTGCTGCAATGTCTCGCTAAAGAGCCGCGAGGCGACAACATACTTTTCGGGATCGAGACGATCCCTGATCGCTTCAATTAGTTGATCTACTGTGATCGCCTCGTGGTACACGTCCCAGAGCAGTTCTTCAGCCTCCTCATCTGGCAGTACGCCTTGCTGGACTAAGAACTCCTCAACTTCGCCCACGTTCTCAAGCGATCGCACATGTTCCTCGGCCTCATCGATGATTGCCTCGCGCAGCTGACTTTCCGCGTCAGACATTTCTGTGAGGTTCTTCTCGTATGTCTGTCGCTTCATTACGAAGGTCTTGGCCTCATTGAGAAGGAGACCGAGGGCGCGAAGTTCCCGCTCGATTTCGGCAACTGCGCGCTTAGCTCTTGAGTAGGTGTTCGCAGCGATACGAATATCGTCTCCGCGACGGTAATAGGCAATGCCCGCGTCGATCATCTTCTTATCTAGCTGACCGAGGTATGCGGTCGCCAGAGCGTCAGACGCAAGGAGTCCCTGTGGAAGCCCTCGGGGTTGAGGGCTTACGTCCTGCAAGAAAGCGCGCACCAAGTCGGCGGCCGTCTCGTCCACGTCGCTATCAATCAGCGCCTGCCAAAGAACGCCATGATCAACCGTCTCGTAAAAGGAATAGACGTCGACCTTCGCCACGTACTTCGGTTCGTTGGCGAGGGGAGCCTTCTCGAAATCGGCCCATCTCCTTGAACCCGCTATGAGCAACGGTCCGAACACGGACGTGGGATCTGCTATAGACCGCTTCAGATCCGGAACGATCGTGGTTATGAGGGCGTGAAAGAACATTCGCTCGTCGAGCCGCATGAGAGCGGCAGGCCTCGTAGTGAAACTTCCTTTCGGTACAGGCACAGGCAAGTAGGTCCGCGCTTGGAAGCCCCCCGCCGCCACATCATGCGCAATCTCTTCGCTGTACTCAAGGAAGGACGAAGGAGGGAGTGAATCTTCGATCCGAGGCGGCAACAAGTCGTTTGAGCGCATATCGAGTATGCGTCCGGTTTGCGGCGCAAGCTGTGCTGCAATCGACGCCGGTAGTCCGACATCGCGATCTCGAACGGCCATAGGCAGATTCTCTCATTGGCGGGAGGGGCCGGTTCGATGCCTCACACGAGGGTGTCGTCACCCCGGTTGAAATGGGGGGCAGATTCTTGTGCCCCCTCCAAGACCGACAGCGGAGGGATGGCCCCCTCCGGTCCCGGTTGCGCTTTTGTGTCATACCCCACTGTCAGGATGGTTCAGAGCATTCATACCTGCGACAGAATGAGGGAGATGAAGTGGCCGACGGCAGTGGATCTTTTCTGCGGGGCGGGTGGCTTGACTGAAGGTCTCAAGCGAGCTCGGTTCCGGGTGATCGGCGCGGTCGAGATCGACCCCGTGGCAGTGGAGTCCTATCGAAAGAACCACCCCCAGACCCGCGTCTGGGGTGAAGACATCTGGGATTTGGACGCCGCCGATGTCCGAAGGAGCTTAGGCCTGCGGAAGGGTCAGCTGGACCTGCTGGCGGGGTGTCCGCCGTGCGAAGGATTCTCGCGCCTCCGAACCAAGAACGGGAGGCGGCGACCCCGCGACGAACGGAATGATTTGCTATTCGAGTTCCTGCGGTTTGTGGAGGAATTCAAGCCCAAAGCGATCATGCTGGAGAACGTTCCCGGCTTGGCGCGGAACTATCGTTTCCGCGAGTTCACCCGATCGCTTCGGGACCTGGGGTATCACCTCGACTATCGTGTACTGAATGCGGCGGACTACGGCGTGCCGCAGAGACGTAGAAGGCTGATCCTGTTGGCCGCCAAGCGATCCCGAGTGCCCTTCGCGTCGGCCAGTGAAGAAAGGCCGACCGTAAGGGATGCTCTCTCAGGCCTTGCACGCGCTGGACGTAGCGGTGATCCCCTCCACGATTTCCCCGAGAATCGGAGCGAGAAGGTACGGGACCTGATCAAACGTATCCCTCGCAACGGGGGGAGCCGTAAGGATCTTGGTCGCCGACGCCAATTGAAATGTCATCGGACATTCGATGGGTTCAAGGATGTCTATGGACGGATGGCGTGGGATGGGGTCGCACCTACCATTACAAGTGGCTGCGTCAACCCCTCGAAGGGGCGCTTCCTCCATCCCAGTTGCAATCGGGCGATCACCCTCCGGGAGGCAGCCTTGCTCCAGGGGTTCCAGCCGAACTATTTCTTCTCTCTGAGCGGCGGAAAGTACCGCGCGGCGGCAATGATCGGGGACGCCCTTCCGCCCGAATTCATCAAACGACACGCGTTGGAGGTCCGCCGGCTGCTACGACCCGCGAAGGCTCGCAGATGAGCGACATAGACATCATCCTAGATAGAGATCTCACGGATGAGCAACGCGCCGCAGCACGTGATGAAACCGAAGAGGTCCTCGCTCTAGCCTGTGCAGGTTCGGGTAAGTCGCGCACATTGGCGTACAGGATCGCCCGGCTGGTTGCGCCACCCTCGGAACAAAGTCCCAAGGGCATCGTTGCCTTCACTTTCACGGAGAAGGCTGCGGATTCGATCAAACTTCGCGTGGCTCAAGCGCTTGAAGCTGCCGGACTTGATCCGACGAAGCTTGGGGCCATGTATGTGGGAACGATCCATTCCTACTGCCAGTACGTGCTCGGCGAGATGGACGCGCGCTATCGACAGTTCGATGTCCTCGATGAGAACCGGCTAAAGCTTTACCTGATCTCACGCGCGAAAGACCTTGGGCTATTCGATCTCCAGAAAAGGCGGAAGGCTCGGTATTTCGAGACGATCAAGGAAGTGGCCGACGCTTGGAAAACGCTCAACGATGAGGTGCTCTCGATCGAAGATGTGAAGGCTCAGGATTTGCCTCTGGGAGAAGTGCTTGAAACGTTAGATGCGCGGCTCGACCAGGACGAGTTCATCGACTTCTCGTTGATGATTCGATTGGCGGTCGAGGCCTTGGAGCGTCGGGATGAAGGTGCCGAAAGGGCCGTGTCCGAACTCGCCCATCTCATGGTCGATGAGTATCAGGATGTGAACCCCGCGCAGGAGGCGCTGGTTCGGGAGCTGTATTCGCGCTCGCAAACGCTCTTCGTCGTCGGAGACGACGACCAGGCAATCTACGGGTGGCGGGGGGCCGATGTCGGCAACATCATCGAGTTCGAGCGGCGATACCCTAACTGCGCCGTACACACCCTCTCTCGAAATTTCCGCAGTACAGAAGCGATCGTTGCCGCGGCAGACGAGTTCGCGGCAGCAGAGCTCGGCGCTACGCGGATCACCAAGAGTCCGCAAGCGGTCAACCCACCTGGGCCCCGCGACTTCCGCAATCTTTGGTTCGAGACGCGCCAGGAAGAGGCGGAGTGGGTGGCTCAACGAATCTCTGATCTATTGGAGACGTCGTATATCGAACAGAATGGTGCCGTTCGCGGCTTGACTCCGGCGGACTTCGCCATTCTCATGCGATCAACCCGAGGGAGCGAGCAAGATGGCTCGGCACGGCACGACGCCTTCACCCGAGCGCTCACCGCCCGCCGCATCCCCTACACACTTGAGGCCGGAGGGGGAGTGTTCGACCGGGAGCAGGTCTCCGTCATGAGGGATACGTTCGAGTTGCTCCGCCAGCAATCGCCAGATCGCAACGTTGCGAAGGCACATTTCGATGCGGTCGTGTCGCCAGCATTTCCTTATGCGAACTTCAACGCGTTCGTGCGAGTACTTGCAGATTGGGGACGAAGGATTCACGCACCGATAAAGGGTCCTCGCCGCCGGGTGTATCCCCAACAGCTCGTGCACGATCTACTGCACGCGTTCGGAATCGAGGAATCGGATTTCGATGCAGGAGTTATGCAGGATCTGGGAATCTTCAGCCGCATGATGCAGGATGTCGAGGCGGTATATCTGAGCATCGACACGACTAGCCGTTTCCGTGAGATTTTGAACTTTCTGCAGAACGTAGCCGAGACGGGGTACGACACATCGACCCAGGATGTGCTTCGCCGGCCCGACGCCGTGACGGTCGCAACGGTCCACAAGGTCAAGGGACTCGAGTTCCCGGCTGTCTTCGTGTCGGACGTCGAAGCCCGCCGGTTCCCCGGCGACAAGCGGAAGTATTCGGGGTGGCTACCGACGTCAGTGCTGAAGTCCGCCCTCGACCGAGGTGCCTATCAGGGAACCCGTGAAGAAGAGGCGCGGCTGTTCTACACCGCCGTCACCAGAGCCGAACGCTATCTTTACGTCACCGGATCTCGCGAGCTACCGGGCGCCAAGAAGCCTCGTCAACCGTCGCCGTTCTCACAACGCCTGCTGCATGACGAGATTCGATCCGATGCCGACGAGATGCCAGCCGGGTTGGAGGCGCACGAGCGAGTCCGGCGGATTGACGAGACCATTCTCCCCACGTCCTACTCAGAGATTCGTTACTACCTGAGGTGTCCGCGGGATTACCAATTCAGGAAAAGTTTCGGGTTCAGTCCACCGATCACGGAGATGTTCGGGTTCGGCATGACCGTTCACGCTGCTGTTGGAAAGCTGCACGAGACGTTCCAAAACAGTGTTCCTACACCCGGCGAAGCCGAGGCAATTGCGCGAAGCGTCTTCCACCTGAAGCACGTGCCACAGAGCAGCGATCCCGAGAACAGACCGGGTGGTTACGAGCAAGCGAAGGCGTCTGCCGCCCGCATAGTGGGGCATTACGCGGAGAACCATTCAGAGGACTTCGCGCGCAAACGCCAGGTGGAGGTGAGGTTTGAGGTTCCGGTCGAGCAGGCAGTGATATCGGGCACCATCGACCTCCTCCTCGATGAGGACCCAGACGGCAACATCCTCGATGCGCGCGTCGTCGACTTCAAGACGATGGAAGGCGGGCCCGAGCCGGAACAGAACGAAGACCTTCACTGGACCGAACTCGCCTTGCAGGTTCAGCTCTACGCCAAGGCCGCAAGGGAGGTGCTTGGAGAAAACGCCCGCACCGGGGCCGTTCACCTGCTCAAGGACGGCCAAAGAGTCGATGTGCCAGTTACCGATTCCGCAGTGTCAACAGCCGTGGCTAATGTCGAGTGGGCCGTGACGCGGATCTTGGCCGGTGACTTCCCAATGCGGCCCTACCCGGAAAAGTGTGTGAATTGCGACTTTAAGGCCCTCTGTCCACAGCGTCCTGAGGGGTTCAAAACCGACGAGGTCCCGTCGCCCATCGCCGTTCCCACAGGCGAGGAGATGGCCCGATCCTTCAGTGAGTTCGTCGACGACTAGGAACGGCCGTGAACGTTCCTGGCGTAGGCGCACGTTTGTTGAAGAGGACACTCGTAACAGCGGGGCTTTGGCGCGCAGACCGCGGAAGCGAAATCGATGACGCCAAGCCACACCGCTCTCGCCTGCCCATCGCCAGAGACCTGTGCGGCCAAAAGCCATAGGTCTTTGTCGGCGTTCGGTCGCTTACCGCCCGGTATGCCGAAGTAGCGCCTTAGAACGCGCGCTATCACCCAGTCGACTAGGGGCAAATCCTGATGGCGGGCGAAAATCTGTACCGCGTGAGCTGAATAGGGACCGACGGCGGGAAGCTGCTGGAGCTGTTGGAGATCGTTCGGGATGCGCCCTGAGAAATCACGGACAACAGCTCGAGCGAAGGCCTTGACGAGCGGAGCCCGCTTTGCGAGGCCGAGCGGGCGCATGATTCCGGCGATCGAGTGCGGTCGCGCCCTGGCCAGGTGGGCCACGGTAGGCCACCTATTCACCATTGCCTCGTAAACCGGCGCCACGTTTTCCCCGCGAGTCCGTTGGAGTAGCAACTCGCCCAGAAGCACTCGGTACGGGCTACTCGTTCGTCTCCATGGGAACGACCGCTTATTCCCGATCGACCAGGCGAGCACGACCTCGCGAAACGTTGTTACGGCAGGTTGCCTTGCTCTCGTCGCTTAGTACCTCCACTCGATTTCGGCGGCGTGTCGCGTCTCTGAGTCTTCGACGCTAGGTTAGGTCCAGTCAGCGGACGGAGCGAGTAGGCGGGGGAAATGGCGAAACGATCAACTGGATCGGGAAGGCAAACCAAGCCAAAGAAAGTCACCCGCTATGAGCATTCCGAGGCCCGCGACCCTCGTACTCCTGAGACCGGGCACACACCGATGATTATGGAAGAAGAGGTCGTCGGCCTCCCGATGGATCCGTGGACGAAAGCGATAAGAGTCGGAGAGCTCAAGGGAGATCCGACGGACCGGCGGGTAATCGTTGATCTAGACCCGGCGGTCGACCCGGTCCTCTTCTGGGCGGGAAAGCGTAGCCATCGTGAGGTACCGCTGCTCCCGCTCCAGCGGAATGAGATCGTGTCCGAGTCTCGAATTGCTCGCATCATCGAAAGGGCGAGGGAGAGCGCGGCTGCTGAGGGCGACGCACAGATGGCCTTTTTTGAATTGGAGAAGTCATTACGAGAGAGGGACAAAGAGCACCGCGTCGAGTTCTACACTCATGACGAGGAGTGGAAGAACAAGCTCATCTGCGGCGACTCTCTTCAGGTGATGGAGTCGCTGATCCAGTACGAGCGCCTTGGTGGTCGCGTTCAGACCATCTATTTTGACCCTCCTTACGGAATCAAGTACGACGCCAACTTCCAGCAGCGGGTCGACCGGGCTCGCAACGTTGATAGTGAACGCATCGATGATGTTGTAACCATCAAGGCATTTCGCGATACCTGGGTGCACGGTATCCATTCCTATCTCTCCCATCTACAGGAGCGTCTGTACCTATGCCGAGAACTGCTCTCCGATAGTGGGAGCGTGTTCGTTCAGTCGAGCGATACAAATGTGCATCTCGTGCGAGCGGTGATGGATGAGGTCTTCGGGGCGAACAATTTTGTGGGAATCATCTGCTTCTCGAAGACGACCAGCCAATCCAGCGAGTTCCTCCCCTCCGTAGGGGACTTTCTCCTTTGGTACGCGCGAAATCGTGACGCATGCAAGTACCATCCACTGTTCCTTTTGAAGGAGCAGGGCGAGAGCGGTGCGGAGCACTATGACTGGGTAGAGGAGCCCGACGGTACCCGCCGGCGGCTCACGTCGGATGAGCTTGACGACATCAGCTCCCTTAAGGACGGAAGCCGTCTTTTCACGGCCGGTGATCTTTGTAGCGCTCGCCCCGCAAGACCGCATGAGATTTGGTCGGTCGAGTGGGAGGGCAAGGAGTATTGGCCGACCGGCGCATCTACGTGGAAGACCAACCGCGAAGGGATGGAGCGGCTCAAGGCCGCGAATCGCGTCATCGGCGTCGGCAATACGCTTCGATACGTTCGCTACCTCGACGACTTCGGTGCCTATCCCTTAGGAAATGTTTGGATGGATACAGGAGTAGCCGGGTTTGCAGGGTCGAAAGATTACGCGGTACAGACGAACCCGAAGGTTGTTGCCCGCTGCCTGTCGATGACAAGCGATCCTGGGGATCTCGTTCTCGATATCACGTGCGGTCGTGGAACGACTGCTTTTTGTGCGGAACAGCTCGGTCGGCGTTGGATCACCTGCGATACCTCTCGTGTGGCGATCAACGTTGCAAGACGTTGGTTGCTATCGACCGTCTTTCCTCATTACAAGACCCGGAACGGGAGGGTGTCGAGCGGTTTCGAGTACGAGCGAATCTCCCGCACGACCATGGGCACCATCACTGGCGAGAAGGAATCACAACAGATAGACCTTGTCGATAGACCTCTGGTTGACCGCCGGGCTTTACGCGTCACGGGTCCGTTCGAGGTCATGACTTTGGGGCGATATGCGATCGAGGATTGGAAGGGCTACCTGGTTCGGGGTGACCAAGAGGGCCTCGAGGACTACATCTCAGCGATTTGTCGCCTTTATCGAAAGGACGTAGCGCTTCCCGACCTCGGAGGGCTGGTCCACGGTGTCGTTGAGAAGGACGGGGTGGGGATATCGGTCGGTCCGATCGCGGGCCGGGTGACCGGCAAGCAGATCTACGACGCCGTGATCGATGCAGAGAAGCTGGGTGTCGAAGCCATCCACGTACTGGGCTGGGCGTTTGAGACAAATGTGGGTGAGGTCAAGAAAACTCTCGAAGCCGAGCGGGAAATCAGGGTGGAGCTGGTCATGATCCGCCCGGACACCCTCATGGAGGGATTGAAAGCAACCCAACCCGACATGCTCTTTTCTCCGCTCGCTCATCCCGACGTGGAGATTCAGTCGGTGAATGATCAGTTCGTTGTGGTCCTGAACGGAGTTGCGATCTTCGATCGGAAGCGACGAACGACCGACTACATGAACGCCGCCGGAGGTTACGTGGCTGCCTGGTACATCGATGAGGACTACGACGGCGATTGTTTCGTCGATTGCCAGATGTTCTTCGACTTTAAGAAGAAGCCGGCTGTAGAACGTCCACTGCAGATCGAAGTGGACAAGGAGGAGTGGTCCCTTCGCCTGATCTCCGATCCGTTTCCGAGGGGCACCTACAGGAGGTGCGCGGTGAAAGTCGTCGATGTGTACGGCAACGAGTCGACGATCGTTAGAGACTTGGCTTAGCGGTGAGCACAAGCGAGATCGAGCGGCAGGCTCTGGAATCCGGAGCCGCCGGGTACATCGTAGATCGCGTCGTCATTTGTGACGCTTTCGCGGAGCCCGACCGACACCACCAGATGCTGGCCGGTGCCCGCTCAAAGCTGGTTGAAGGGCGGCGCCCTTCCATGCGCTACCGAGCGTCCGCGAGACAGCTCAAAGGAGGACTTGCCGGCATCGTCGGGAAGGAAGCGACCTTGCTGGAGGAGATGCTTCCTTCGGAAGAGCACCTGAACGAGTTCGTGAATGAGCTCCGCGAAGAACTACGAATCTGGAGGCACAGCGACTATCTCGGCACGTCCATGGTTACTCGGAAACTCCTCTACTGGTGGTTCGAGCGCGAGGACGAGCGTCGTTCCGAGTTGACACGCTTCTTTTTCTGCCAGCGAGAGGCGATCGAGGCTGTGATCTACCTATACGAGGTGAAGGGCCGTCAGCGCATGCCGGAGACTGGGGATCTCGTACGCTACGCCCTCAAGCTTGCGACCGGTACCGGCAAGACGCTTGTGATGGCCCTGCTCATAGTTTGGGCGACGCTTCACAAGGCTAAGGTTTCTGGATCGTCACTTTCGCATAACTTCCTTGTTCTGGTACCGAACCTCACAGTGCGCGATCGAGTGCGAGGCGTGGACGCGCGAACGGGGCTCTCAACCGGCGCTGGGCTAGACCCGGCGAGCCCAGAGAACCTCTACGAGCAGTTCAATATCGTGCCTGCGGAATACACGCAGGACTTCAACCCCCGCGTCCTCGTGAGGAACTGGCAGTCGGTTCCGTTGGCGTCCAGGCGAGATGACTGGATTCCCGAAGATGTGGATGAGAAGGATCGCTTCGTCCCCGCATCGGTTCATGCCGCGATGCAGAAGCGGCGAGACCAAGATCCCAATGCGGTCATTCGTCGCTTCCTCGAGGGATGGCGCGACCTAATCATCATCAATGACGAAGCTCACCATGTTTATGGAGAAAAGCGAACGCGAAGAGGCGAGGACCCAGGGTTTATCAAATGGAGTCGCATCATCGATCGGATTCGAGCGGCGGCATCGATCGCAATGGTGGTCGACTTCTCGGCCACCCCCTGGTACGGAACCGGATCACCGAAGCCCGAAGGGACTCTTTTCGAGTGGATGGTCTCTGACTTTTCGGTCTATGACGCATTTGAATCAGGTCTGGTCAAGGTTGTTCGTTTGCCCGATCCGGATGAAGCAGGCCGCGTCTATCTAGACCTTTGGGATCTCGTGAAGGACGCCAAGACTAAGGAGGAGTATCTCCGAGCCTGCAAGGGCGCCGTAGAGCACATTTACTCGGGATGGAAGAGGGACTACCACGACTGGGTGGGACAGTTCGAGCTCATGCGTCCCGGTCCGCCTCCCGTGATGTTGGTGGTTGCGAACGACGCAGTTAGAGCTCGCTGGTTGTTCGAGCACCTAAGTACCTCGCTCAAGGAATTGCGAAATCCAGACACGGATGATCCGACTGATTGGCTCACCATCCAAATCGACTCCAAGGTCTTTGATGCGGACCGAGGCAACGAGGCTGTTCTCCGAGAGATAGTGAACACAGTCGGTAAGAAGGGAAAACCTGGCGAGCACGTTCGTTGCATCATCAGCGTGAACATGTTGTCGGAAGGGTGGGATGTCAAGAACGTCACGCACATTATGGGTTTGCGCGCGTTTGGCTCTCCTCTCCTTACTGAGCAGGTCATTGGACGCGGCCTAAGGCGCACCGACTACACAGTGCTGAACGAGCCCTTGGAGGAGCGCCTCGCGAACGCGAATCGTCCCGACGAGGAAACCGTTGATGCGTTCGGAATACCTTTTATTGGGTTCCCCGTGGAGCGGCGGAAGCGCGCGGCGGCCGGCAAGTGGGGCCAGAAACCAACCCCTATTCAGCCTGATCCGTCGAAGGACAAGTTCGGTGTTCGGATGCCGAACGTCCGATCGTGGGCGGTAGGAGTAAATGAGCCACTCGTAAAGGCGATACCCGTCGAGTCGTTAGAGGCTCTCGTGATCGATAGCAAGGAGACTCCAACGGACGTTCGAGTACGCCCCGTCATTGGCGGCAACCCCGAGGAGATCATGACGGTCGAGGAATTCCGTAAGGAGTTCCCAGTTGTTCGCTCGACTTTCATCCTTGCTCGTGAACTGCTGGAGTCCACCCATCCGGATGGTGATACCGACAGCGGTACGGGCCCCACCTTCGAAGAGTTGTTGGACTTCGTGTCTGAATACTTGGCTCACCGGGTTAGCACCGCCGGGTCTAGTCATGTCAGGGACATCGGGATGTACTACTGGACCCGCCGCGCCCTCGATATCCTCGAAACGGCTGTTCAAGGAGCACCCTCGGGATCGATCACAACTCCTGTTCTCGGGAGTCCCCGCTACTTGGATAGCACCACCATCAAGCAGTTCAATTGGACGGGGATTACCGCCAAGGGAAAGAAGTCCAATCTTTCACGGATCGCCTGTCACACACAGTTGGAGGCTGACTTCGCTGACTTTATTGACTCCGCTAATGACGTCGTCCGCTATCTAAAAAACGAGCGATTTGGCTTCTCCGTTACGTACTACGAGAACAATCGCCCGCGCCAGTATTACCCGGACTTCATTGTTCTTGTAAAGGTCGGCAAGAGTGAGGTCTGGTGGCTGGTCGAAACAAAGGGCGAGGTCCGCACTTCAACGATTCTCAAGCGTCAGGCGGCGCATCTTTGGTGTGATCGCATGACACGAGCAGAGATTACCGATGTGGAATGGAGAGATCTCTTCGTCCAGCAGCGACGCTTCGAGAGGGCTCAGAAGTCTGACATCAATAGTTTCACTGGGCTGGTGGACTTGCTGGACAGGGCGCCTAGTGCGAAGAAAGAAGGGCACGCGGTTTCGTGAGAACTTGCCAACGATGGTGTTCACCCTCGGCCTGCGGGGACACTGATCGCATACCTCCTGCGCGCTGTCGCAGAGTCCCTTCATGAAGTCGATTGCCAACATCGAGCATCAGTCGTCCTCGTACCGCGGCGGTTCCTCCAGGATGCCCCGGTGGAGCAGCGCCGTTCTAAGTGTGTCAACATCGTCGGCCGGTATTGGACTGGCAACGTTGTGGGTTTTGCTGGCGATGATGAGCATGCCGTTGGGCCCTCTACCCACGAAGACGGTTCGCTTGGACTCGTTGAACCCACAGGGTTCTCCGTCGTAACCGAGGATCACGAGTTCCTGGGTTGCGAAGGATCGTAGTACTGGGAACCAGTCCTTTCCGACGCCGAACACGAACGGCGTACGGCTGTCGACTATCGGACTCCAGATGAAGCGCTCGATGAAGCTCCGTGCGGTTTGTGACCTAAAGATGATCGATCGGGTGAGGCCCGTCGAGTGCCATGGGTACAGCTCGAACGCGATCATTCTGCTGGGTGGGATCGATGTCGTTCCATACCAGTTCCTGAGGAAGGTCAACCTTTTCCTGTGGAAGTCGCGCCCGCGCCCGTCTGGGAGGCGTGGCCCCTCCGCGCGTAGGTAGGGCCACCCTGCGGCCCACTTCGAATAGCTACCCGATGCGCGGATTTCGTTAGCAAAGATGCCGTTGCGGTATTGGAATTCCTCGAAGACCTCACCGGGATTCAGTGCGAGGGTAACGCCAGCGGGTCTTAGCGAGAGGTCGCCGAGGAAGGGTTCAGGGAAGGCCTCCGGGTCCACCTGTCCCCGACCGGAGCCGCTGTAAACGTCAAACCAGGGCTTGAGCCGGTCGGGCACCGAACTGCCGCCCTCTAACCACTCTGTGATCACCTGGTCCCAAAGAGCGGTCAGCTCTTCAGCGGCGTTCCCCATCCCCGCCCCCCTTCGCCTCGTCGAGCATGTGTCGACGAGGTGTCACACGGGCTCCCTCGATCCAAGATCGCGTAGTCGTTGGCTCTCGACGCCGACATACTAAGAACCAGGGCTACCCTTCGCCTATCGTCGCGCCCATGGAGAGTTTCAGTCTTTTTGCGGATCGTCGTTTGCTAGGTCGATGTGCGTATTGCGGTGTCGCTCCCGAGACGCGTGATCACGTTCCGTCTAGAGTCCTGCTGGACGCCCCCCTGCCGCCGAACATCCCAGTTGTTCCGTGCTGCAAGAGCTGCAACGCCTCATTTTCAAAGGACGAGGAGTACTTCGCTGCCGCAGTCGAGTGCGCTCGCTGCGGCCAGGTCGACCCGAGTCGTGTAGATAGAGTGAAGGTGCGGAGAATCCTGATGAAGCAGCCGGGCCTCCGGAACCATCTGGAGCAGGCCCTGGGTCCGAGGGACTTCACGGTTGATCCAGAGCGCGTTGAGAAGGTCGTGTTGAAGCTGGCACGAGGACACGCGATGTTCGAGCTGAGCGAGCCCCAGTACGAGGTACCTACGTCGATCGGTGTTGCGGTGCTTAACGGCCTCAGCACCGCGGAACGCGCCGCGTTCGAGTCGCCTCCGGCTCTCACGGTTTCTCCAGAGGTGGGTAGCAGGGCGATGCAGCGCACTTTCAAGGCGCGCAGCGTCGTTTGGATTGACGTTCAGCCCGGTCGCTACAGGTACTTGGCTGCTACTGGTGGCGCGGTCACTGTTCGAATGGTGTTGAGCGAATTCGTCGCCGCAGAGGTCATTTGGGACTCAACCTCCGACGGGCGGATGTGAAGGTCTGGAGTCTCGGTCTTCCCGATCACGAACTGTCAACGCTCCGCAAGCGAGCTTCACCATGCGACGCTCGCGCAGCTAGATGCGGTGATGCACTCGGATGCGGACTACGTCACGCTTGGATCCTGCGCCTCGTCCAACCACTCCAGAACATCGCTCCACCAATACCGGACGTGCCTGCCCAGGCGGCGCCCCCTCGGCCCCACTCCCTTGTAGCGCCAGTCGTAGATCGTCGTCACCGAGACGTCGAGGCGGCGCGCTAGCTCCTGCGGCGACACCAGCTCGTCCCACGATGGCCGTGGCGTGACCTCTCGTCCTTGCACCTGGTTGCGTCGTCTCGCCGTTGACATTAGCCACCTCCCGATTCAGCCGCCGGTTCGCCGGGGCTGCGAGCGGCGCCTCAGGACCGACCACGCAAGGGGGAACTCTCGATAGAGACGCGAGTACCGGAGCGCAGCGAGGAACGGAGCGCCCTTGCGGGTCGGGCTGGCGCCGCTACGTGGAAGGGAACCGGCGGCGGGGGGGAGGTGATGGCTCGACAGACGACCAGGTGCGGGGCGGAGTCGAGCGTTTCGGCCGAAAACAGGGAGCGCTCGTCGGAGGAGTTCCTGAGCAGTCCGGCGTCACCTACGACAGGTCGTTCGTCGCGCACCGCTCGGCGGCTGACGCTTTCCTTCTAGCGCCCTCGCCTCCGTCGTCAACCGCACGCTGCGCGCTCGTGAGTGCTCGCTTGCCTTCGGCATCGGTTGACGCCGTCGTCTAGAGGGCGCTTGGCCTCCGGCTCGGACAGCCGCCGAGCAAGGAGGTGCAACGTGAAGCGACGCACGCTCGCCCTGATGGCCGAATACCTCTCCAGACGACCCAAAGGCCGGGTCGTGGGGCTGAAGCAGGTGAGCCCAGGCGACTACGTCGTCGAGGTCAAAGACATCCGCGACGGGCGGATCCACTTGCTGTGTTCCGCGGACGATGTCGAGGCGTGGATCAGCTCCTTCGCAGAAGGCCGCTGCCTTGAGGTGTCGGCGGCCCGGTGCGGCATCTGCGGCGAGATTCACACCGACCGCGGCCTCGACGGCGAGGTGTCACAGAACTGCTTGCGGTGTCAGGTCGAGTTGGTCGACGTACTGGTCGCGCTCGCGTCCGAAGGGGACGTGGGCCTGTGACGGACGCGCTGCGAAAGGCTCACGAACGCCTCGAGTCCGCGATCTCCGAGATCGTCTCGGGTGACGATTGGCGGCGGATGTTGAAGGTCGCGTCGTCGTTCCATCGCTATAGCTTCAATAACCACCTGCTGATCTTCAGCCAGCGCCCCGACGCGACCCTCGTAGCTGGCTTCCGGAAGTGGCTGCAGCTCGGGCGCCACGTACGCAAGGGCGAGAAGGGGATCGCGATCCTCGCCCCGTGCAAGTACAAGACGAGCATCGAGGACGAGGATGGTGAGGAGCGGACGCTCCAGCAGATCCGTGGGTTCCGGGTGGTGTACGTCTTCGACATCTCGCAAACCGACGGGGAGCCACTCGAGGACCTAGACGCCCTCCGACCAAGGCTCCTAGACGGCGACGCCCCCGAGGGCGTTTGGGATGCTCTCGTGGCGATCGCGAAAGACGATGGCTACGAGGTCGTCCGACATCAGCGCTCCGGCGAGAACGGCTACTGCGATTTTTCAGCCAGAGTCATGGCTGTCCGTCCTGACGTCTCCCCCGCTCAGGCCGTCAAGACACTGATCCACGAGCTCGCCCACGGGAAGCTCCACGGCGACGGGGCTGCCCGCGACCGAGACGTTGCGGAGGTTGAGGTGGAGTCCGTGGCGTTCGTGGTGTGCGACGCGTTGGGCTTGGACACGAGCGGTTACAGCTTCCCCTACGTCGCCCGATGGGCCAATGGCTCGGTGGACCACGTCAAGGAAACCGCCGACCGCGTCGTCGAGTGTGCCCGCCAGATCCTCGCAGGGTTGGAGTCGCGTGTCGTGGACGCGCCCGAAGCGCCGGTGGCTTCATGACACCGCCGGCAGAGCACCCCCGACAGCCGTCCTGGAAACGCCACGATAGTGTCGCCGCGCCTACACGCAACCGCACGCTGCGCGTCCATGGATGCTCGCTCGCCGAAGGCGTCGGTTGCGTTCCGACGCTTGACGACCCTGACGGTCGTGGCGTCAGGACGGCAGGCGCCGAGGGCGCCCAGATCAGGAGGTGGTCATGAACCAGGTGACGCTCGTCGGGAACATCACCGACGCGCCCGAGCTCCGCTACACCGGAGGTGGGATCGCGGTGGCGAACTTCACCCTCGCGGTATCACGCCGCGTGCGCAAGGACGGCGGGTGGGAGGACGTAAACGACGGGTTCTTCCGGTGCGTCGGCTGGCGCAGCAACGCCGAGAACGCCGCGCAGACGCTGGCGAAGGGAATGCGCGTCTTCGTCGCGGGCCGGCTGTCGCAGCGGAGCTGGGAAGACGACGCGGGCAACAAGCGCTCGACGGTGGAGATCCAGGTCTCGCACCTGGGCCCCGATCTGCAGTTCGCCACAGCGGAAGTCGCAAGGGCGACTGTGGAGAGCCCCGCCGCCCCTGCGGCTGCCGGCTAGCCACCTCAGCGCGCTCGGAGCCCGGCTTCGGCCGGGCTTTGACGCGCATTCGCCTGACCGTACGCTTTACCGAACGAGAGGGGGAGTGCTTTGGCGCTTTACGTGATTACCCAGCCCGAATCCATCAAGGGGATCTACGACTCGTGGGATGAATGCAAAGCGAAGGTCGATGGCGTCAAAGACGCTAGGTACCAGAAGGTCCACAGCGTCCACGAGGCTAAGGCGCTCATCGAGGGAGCGGGGGTCGTCCTTAGCCCGGGGCTGCACGTCTTTACGGACGGAAACCACCACGGCGGCGTGGGGGTCGTGGTGGTGTGGATGTCCACGAACTCGGCTGACGAGCCGGTCATGGTGACGGAGATCGCGACGTCTGTGGGTCGCATCTTCTACGGAGGTCTGATCCCCGAGCTCGGCTCGGACGAAGAAGTGCAGCTAGCTCTTCAGAAGAGCAAGAACGTGCTCGCCGAGCTGGGGGGCTTGTACCTGGCTCTCTGGCAGGCGCCTTCCAAAGGGACCCTGACGATAGTGCACGACTACGAGGGCATCGCTTCCTGGATGACGGATAAGTGGAGGGCCACCGAGCCCGTAGTGAAGGCGATCATCGCGGCGTGTAAGGCGCTAGTGAAGGACAAAGGCCTTGTGGTTGAATTCCAGTGGCAGAAAGGCCACACGTCCTCGTGGGCAGGACGCCACGACCTTGCGCGCTTCAACGGTCGTGCGGACGAACTGGCGACTCTCGGAGGGTCGCGCTCTCCGGCGTAGCCCGCACTCTCCCTAGTCGACGGCTGCTTTCCTTCTAGCGCGCGGCGCTTCGGGGTCAAGGCGGCTCCGGTACCGCTTCGCTCCTTATCCTCGCCGCCGCCTCCGGCGGTTCCCTTGACCCCTCGCTGAGCCGCGCGCTCCTGCGTCGAGGAAAGCCGTCGACCAGGAGGAGGCAGCTATGGCACTACCCGAGAGCGACGCCGTCCGATTCGCGAGCGCTCTGGACGACTACGACGACGTCTGCGTCAGTGACGTCGGAGGCTCGGACGAACTCGGCTTCTGGGTCGTCGTTCGTGACGAGCGCTTCGAGGTCTCGTACCAGATCGCATCCCACGCCGACTACTGGGACTTCGTAGGGGCGATCGTCGACCACCGGCAGTGCCTCTCGCTGACGCCGCTCGCGGAGGTGGCGTGATGGGAAGGCCGCACTCGGCCACCACCTGCGCCGGCTGCCGCGGAGCGTCCGACATGCGGTGCCCCGCCTCCAGCCCGCTCGACTCACTGCTCGACGACCTCGCCGACGCCGGCTACGAAGCCCACTTCAACGCGATCGACGCCCGGATGGCGTGCAGCCCGTTCTCGCGCTGCACGAACTGCGGGGCGAGGGGGCGCTTCACGTACACGGGGATGAAGACCGACACCTCGTACCGGGCCTTCTGGAGCTGCCGCTCTTGCGGGCACTGGATGGAGGTGTAGTTGGTGGGGCATCGGTCCTACTGCGCCTGGTGTCACGAGCCGTTGCCGGCCCTACCCGAGGATGCGAGCTATGTCGACGAGCTCAACCACACGATGCATGACCATTGTCGGAAAGACCAGAACGCGTTCCTCGAGAACCGCGACCTGCTGATGGCGTCGATAGCCGACGCGACCGCCGACCCGATGCCTGTGGCCATCCGGGTCGCCTATCTCGAGAGTGTCCGCGACGCGGGCCTCGTCCGTCGATGTCCCTGCCTCTACGACCTCGACCATGGGTTCCGCGGCTACGCCAGCCACAGCTGGGATCGCGCCGACGGTCGCGACTACGACGCTCGCAACGCGGTCCCCGGATGTCCCCTGTGCGCGGGCACCGGACGGCACGACCGTCTGCCGGAGCTCCTCACCATCAAAGACGACGCCGTCGCGGCTCACTGGATCAAGGACAAGATCCTGCTCGGCGCCGGCCCGCTGCGCGGACACGGCGGTTGGTACCACTCGACCCTGGAACGCTCGGGGGGCCGCCGGGTAGACGGCGTCGTTCTCTACAACGTGACTCTCCTGCAAGGAGGCATCATCGCCTGGATGGATGTCGCGGAGGTCTTCCGCCCGCGAGTCCAACAGAGCTTCTTCTGAGTGTCGCCCGGTCTCACGCTGTCTTGCGCGCCGATCTCGACGGCAGGCGCGGCCCGTCGCGCCGGCGGCTGCGGCGTCAAGGCGCCTCCGGTGCTCACTGCGTTCCGCTCCTCGGCGCCCTGCGGGTCCCCTTGACCCCTCGCCTAGCCGGCGCACGGGAAATCACATGCCGTCGAGACTCAGGAGGTGCGCGATGACCGGTCACGAGCGGGCGTCATCCGAGATGCGGGTCGTGGTGTGCGGGAGCCGATCGTGGCGTGACGCGTCGGCGATCGAGGCTTCGTTGAGGCGTCTCCCGCGCGGGAGCCAGATCGTCCATGGTGATGCTCGTGGCGCGGACCGGATCGCGGGTTCGGTCGCGGAGAGGCTCGGACACTACGTGGCGCGGATGCCGGCCGAGTGGGAGCGCTACGGGAAGTCGGCGGGCATGCGTCGCAACGAAGAGATGCTGAAGTGCGTGAAGCCGGATCTCGTCATGGCCTTCTGGGACGGATCGAGCCGCGGCACGCGCAACATGATCGATCGTGCACGCCGCGCAGGTGTCCGAGTGAGGGTCTACCGGGAAGGTCCGGCGTAGCGCCTGTCGGCAGGGGCCGACGCCCAGCCCACAGCTCCATCACCAGCCATATCTAGTGGAGCTGACTTTGGGAGGTGCGCGGGCGGCGCTGTGGGGATTCAACGCTCGGGCCGTGTTACGAGCCAGCGCTCGCGGAGTCCCGCTGAGCTGTCGCGAGCCCTGCGGGGCCGGGACGGCCGCCAGTTGTCCGACGCGATGCCCTCCTCCGCAGCCGTGACGCCGGCCGGCCCTCCAGGATAACGAGCGGCTCGCTCCTCCTCGCTTCGCTCGTCGTCGGCTCGAAACCCCGCTCGTTGGCGTCGGGCCGTCGTCAGGCGTCACTACGGAGGTGAGGCTCATGTGGGTCGTCAGGTGGTTCGGCCGGGAGGATCCCGACCCGCGATCGCGCTGGCTCGAGACGGAGTGCGCGACATTCGACTCAGCGAGCGGCTTGGCGCGACGGCTCTCATACGGGGACGCCACGCGCATCAGCGTCAAGCGGATAGCAGGGGGCGAGAGACGTCGAACGACCGCGGTCACCCTTCGCCCCCACAGAGCGCCGAGCTCAACCGTGGACGCGGCGACCAGGCTATGCCCGCACGAGTTGCGACCGGCGTGGTGCGCGATCTGCCGATGATGCCGCGCGGTTCCTTCGCCAGCCACGCCAACTGGACACGTCGCGCTCGGCGTGGCCGCGGTCAAGATCACCAGCCATATCTAGTCGAGCTGACTTGGGTACGTCAGCCGGCCACTCCTGCCCCAGCCCATCAGGCCCTCCACGTCTGCCGGTCGACGGCCAGCTTTTCTTCTAGCACCGGCCGCTGCGGCGTCAAGGGCGCTCCGTTCCTCGCTTCGCTGCGGTACTCGCGTCACTTCGTGATGGCTTCGCCACCCTTGACCCCTCCGCTCGAACGCCGGTGCTCCGGGACGACGAAAGCCGTCGACCTAAGGAGGCAGACGTGGAAGAGACACTCGGATACGAGTCGCTGTTCTCGCGCGAGGAGTGGGACGCGATCGAGCGCGCGGATTGGAGCGCGTTTCCTGCAGACGTCGAGTTCGGCCCTGAGACCCCGAAGCACGTGGCGAGGGTGTTCGGACCACCGGGACAGTACGCCGGCAACGAGGAGCGGTTCGAGGTCGAGTGCGACCTGTGCGGCGACGTGGGTGCGGGGGGGACTAAGGAGGAGGCGGACGCGATCGCGTTGCTGCACGAGGCGTTCGCGGCTGTGATCGTGCCGGGCGAGGGGGTGAACCGGTGAGTTCGAATCGAGAGCCGGACCTGGGTGACCTCGTCGTCGTGCTGCTCGCTGGAACGCTGGCGGGGCTTCGCGATCGCCTATCCGACGACGGCTTCGACCCGGCTGCCGAGTTCGTCGCCCAGCTCGTAACGCGTTGCGACGAGTACCTCGAGGAGGTAGCCGCGTGATCGAGGTCGACCGGAAAACCATCAACGTGCTGCTCGCGTGCCTGGGCCTGGAGGTCAACGAGCTCGCCGAGCGTATGGGGTACGACCGCGGCTACGTCAGCAACGTGATCAACGGGTTCACCGAGGCGCGCCCGGCATTCCGCCGAGCGTTCGGAGAGACGATCGGGTCGATGGTGCTCGGCACGTACCACCCGCGATCGATGGAGCGCTACCCGGCAGCGCCGCTCGTCGAGCTGATCCACCGGCGCGCTGCCGAAGCGCCACGGAAGCGGGACTTCTACCGGGATCTCGGGATCTCGTCCGAGGGTCTCAAGGACCGCGACACCTTCGACGGGATCTTCGTCGACAGGGTGTGCTGTGCCCTCGGGGTCCACCCGTCCGCCGTCTACGGGACGACCTACTCCGTCGAGGCGGCATCGTGACGGCCCTGCGCGATGCGGCGCTCTCCTACGCCGCCCGCGGCTGGCGCATCTTCCCGCTCCACGGCATCGTCAACGGCGTCTGCACCTGCGGACGCACCGACTGCCCGAGCCCTGGAAAGCATCCGCTCGTGCGGCGAGGGCTTTACGACGCCACGACCGACGAGATCCTCATCAAGTCGTGGTGGCGGGGCTGGCGGCGTGCAAACGTGGGCGTCGTCACGGGCTCGGAGTCGCGGGTAGCGGTAGTCGACGTCGACCTGCCGACCGCGTTCACGTCGCTCGACCGGCTCATCGAAGCGGGGATCAGTCGAACGCTGACCGCGCTCACGGGCGGTGGAGGAGTTCATCTCTTCTACAGGTGCGCCGACTCGTCGCTCGGCAACAGCGCGGGACGACTTCCGGGGCTCGAGGGCGAGCTGCCGGGGGTGGACCTGCGGGCGAACGGCGGGTACGTCGTAGCGCCGCCGAGCGTCCACCGCAGTGGCAGTTACTACGTCTGGCTGGACGGTGGACGCGGCCTAGCGCCCGCTCCACCTTGGCTACGGCAGCCGAGGCGGGTCCCAATAGGAGGCTCGGTTTCGATGTCGGCATCGTTCGCCGGCGATGGAACGCGCTACGGCGAAGCCGTGCTTCGCGACGAGCTTGCCGGGCTTCGGACGGCGCAAGTGGGCGTCCGCAACCACCGGTTGAACCGGGCGGCGTTCCTCGTGGGGCGCGTAGTGGGCGGCGGCGAGCTCCTGGAGGACGCTGCTCGGTCGGCTCTCCTGCGAGCGGCCTGCGAAGCAGGCCTCGACGAAGGAGAAGCCCGCCAGACGATCGAGAGCGGCCTCCGGGCCGGAGTCGCTACCCCTCGCGTCGCCCCTCATCGCCTACGGTGTCAGTGATGCCTAGGATCAGCGACTTCTACGGGATCGTCATCGCGATGTATTGGAACGACCACGCCCCGCCGCACTTCCACGCGATCTACGGGGAGTACGAGACCCGCGTCGTGATCGAGACGGGGGAGTTCCTCGACGAGGGATTCCCGGCCCGGGCCCGGCGCCTCGTCGAGGAATGGGTCGCGCTCCACACCCAAGAGCTCCTGAGGAACTGGGAGAAGGCGAGGGAGGGCACGCCTCTCGATAAGATCGACCCACTGCCATGACGACCATCGCGCCGCTCGTCCACGTCACCTCGGTCGAAGCCCTCGAGGGCTTCACCCTCCGCGTCTCGTTCGATGACGGGACCACGCACGACATCGACACTTCACGCCTGCTGCGGGGACCCGTCTTCGCCGCCCTGCGCGAGGACCCGGAGCTCTTCGCAGAGGTCGCCGTCGATCCTGAGCTCGGGACCGTCGTGTGGCCAAACGGGGCGGACATGGATCCGGTTGTGCTGAGGGGCCTCGCCGAGCCGGCTTGGAGCGAGGTCGCACAGTCTCAGCACGCCTCGCGCGGCGAGAAATGACCGCACTCTCGTCGCCGACTTACGAAGCCTTTCGAGCCGGATGCCTCCGGACGTCAGCGGTTGCCCACAGCAGCGAAGGGCCTGCATCGGTCACTCGGATCTCCGTGATGCTGCGGGACTCCCCTCCGACCTGGTAGGTCCGGTGGGTCAGCTCGCCCGACGCCAGCACCCGCTGTCCCTTCTCGAGGGAGCGCGCCAGGTTCTCCGCTAGGTCGCCCCAGGCGACACAACCGAAGAACCCGGTCTCGCTCCGGGTCCCGCCAGCCTCGTCGACTGCGATCCTGAAGTTCAAGACCGATCGCCCGCTGTCGGTCCGGTCGAGGCTCGGGTCCATCACGAGGTTTCCCGAAAGGGTGATCGAGTTGCCCGCCATCGCCTTCCTCCTCCTGCCGCCAAAGGTCTCCGCCCATTCAGGCCCAAGATCCGCTGAAAGGGAATTGGGAGAACCTTTGGCGAGCCTTTGAGATGCCGGGGACCGCCGTGCGGCACCTCAGAATCGGCGGCCGGCGAGAGTCGTCACGGTCCGAATAGCTGTGTAGACGGCGAGAGCCATGAAGATCAGGAGGCCCAACAGCACGCGGCGGACCCCGAAAGTCCGGACCGCGACGAGGAGTAGCCCGCCGTAGACGACCGCAAAGACGACTCCATCGGAGCTCTCGGATCCCAAGATCCACCTCCATCAGGCTGAAGGATCGTCTTCAGATCCTAGAGACTCGTGATTTCTCCTCCTGTGACGGCGATCACATCGATCGAGACTTCGGCCCGCACCTGAGCCGATCGACGAAGCACAGACTTGCACCCAGGGTGCGAGGCAACTTCGGCAGAACAAAGGTTCGCCAAATTCCAAAGCCGCCATGCCGGCGCGTACATAGAGCCGTGCTCAACATCGGGAAGCTCCGCGCCGGAGGCGGGGACTACTACCTGAACTCCGTCGCGAAGGGTGTCGAGGACTACTACCTCGGTTCGGGAGAGGCGCCTGGGTATTGGCTTGCGTCAGGGGCCCGCGAAATGCGACTCGAGGGCGAGGTTACGGAAACAGCTCTGCGCAACGTCCTTCAAGGGACGGATCCCTTGGCGGGGTCCGAGCTCGTGGCGCCTCGGAGAGGGGAGCGGGTTCCCGGCTTCGACCTCACCTTCCGAGCCCCCAAGTCGGTGGCCCTCCTGCACGCCCTCGGCCCGAAGGAGGCCTCGAACGACGTCGTGAGCGCACACGACGCGGCGGTGGCAGCCTCGCTCGGCTACCTCGAACGTGTGGCGTCGGGAGCACGGCGAGGCAAGGGCGGGAAGACATCGATCGAGAGCAAGGGATTCATCGGCGCGGCCTTCCGCCACCGGACCTCGAGAGCGGGCGACCCGCTGCTCCACACCCACGTGCTGGTCGCGAACCTCATCCAGGGGCTGGACGGGAGGTGGGGAGCGGTCGACGCCCGCCACCTCTACCTCCACGCGAAGACGGCCGGCTACCTCTACCAGAGCCATCTGAGGATCGAGTTGACGCGTCGCCTGGGCGTTCGATGGGGGCCGGTGCGCAACGGGGCCGCCGACCTCGAAGGAATCCCCCGCGAGGTGATCCGCGCGTTCTCGCGGCGCCGGCAGGAGGTCGAGGAGGCCAGCGGTGGAGCGGACGCGGCGGGTGGACGGCGTGGTCAGGTGGCAGCGCTCGCCACCCGAAAGGCGAAGGATTACGACGTCGCGCCGGAGGCGCTCCTGCCGGAGTGGAGGGAGCGGGCGCAAAGCCTCGGGCTCGCCAGCGACGATCTGGAGGCGGTCTTGGGGCAGTCGGCGTATCGAGAACCCACGGCGGCACAGCGGGCGGAGGTCGAGCGGGATCTCTCGTCTCCCGACGGTCTTACGGCGCAGACGAGCACCTTCTCGCGCCGGGAGGTGATCCAGGGTTGGTGCGCAGCAGCTGGCGGGGGTGCGTCGGTTGCCGACGTCGAGGCGTGGGCGGACGGGTTCCTGCGAACGGATCAGGTGGTGCCCCTGGACGGTGACGGAACCAGGCGGTTCCGCTTGTCCGACAGCCCCATTGCTGCTGGCACACACGAATCCCGCTACACGACGCCGGAGATGCTGGCGACCGAACGACGCTTGGTGGCGCAGGCCGTGGGGCGTCACGCGGAAGGGGTGGGGCTTGTGTCCAGGTCCTCGGTCTCGGCGGCGCTCGCTCTTCGAGGGTCCCTGTACCCGGATCAGGCGGCGATGGTGGAGCGAATCACGAGCTCGGGTGCAGGCGTCGACGTCGTTGTCGGTTGGGCCGGTACGGGTAAGACCTTCGCATTGGGGGCCGCGCGCGACGCCTGGGAGCGGGAGGGGTGGCGCGTGATCGGCTGCGCCCTCGCGGCGCGCGCAGCCCAGGAACTCCAGGCCGGATCGGGGATCGAGAGCACGACCCTGACGCGACTGCTCAGCGACCTCGAGAATCCTGCCGCAGGCGGATTCCGGCAGAGAACGGTCGTCGTCGTCGACGAAGCCGGCATGGTGGGAACTCGCGATCTTGATCGCCTGCTCACGCACGCGGAACGCGATCACGTCAAAGTGGTTTTGGTCGGCGACGACGCTCAGTTGCCGGAGATCGCGGCAGGAGGCGCTTTCCGCGCGATCAAGCACCGTCTGGAAGCGATCGAGCTCACCGACGTCCGTCGACAGCCGGACGACTGGGAGCGTGATGCCCTCCGTCTCGTGCGGGAGGGGAAGGCACAGGAGGCAGTCGACGCTTACCAGGATCGTGGCCGTCTGTTCGCTGCGCGTTCCGCTGAAGAGACCCGCAAGCGGTTGGTCGAGGACTGGTGGGAGAGTTACCGCAGAGGCGAAGCCGCAGTGATGATCGCTGCTCGCCGCAGCGACGTGGCGGCGCTCAACGGCGAGGCTCGCGAGCTGATGGCTGCCGACGGTCGGCTGGGCGGCGAGTCGATCGCGGTCGCGGGCTCGACGTTCGCGACCGGGGACGAAGTGATGACGACGAGAAACGACCGCCAGCTTGGCATCGTGAACGGAACGCGGGGACGCGTGGTCGCTACCGGCGCAGCGGACCGCACCGTCACCATCGAGACCGACGACGGTGCTCGCGTGACGCTCCCAACTTCGTACATCGACGGCGGGCACCTCACGCACGCCTACGCGATTACCGGTCACAAGAGCCAGGGGATGACTGCCGACAAGTCGTTCGTGCTCGCGGACGAGACCCTCTACAGGGAGTGGGGCTACGTGGCGCTGTCACGCGGTCGAGACGGGAATCGCCTCTACGTCGTGGCTGGTGTCGATCTGGACCGGGAGGACACCGGAGGGCAGGTCGTCCGGCCGAGCGACCCGATACCCGTCGTGGCGCACGCTCTCGGGCGCAGTCGCGCCAAGGAACTCGCTCTGGACGCGGCCGCGGACGTCGGTCTCGAGCTGTAGACGGGGCGTCGGCGGTGCCTCGACCGAGAGCGAGGGTGCGCCGTCAGATGGTGCGGTTGCAGGACGTGAGGGAACCTCGACCGGGACCCTGTCTGCACGTGTCGTGGCCGGGTCCACCCATCAGCTTGTCGTCGCCCGCGCCGCCATCCACGCGGTCGTCTCCTCCGCCGCCCGCCACTAGGTCGCTCGAATCTCCGCCGTATAGACGATCGCGGTGCCGCCCACCGTGAATCGCGTCGCGCCCAGATGAACCGATGACGACGTCGGGCCCTGCGTCGCCGAAGGAGCGATCGTCGCCGGGGCCCAGCCGAAGCACGTCGCCGTCGAGACCGCCGCGGACGAGGTCGTCGCCGTCGAGCGCTGCGATCACGTCGCTGCCGCCGGCTCCGTACGCACGATCGTCGCCGATCCCCGCGTTGACGCGGTCGTCGCCAGTCCCGCCCCAGACGACGTCCGGGCCGCCCCGCGCTACGAGCTCGTCCGCGCCTCCGCCGCCTAGCAGAACGTTGCCGCTTCCGTCGCCGTACAGGCGGTCTTCGTGGCGGGAGCCTTCCACGTTCTCGAACAGCGCGAGGTCGTGAGATCCGGGGGGCGATCCGGCCCACGTCGCCGTGCCTTCGGCGAGGTCGACTTGGACGCCACTCCCGAACCTAGCGTAGCTGACCGTGTCACCGCGGCGATGTTCCCCGCCGCTGAGGACGTCGTTTCCGAGGCTGGCCACGAGCGTGTCGTCTCCGCCGTTCGCGATGAACAGGTTGTCGTCTGCGTTCCCTGCGATCTCGTCGTCGAATTCCGATCCGTACACGGCCTCGATGTCGGCCAGGCCCTCGTAGCCGACGAAGACGTCCATGCCGTGGCTCCCCGTGGCGCTCCGGCTCCTCAGGTCGACGACGACGCCCGGCGCCGGCGCGAGGTCGTAGCGCGCGGCGTCGATCCCGTTCCCGCCGGAGAGGATGTCGTCGCCGAACCCTCCGGCGAGCTTGTCGTCGCCGCTACCCCCGATGAGCTGGTCGTCACCGTCGGCGCCGTAGAGATAGTCGTCGCCGAGATCCCCCCGAACGCTCGAGTCGGAGCCCGGCCCTGCCTGAATCTGGTCGAGGCCGCGTCCGCCGGAGATCGTGTCGTCGCCGGCGCCACCACAGATCTTGTCGTCACCGCCGCGGCCGTTGACGTGGTCGTTACCGCCGAAGGCGATGATGACGTCGGGCCCGGAGGTTCCGGTGACGGTGTCGCTCGCCGACGTCCCCAGCAGCGCCGGATCGGTCACTTCTTCCCCGAAGCAGGTTGGCGCCGCCATCGCGGGAGGGGAGGGCCAGACAGCGAGGACGCTCGACGCCATCACCGAGGCCGTGAGGAAAAGGCGGGCTCTCACAGCGTCCTCACATAGCCGATCAACGTCGCGCTCCAACCGTCCTGGGATGCCTCGGATTCGCTCGTCGTGTAGAAGAAGTCCCCTTCGCTCTTGGCGAGCCACAGCGGGAGAGTCGACGAAGCGGGCTCGGTCTTTGGCGCAGCGCCGGCAAAGACGAAGGCGCTGCCTTTGTTGAGGGCGATAGCCTTGGTGGCCTTCTCCGGGCTGACGTAGACCCGTCCGATGGCCCCACCCTCGTAGCCCTTGGCTTCGTGCTCGGTGACCGCTCCGCCGTCCGTAGTAACGAAGTGGTCGCCGTTCTCGGAGTTGTAGAGGTGGTAGAGGTAGCGCGTCGGCGGTGGTGGCAGCTGAGGCGCCTGCGGCTTCGGCGCACGCTTGACGTGAGGCCTCGGTTGAGCCTCAACAGTCGACTCCGCGCCCGAGCCGCGGGAGGGCGCCGTCGCGGCGGGCGGCGCGGCCGCGACGGCGGGTCCGCCTCCACCGGACGACGGCTCCTGCGTCTTTGCCGTTCCTCTGTCCGGCTGCAGCTGGCGGGCACGCGGCCTCGTCCGCTCCTGGTGGTCGCGTCTTTCGGGTGGCGTGGTCTCAACGGCTGCGCGAGGTGTGTCGTCCGAGGGAGGGTCTGTCGGACCGGACGTGATCGAGCGAGCTGCCACGCCCGCCGCCGCTGCTGCCACTACGAGGGCAGCCGCGACCAAGTGCCGTCGGAGGCCGCTCCGTCTCGGGTCCTGCGGCGACCTCAGGGGGAGTGCACCACGATCGAGATCGTCGTCGACCGCGGGTTCTCCCGACGATGCTGACCTGTTGCCGGCACCCGCAACCGGAGCAACGGGATCGAACGTGCCCGATTCCCGCGCGAGATCCGCCCCTGCCAGTGCGGACTCCGTCCGCTCCCCCTCGGTTCCCCCGGTGCTCGACGGCAGTTCGGTCGAGTCAAGGCCCGGAACCGCAGGTGGCGGGTCGGCTGGAAGGACGTCCACGACGGCGAGCTCCGCGACCCCGGGGTCGATCAGGTATCCGTGACCCTTGCGATTGGTGAGGATCTTGTGCTCGCGGCTGCCGTCTCCGATCCGTCGGCGGAGCTTCCACACGAGCCAGTAGACGTCGTTGCCCGACATCTGCGAGTTCGGTCCCCACACCGCCTCGATCAGATCGGCAGCAGGGCGGGCCTCACCCGGCGCATCGGCGAGCTCCAGGAGAAGCCGGAATTCCTTCGGTGGGAGCTCAACCGGCTCGTCTGCAACGAGGACGCGGCCCGCGCCCCGCTCGATCACGAACGAAATGCGCTCCCCGGACTCCGCCCTCGCTTCCATTGCTTAGGTGACGGTTCTCCAATTTTCTGGCAATTCCTTGCGCCGGTCGCCGGGCTGAAATCTGGTCGTCTGGGAGGTGTCGCCCGCACGTCAGTCCGATCAAAGGGAACCCAAAGGTTCGCCAAATTCCGCAGGGGGCTTGATATGTGCCTTCATGGGCGAAAGGTCGAGTCCCTAACCGGGAGACATGCGGAATGGACGATCCGTCGAACCTCGAGAGGATGCCCATCCGGGCCGCGCGATCCAGCTTCGGTGCGCTCGTCGATCGGGTCGCGGCCGGCTCGAGGGTGGTGGTCTGCCGTCGCTCGACCGCTCTCGCCGTTTTGCTGCCTAAGGGCGACTACGAGACCCTGGCCGAGCTGGCGGGGCGTGACGAGCAGATCGGCGCGGTCCTCCGGGGACTAGGCGTCGATGTCGATCCGTGGACGACGCCGAACGTGGTGGAAGCCCTCGTTCGTTTGGGAGAGCGGCGATGAACCGGCGGCACCCGGAGGACGCCTTCTGTTGGGACGTGCCAGACGACGAGCATCCGCTCCCGCTCCTGGACGAATTCCCGCTCCGGGCAGTTGATAAAGCGGACGTTCCCTCGCCAGCCCCTTTGCGGCGCACGTCGGACGAGTTCGCCGGTGTGCCGGGAGGAAGCGCGTCTCCCCGCGCCGACCACGGTTGGACCGCCCGGTTCACTGTCGGCGTGCTGGCGACGTGTGTTTTGGCCTTCGGCCTCGGATGGGCGTGGAGCGGTCAGCGAAGCGTCGCAGACAGCGAACGATCCTCGTCAGGCGAAAGTGCGGCAGGGCAGGAGTGGAAGGAGCATCGTGATGGCTAGGTGGGCCGGGGCGCTCGCACCCCAAGTGAACCTCGATCCGAACCCCAAGAACCTCCCCGGCAGCAACGTCCTTCAGATCTTCACGAACGGCGTCGCGGGGTGGTGTCTCCTAGGGTGCGTCTTGTTCATCGTGGTCGGCGGGTTGTTGTGGGCGGCAGGTGTTCGCTCGCAGAATTACCAGCACGCGACCGACGGCAAGAAGACTGTGGCCGTATCGGCGCTCGCTGCCGTGATCATTGGCGGCGCCGCATCGATCATCAACTTCTTCTACGGGCTCGGCCAGAAGATCTAAGGAGCTCCCATGGCGAATCGACTTGCGGAACCTTCCCCCCTCCGGTCTCACCGACGCAATCGAGTGCTGGTCGTCGCGGCCGCAGTCCTCGCGGTAGGAGCGTTCGCGGCCGGACGTTGGACGGCGCCCTCGGGTAGCCCTGCCGTCCAAGAGGACCCCATCACGCGGCCCCCTGCGTCACCGGCTCCCGGAGCGGGGAGTGATGGCACGACGTATCCGCGGACCGAGGCCGGCGCGATCGACGCAGCAACGGACTACGTCCGGGTCCTGACCCCAGCGCCGGGCGAGACACGAGACTCTTTCGCTCGCGGCGTCCAGGCGATCGCGAGCGACGAGTGGGGCGACGAGATGGACTCGACCATCGCTAGCTGGGACGACGGCACTGCAGAGGGAGCCGTGCTTCGCTACCGCGTCGACAGCTTCTCCCGCGACCGCGCCGAGGTCGTGCTTTGGGTCGTCGGCCTGGTCGACTCGCACGACGCACCACCGGAGGAGATCTGGGCTCGGGCGTTTATGACGCTCGTCTGGGAGGACGACACGTGGAAGGTCGCCGCCGAAGACGGTGACGCCGGGCCCAAGCCGGCGACGCGCCAACAGCCGAGTTCGCCCGCGGACCTCCGTAGGGTCCTCGACAGCTTCGAGGTCCTCGACCATGAGCCGGACACGACGCCGTAGGGCCCTCGCGGCCGCACTCGGGGTCGTGGGCGGGGTCCTGCTGCCGCTCTCCGCAGCGGCGGCCGCACAGTCATCGAAGCCGGACGACGGCTGCGGCGCCAGCAATCTTCTGGCCGATGCGGCCTGCGAGGTGGCTGACGAGGTCGGTGACGTGGCTCTGGCTCCCGTTCGACACGCTGCGGACAGCGTGATGGACACCGTCACGTCGTGGGTCGCGGACTCGGCTCAATGGGTTCTGACGAGGGTGGTGAACTTCATCGACGACTCGACATCGCCTGATCTGGGTGTGGCGTGGTTCCGTGAACGCTACCGCTTCATGCTCGGTCTCGGGGCGCTCGTCGTGCTGCCGATCTTCTTGCTCGCCGTCGCGAGATCCGTCCTAAGACAAGATCTTCACGAGCTCGTGCGCACGGTCGTCGTCCATCTCCCCGTCGCGATCCTGGGGACCTTCCTGGCGGTCTACCTGACGCAGTCGCTGCTCGTGGTCACGGACCAGTTCAGCGCGGCAGTGGGGGCCCGGATAGCCGAAGACACGTCGCAGATCTTCGACGCCGTGGGCCGAAGTCTGTCGGGAGCGCCTGGCGTCGCTGCACCCGCGCTTCCTTCCTTCGTCATCTTCGTCGTGGCGCTTCTGCTCATCATCGGCGCGTTCTTCGTCTGGTTGGAGCTGCTGGTCCGGTCGGCCGCGGTCACGGTTTCCGTGTTCTTCATGCCACTCATCCTTGCCGGGTTCGTATGGCCGGGTGGCGCCCGGTGGACGAAGCGCATGATCGAGACGCTCTTCGCGCTCGTCATCTCCAAGTTCGTGATCGTGGCCGTCATCAGCCTGGCGACCGCGGCGCTTGCCGATCCTGGCGGCGGGGGGTTCGGCACCGTAATGGGGGCCTGTGCCCTGATGCTCATGGCGGCGTTTGCTCCGTTCGCAATCCTCAAGCTGATGCCGGTCGTCGAGGCGAGCGCGGCCAACCAGCTCGAAGCGTTGCGCTACCGGCACCAGTCCCAGCTCTACCACCACAGCACCACGGGCTGGATCTTGTCGGTCATGCACTCCCGAATGCGCCGGGGTGGAGCTCCCGGCGGACCCGGAGCGATGACGGCTGCGCCGGCTGCGTGGGCCGCGGGAACCGTTGCCGTGGCCGGACTCGGAGCGGCGGGATCGGCCAGACGAGCCGGCGCCGGAGCGGGGTCACGCGCAGAGCGAACGTCCGGGCGCGCGGACAACGCGGCCCCCGTCGGCGCCGACGGTCCAGAAACGAGCTCCCGGAGCACGCACTCGCCGACCCAGAGGCTCACACCAAAGCCAAAGGAGTAGGACGTGGACGTTCCGAAATATCGCTTCGGCCCGCTCGAGCGGCGGGGCGTCCTGGGCGGGTTGCGCGCCAGCCAGGTCGCGATCCTTGGAGGCACCCTGTTGCTCGCGCTCGTGAGTCTTCGCGTCATCGAGGGCGGCGCTGGCATCCCGGCCGCGATCGCAATCGTCGGCGGTGGAACCGTCGTCGCGTTTCTCAACCTCGCCGGACGTCCCTTGACGGAATGGATTCCCGTCGTGGTCCGCTGGAGAGCTGTCAGGTTGGCGGGGAGGCATCGTTTCTCTTCGAGGAACCCCGTCGCCGGGATCGGTCAACGCCTACATCCGCAGCCGCATCTTCCCGAGCCCCTGTCCCGTACGAGGATCCTCTCCCACGCAATCCCTGGCTCCTCGGGGGCGATGGGCGTCCTCAAGGACGACCGGGAAGGCACCTACACCGCGGTTCTGAAGCTGCGCGGACAGTCGTTCTCGCTTTTAGACCCGGAGGAGAAAGCACGCCGGTTGGGCGCTTGGGGAGCGACTCTGGCGGGGCTCGCACGCGAGCGCGGTCTCGTCCACCGCGTCCAGTGGATCGAGCGCACAGCTCCCGACCCGTCCGACGAGGTGGCGAGGCACCTACGAGACCACGGGGTTCTCCCACTCGACTCACCGATCGTGCGGTCGTACCTGGAAGTGCTCGACGACGCGACGCCGGTCTCCCACCAACACGAGGTGCTCGTCGCGGTGCAGATAAGTGCGAGCCGAGCGGGGCGCGCCGTCAAGACCGCGGGCGGGGGTGATGCCGGTGCGTGCGAGGTTCTACGGCGGGAGATTACGTCGCTTTCGAGCAGTCTCATGAGCGCGGACGTGAACGTCGAGGGCGTCTTGACTCCTCGTCTGCTCGCGGCCGTGATCCGTACGGCGTTCGACCCGTCGTCGAGGGCGCACCTCGCGCGCATAGGCGCGCGTGACTCCGACCGTGAAGGGAGCGAGCCTTCTGCGGCCGGTCCGATGACGGCCGATGCTTCGTGGACCACCTTTTGCGCCGACCGCGCCTTCCACGCCACGTACTGGATCGCGGAATGGCCGCGCGTCGACGTCGATCCCGACTTCCTCGCAGCGCTCCTGCTACGGACCGAGTGCACGAGAGCTGTGTCGCTCGTCATGGAGCCGATCCCACCCCTGCGGGCCATCAGGTCGGTCGAGTCGGCGCGCACCTCGATCGCGGCCGACGACGAACTTCGCGAGCGAGCCGGCTTCCTCACCACCGCGCGTCGGCGGCGGGAGGACGACGCCCTCGCGCAACACGAACGTGAGTTGGGCAACGGGCACGCCTTCTTCCGGTTCGCAGGCTTCATCACCGTGACGGCGCACTCCGCTGAGGAGCTGGAGGCGGCTTGCGGCGAAATCGAGGAGGCCGCCGGTCGCGCTCTCCTCGACGTTCGCCGGCTTGACGGCCAGCACGACATCGCCTTCGCGTACACGCTTCCGACCTGTAGAGGGTTGGCGTGAAAGGGTTTTGCGGCCACCGCGCCACGACCGCTCACCTCCAGGTGGCCTACCCGGTGGTCGCGGAGGTAGGACTCGGCGGGCGCGGCGTATACGTCGGCCAGAACCTCCTTGGTGGCGCCTTCGTGTACGACCCGTTCGAGCTCTACGATCAAGGGCTCCTCACGTCACCGAACATGCTGGTCGCAGGGCAGATCGGCCGCGGGAAGTCGGCGCTGGTCAAGTCCTACGCGTTGCGGCAGCGTGTCTACGGCCGGCGCATCGTCGTTCTCGACCCGAAAGGGGAGTACGGGCCGCTCGCGCGGTTCTGCGGCATCGAGCCAATCCGGCTCGCGCCCGGAGGGAGCGTGCAGCTCAACCCGCTGGATCGCCGAATCGCGCACGACGACAAGCTCCGCCTCCTCGAGGCAGTTGCCTCGGCCGCCCTCGGACGGTCGCTCAGCCCGTTCGAGCACACCGCCTTGGAACGAGCCTTCACACGCCTATCGGTCGCCCCACGTGGACCGGCCACCTTGCCGGACCTGGTCGAAGCGCTGTTGAACCCATCATCCGACTCCGCCGAGGCCGTAGCGGCGGACACCGACGCGCTCCTCGAGTGGGGCCGACCAACGGCCTTTGAGCTACGGCGGCTCGTGGCCGGCGACCTCAAGGGCATGTTCGACGGCCCGACCTCCGGCTCGATCGACCTCGAAGCACCGCTCGTCGTTCTCGACCTCTCGGCGGTCTACGAGTCGGACGCGCTCGGGATCCTGATGGCATGTGCCGCGGCGTGGCTGCAGGGGATGCTCGCCCGCAACGACGGCGTCAAGACGATCTTCATCCTCGAGGAGGCATGGGCGGTGCTGATGCGGCTCGCGACCGCGCTGTGGCTGCAGGCGAACTTCAAGCTCGCGCGAGCACGCGGTTTGCAGAACCTCGCGGTCATCCACCGCCTTTCCGACCTCGCTGCCGTCGGAGCGGAAGGTAGTCAGCAAGAACGGGTCGCGAGGGGTCTCCTCTCTGACACGGAGACCACCGTCTTATATGGGCAACCGCATTCCGAAGTCGAGGCAACGCGGGCGCTGTTGGGGCTTCCGAGCGCGCAAGCGTCGCTCCTGCCACAACTCGAACGGGGTGTCGCGCTATGGAGGATCGGGGGGCGCGCGTTCCTTGTCTGGCATCGGCTGGGGAGGATCGAGCGAGACCTCGTCGATACCGACGCGCGCATGGCGGTGTGATCAGGAATGGCGTCCTCTTCTCTGCCCGCCCGCAAGACCCCGCAGCCGAGCAGCGACTGGCACGACGTGCTCTTGGTCGTTCTCGCCGGTGCTTTCGGGACGGCTCTGCTGGTTTGGGTCGCAGGCGGCCTTGCAGCCGTCCTGGCGCAAGGCGAGTGGCCGGACGTCCCCGTGTCGCAGATGACGCGTGTGATTCCACGTTTGGTCGACGACCCGTGGGACCCGAGCGCCGCCTGGCCCCGCCACGCGCGGGAGGCGATTCCGGGTCCGATCGTGTTTTACGGCGTGTTGATGACTCTCGCGGGAGGAGCATCAGTGGCCTCACTCGCCATACATCGCCGGTTCGGACGTGACCGCGACGCCTCCGGCTCCACCTGGGCCTCGAAACGTGACCTCAGGTCTCTGATCGTGTCGCGGCCAGTGTCCAAGCGGCTCGTCCTCGGTCGCGTGGGGCGCTCGTTGGTCGCGGCCGAGGAGCGCCAGAGCGTGATCGTGCTCGGGCCGACTCAGTCGATGAAGACGAGCGGCTTCGCCATCCCGGCGATCCTGGAGTGGAGTGGGCCGGTCGTCGCGACCAGCGTCAAGACAGACCTCATCCGCCACACGATCGATCATCGGCGGAGCCTCGGGCGGACATGGATATACGACCCCACGACATCGACGGGAGAAGACTCGGCCAAGTGGTCGCCGCTCGGTCTGTGCGGCGACTGGCGCGGCGCGCAGCGGGTCGCGGCGTGGCTGGCAAGCGCGGCGAACCACGGCGCCTCCGGGATCGAACAGGCGGAGTTCTGGCACACGCTTGGGGCGAAGTTGCTAGCGCCTCTTCTTTACGCCGCGGCGACGTCAGAGGCGTCCATCTCCGATGTCGTGCGATGGGTCAACACGCAGGAGGAGGCCGAGATCGCGGGCGCGCTCCAGGCGACCGGGACGATGGACGCGCTGATTGCCGCGCAAGCGTCGTGGCGGCGCGAGCCTCGTCAGAAGAGCTCGGTTTACGCCACGGCGGAGAGAATTCTGATGGCGTACGAGGACCCCGGCGTAGCCCGGTCCGCAGAGAGGTGTGACTTCTCGGCCGCCGAGTTGCTGGACGGAGGGCAGCACACGCTCTACGTCGCGGCGCCCTCGCACGAGCAGAAGCGGTTGCGGCCGTTGTTCCAGACGCTCCTCGAGTCGATCGTGAACCACGCGTACGAGCTGTCGTCCCGCCGCGGTTCCCCGCTCGACCCGCCGCTCCTCCTCGTACTCGACGAGGCTGCCAACATCGCACCTCTCCCGGAGCTCGACACGCTCGCTTCGACAGCATCTGCCCACGGCATCGAGCTCGTCACCGTCTTCCACGACTTTGCACAGATCGCGAACCGGTATGGCGACCGGGCGCCAACAGTCGTCAACAACCACCGCGCCAAGATCGTCCTGTCGGGTGTCTCCGACCCGCAGACGCTCGAGTACGTGTCCCGTTTGCTGGGCGACGAGGAGGTTCTGCAGGCCGCGGTCACCAGAGGGTCGGAGGGTTCGCACTCGACTACGAGCTCCACCGCGCTGAGGACGCTCGCACCGGCGCACGTCCTTCGCGGGATCAGGCCGGGCGACGGCGTCCTCGTCTACGGTCACCTTCCACCGGCACGCATCCGTCTTCGACCCTGGTTCGCAGAGCGTCAGCGCGGCCGTTCCCGCCGTTCCCCACGATGAAGCGCCTCACCATCGCCGTGGCGGCGTTCATGCTGCTTCTCGTGCTGCCTCTCGCGGCCGTGGGGGCCTTGGTCGGTTCGGCGCAGGAGTCGGACCTTGGCGTCCTCTACGAGGATGCAGCCGCGACGTGCGACGGCCTCGACTGGTCGATCCTCGCCGCCATCCACTACGAAGAGAGGCGTCACGGCACCGGCCCGGCAGTCTCGTCTAAAGGGGCGCGGGGTCCGATGCAGTTCCTTCCGAGCACGTTCAAGGCATACAGGGTCGACGGGGACGGAGACGGTCGCGCCAGGATCAACGATCTCGAGGATGCGGTCTTCAGCGCCGCGAACCTCCTATGCGCCAACGGGGCAGGCGATCCCGAGCGACTCGCCGATGCGATCTGGACCTACAACCACTCGGATTCCTACGTCGCGAGGGTGCTGGCTAGGGCGCGACGGTATCAACGTCACGGCCTCCCGGCTCATCTCGGGACCTCTCTCGCGTGCCCCGTCGCCGGCAACGTCTCATTCACCGACACGTACGGCGCGGCTCGCTCCGGCGGCCGGTCCCACGAAGGCGTCGACATGTTCGCTTCGGTAGGAACGCCGTTGGTCGCCGTGACCGACGGCACCACCTTCCTCGTCGAGAACGTCGACGACGACATCGGCGGGATCTCGCTTTGGATCCGAGCTACGAACGGGGACACCTACTACTACGCGCACAACAGCTCCAACGCCGTCCGAGCGAGCGGCATTCAGGTACGACGCGGTCAAGTCGTCGCCTACGTCGGCAGGACGGGGAACGCGGTAGGGACGCAGCCGCACCTCCACTTCGAGATACACCCAGGAGGCGGCGCGCCGGTGAATCCGACGTCAGACATCGCTGCCGCCTGCCTGTGATGCTCTGGGTTGCACTCGACACCGTTGCTCTACGCCGCAACCGGCGGGGGCAGCTTCGCGCGAAGCTTGGCGATGAGAACGCGCCTTCCTGCGCTGCTCGAATACGACGCAGCGGCTCCCGCGCCGGCATTGAGCCAGAAGTCGGGGCCGCGAGCGGCTTCGCCGCGGATCGCGTCGCTCTCTAGCTCAGGCAGGACACCGTTGAGGATGTCGGCGTAAACCTCCGGCTCCACAACGGACCGGTCGGCCGAGCGCACGCACTCGAGGACCGAGACCAGCAGGCCGTGCAATACGTTGACGCCGATCGTCATCTGCAGCGCGTACTTCTGCGGGCACACGAAGCACTCCGGAACGACCTTCTCGATACCGTGCCAGTACGCGCTCAGGATTCGGACCTGGTCGACGGTCGAAATCGCGCCGAAGTATGGACTGGTTAGCAACGGACGCAACGATGCCACCACGCCCGCGGAGCCGACCGTCGTCTCCGCCTTGGGCTGGCCGGGAAAACGAATCCGCCGCCGCCATAGCCGCGTCGCCGCGAGCTGCTCCACGGCGCGCTGCGCTTCGATCTTCCAGGTGTCGCCGGTCTCGGTCAACGCACGAATCAAGCCGGGTTCGGAGTCGGCCCGCTGCCTCAAGAGGTCGAGCGCGAGGCCCCGCGGGACGTTGTTGGCCGTCGAGTTCACGACGTGGAATTGCCGTCTCTCCTGGCTCTCGGACGCGCCGAGGAGGCATACGAAGGGAACCTCGAAACGTCCCCACCGCTCCTCGTCCTCATCGACCAAGCATGCAAGCGCCTCCAACCGGTGTTGGCCGTCAACGACGTAGAGGGTCTCGGGGTCGTGCCGGAAGTACAGGCCTCCCGGTCGTTCGGCGAGGTGACGATGGGGATCGAAGTCCCGAAGGTTGAAGAGGATCGCAGTCGGGAGGTCGACTCGGTTCTCCCGCAGATCCTTCATGAGACGACCGACGCGGGACTTTGACAGTCCCCGCTGATAGCCCGTCTTTGTGTGAACGTTCCTGCGACGGACGGCGAACGTCCTCCGGACGCTATGCGCCTGTATCACGCCGACGACGGCGGGTGTGTTGCTGAGCATCGCCAAGCGCACGACGGGAGTCCATCTACGGCCCGATCCGGGGGAGTCGTCGCAGAGTTCTACGAAGCGTCGATCTGTCATTTCGCCTCCTGGAGACAGGCGGTCACCGTCGGCGCCCCCGAGCGCCGATACGCACTATACTGTGTGGAGGAATCGTGTTCAAGAATGCGATAGTGCGGCGGTGGGCCGACTAACGTTGGAGCAGGCGCTCGCCGAGGTCTTGCGAGAAGCGCGAGTCGCGGCCGACCTTTCGCAGGAGGCACTCGCCAACGAGGCCGGACTCCACCGAAATTACGTCAGCCAGCTGGAGCGGGCGTTGCACTCGCCTTCGATTGCGACCCTATTCCGCCTTGCGGCCGCCCTCGGCACGACGCCGTCACGTCTGCTGCGTCGGGTCGAGGACCGCCTGGGGTGAGGTGCGAAGAGTGCGATGCCGTCGGGCAGCGACACTATCCCGGCGGGTGTCGCACCGGCGGCTGGCAACCTTCCTCCTGCAGTCGCTTCAGGAAATCCTCATACTCCTCGGCCGAGGCGCCGTCGAGGAAGAGGTGCCAGTTGACTGTCTTATCGGCGGGATCCCGACCAGGGACAATGACCCACCGAATACTGTCGTCCCGAATCTCCCGCTCCGTTGGAGCGATGATATCCGCGAGGAAAGCGGCCTCGTCGCCCGTGTGAAGACGAAGCCAGTGCTTTCGTCCGTTCGCCTCAGTGGCCTGCAACCGTCCCTCTGGGACTCCAACTAGAAGAGTGACTGGATACCCGTCTGCCTCGGGAGCTGCGTCTGGGCCCTGTTCGTGGGCTATTAGGAGTTGCGCTTTCCACGTGGCGTTGGACATGTGTGCTCCAGTATCCCTGAGCCAGACGAGACGGGCTCGTCGCGGAGAGGCGTCAGGGGCGTGACGGGACCGAGCGGGCGTCGCTCGACCGAGGACACGCCGGAGTTCCTTGGTGGGCTCGGCAGCGGCGAAGGCCCGACGACTTCTATCCCTCCTTGTGGGAACGGACGTCTTGCTCCTTCTTCCATCACCAAGCCCGCAGCTCCGGGAGTTCACCTTTCAGTGCACGAAGGAGAATCTCCCGAGTGGCTGCCCTCAGGTTCTCTATGAGGCCGACCTCGAAGTCCGACACTGGGTCGGCTTGGGTGAGGCCAAGTCCTAACGCTCCCGCTGTGTGCTCGCTCCCATGAAGCCGGCCTGCGTGGACGGTCTCGGACCTGGGGGAATAGGCGGCGATGAGGGGGCCCGCTTCATGCCTCGACATGACAACACTCAAGGCTGCTCGGAACCGCTTCCCAGAGCCCACGTGGATTTGACAGTCGGAGCAGCATTCGCACCGGACGAGATCCTGGTACTTCGCCCCCATCCCCTCGATCGCCCCAATGAGACAGACCAGGGCCATGGATGGGTGGCCATCCCAAAGATCCAGTGCTTCTTGATAGACAGCCAGAGCGTCCGCGAGGTCTGGTTGCTCGTCGGCTCGTTTCCATGCTTGGTCTATCCAGGCTGGGAGTGATACGCGCTTGTGCGCGTAACCTTCGATGTCTTGAGGATGCTCTGAAGGGCCAAAGTCGGGGTGGGTTTGCGGAACAGGGATTCGTCTCCTAAGCGGCGACAGCTTGATGACCCACCGCTCATCGAACACGACCGAGAGGATCGCCCGAAGTCTCGCGACACTCTTCACGGCCTTGAGTTGCGCCGCTGAGAAATTGAACCCCCTATCGGTGCCCTCGATACGTACGGGCGAGGACCACGACTCAGCGAGGCCGTCAAGCGTCGCCTTGTCGGGCTGGTACTCCCAATAGATGACGCCGGAGGGCGTGATCTTCATTGAATCAACTTGAGCAGCGGCTTCTAGTAGCTGTGTCTCTCCCCCGAACACTGGTTCACAAGTTAGGAGCGAGTACCATGAGTGCTCTGGGTGTTCTGACCCGAGTTCGCTGACTGCCGTTTCGACGGCGTCGAGCCAAAGGTCCCGATCTCGCGCCAAGGCTTCCTCTGACGGTCCCACTAGCAGAACCTCAGCGCCGGCAGCCCCAGGCACGACACGCAAGTGGCAGTCTACGGCTGGGGCGGTTATCCGGAAATCGTAGTAGACGGCGTTGGTGACCGGGGGACCGAACCATTGGTTGTACGTGCTGACGTTCCCCAACCGCTCGCTCAATCTGCGGCGGAGATAGTGTTCCCATTCTGCGCCTACTTCGTCCCATGCGATATCGAGTGGACCTTGAAGAAGCAAAGACGCGTGTTCACCATTCCCGTCCATCACGCGGTTCGTACCCGACAAGAGCGCTTGCAATCTGGGCATCAGCGGCACGGCTTACGCTGTCGCAGACTTCTCACGCTCGACCGCCGCCAGATGCAAGTTGCGTCGGGGACCCGAGGCGAACGAGTAGCTCGAATTCGCCCCTGAACCTAAGAAGTAGGCGACTCCCTGACGACTGCACCACATCAAATGGAGGCGGATCCGCAGTCTTCTCCGACACGTACTGAGGCCTCGATCCTGGCAAGTTGGTGGGCAGGGGTCTGCGGTGTGAGCGCCCTAGCGGCATCTGGTTCCACATCCGAGGAGGTTCATCGAAGTAACCCCCTTGTGAAGCGGAGGGTATACCTGCTCTAATCTCGCCATGGCGGAGTTGGCTGCTGGCGTAATTCGAAGGCAAGCGTCCTGTGGCTCGGGGCAATGCACGTCATCATCGTAGGTGGCGGCATCATTGGGACCAGCGTGGCTCTCGCGCTAAGCGATCATGGCATCTCGGTAACGCTTGCTGAGGCGACATCGGAGCTGCTGGGCAATGCCTCGGCGGCGGGGTTTGGTAGCTTGACGCCCTATTCCGACCCATACTTCCGAGGCGCCTCTCGACGCTTTGCGGCGCGCTCGGTCGATTCGTACCGAGACCATTGGATTCCACGCCTGTCTCATTTTCTGGGGCGACCGATCGACGTCGGAGACAAAGGACTTCTTGACCTCTTCTCCGATGAGGTCACCAAGGGGGAGGGGGTCGCCCTCCACCATGAACTCACTAGCGCTGGTTATGACAGTGAGCTCCTGAGCCGTGAGGCCGTGATTGATCTGGAGCCCTCTCTCGTCGGGCAGTACGTTGGGGCGCTGTGGCTCGACGAGCCGTGGCTGGACCGTGAGCAGTATTTCGAGGCGATCCACCTTGCTCTCCAGGACAGTACCGACGTCACCGTCTTGTTCGACTCACCTGTGACGGAAATCAACTCGAGTGAGTCCGGCCTAAGGGTGAAGATTGCGAGGGATTCGGCAACTCTGTACTGCGACTATGTCGTCTTATGCACTGGCGTTTCCTCAAGGTACGTGGAAGGCGTTGAACTTCCTCAGCTTGAGTGGGTGCGGGGCGACGCGATGGCAGTGGTTTCTCCGAGTGGACGCCAGATTCTCGAGAGGCATGTGTACAAGAAGCATGCATTCATTACTCCGAGGCGTGACGGTCGACTTTTTCTCGGCGTAACGTACGCTCGCGAGGCGCGCCCACCGAAGGTGTTGGATCGGCTGAGTCGGCATCAAATAACCGTCGAGCAGGCGATGCATCTCCTGGCCCTCAACTGTGAACTCGTGCCGGCTATTGCAGAATTCGACATCGTCGGATCGTGGCGAGGGTGGCGTCCGCAGGCACCTGATAGAGATCCCATTCTGGGCCCCACTGATGATCCCCGAGTTCTCATCGCGACCGGCTTTATTGGTCTAGGGATAACGATGGCGCCAGCCGTGGGGGACGCTGTTGCAGCCTATGTCCTTAAAGGGACGACCGACTCCATGCCTGTCGAATTTACCCCTTCAAGATTTCGAGCGTCATGAAGGACGACGGTGTGCTCATGGCGTCGGGATGTGTGCGCTTTGAGAAGTGGACCGCACAGGGAAACTCGTTCGTGATCGTGGCTGGCTCCCGCGCTCCAGGATATTCAGAGGGCACACTTCGAGCCCTTTCCCTCCGGAGCTGTAGCCCTCATTTCGGCCTTGGCGCCGACAATCTCCTGTTGATCGAACTGCAGGATGCACAAAGCGATCGCCGTGGTGAATTTCGGATGATCGAGCCCGACGGCAGCGAGGCCGCGATGTGCGGAAATGGCTTAGGGTGTGCGGCGGCGATGCTCGCTTGCCGCGATGAGGCTCCACAAGCGTCGCTTCTCTTTGGAGTGGCAGCGTCCACGTCGAAGCCGATGGATTGCCGCGTCATTGTGGAGCGGCGAGACGATGTCTGGGCATTCGAGATTGACCTCGGAGCAGTAGAAGCTCCTCCCGATGAGTTCCTTGATCCGGCGGGACATTTACTAAAGCCAATCGGATCTACCTCCGTCTTTGATGTCACCGAAATCGTCGCACCGATACTGTCTGAGATTCGGACGCCCGAAGGGCTCCCCCTGCTCGCGACCATCGTGTATACGGGCGAGCCGCATCTGGTTCTCCTTGAGGAGCCCCGCGCTGTTCCTACGGATGCCATCCAGATTCAGGCGACCGGGGACCTTCTAAATGAGCGCTTGCGAGAATTGCTTCCGAAGGGGATCAACGTTATGTCCGCCTCATTGATTGACGGAGAAATTCGGTACAGATCTTACGAGCGAAACCTGTTTCGCGAGACTCTTTCGTCGTCGACAGGAGCCGCTGCAATCGCCGTGTCGATCGTAGCGAGAGGTCTCCGAGGTAAGAATGAGGTTTTGGAATTCGTCCCGCTTGGCGCGACGATTCCCCAGGCACGCCTTGGATCAGAGCGTTTCGCACAGTGGGCCACTGTCTCCGAGAGCGGGGTTCGGGTCGGCAGCTACGGACGCCGTCTCGCGGCTGGGGAGCTGACGCCGCCTTGGTAGATAAGTCGTCGATGCGAGGTTGTGCCGCGGTTGCAGTGGCATGTGATTGGGATCCGCTACTGGAAGTGGCTTTGGCGCGACCGACCTATTACCGGCAAACGGTTCCGGTAAACAAAACGCAACGCGCCTTCTACGGCAGCCGGAGTGGCCCGACCCAAGCCGCGGTCGTAGCGGAACATGATGCAGTGCGCGAATTGCTGGCGCGAGAGGTTCGGACGATCATAGACATACCGACAACTGCTCGACACCCTCTCCAGTTCAATGCGCGCGACGCTGCAGTGGTGGTGGACGACGCGTTGTACGTCGCGCGCATGCGTCACTCATTGAGGGCCGGAGAACCTGAGCTGGTCCGCAGTTGCATAGAACCGTCCGCAACTGTTCGCACTCTCGAAAAAGGGTTTCTCGAAGGGGGGGATGTTCTCGTAGCGCCAGACTTCGTGTGCGTCGGTATAGGAGAGCGCAGCACTGCCGAGGGCTTTGAGGCTCTCTGCTCTCAGCTGTCGGGCCGGTTTGGAGTGCCGATCTTCCTTCGGGACGGCATCCTTCATCTAGATGTGGCTCTAACGCTCATCGGATGCGGAACTGGGCTGGTCTACCGTCCCGCGCTAAGGGACGGAGTTCCCGCTGTCCTTCGGGAGTTCGACCTCGTCGAGGTGACGCCCGATGAGTTCGAGGAGCACGGAACCAATGTGCTCTGTCTTGGTGCCAACCGCGTGGTGCTCGACAGGAGACATCGCCGGATTGTCGGTCAACTGGAGCGTCGCGGCCTCACTTGTCTAGAGGTGAATCTGACTGAGATTTCAAAGGTAGGCGGCGGGATTCGGTGCATGACCCTCCCGTTGGTAAGGGGCGAAAGTGTGCAGGGTTCGACTACTAACTTGCAAAGCGAGGTGCGTAATGAAGTCAATAGTCATTAGCGGAACAACTTTCCCGAAAGCTGTCTCAGCAGAGCTCCAAGCCCGAGGTTTTGAGATCGTGAGCATCCCCGGCGATCTCGACGAGGAGTCGGTCGTGGAACGTCTCGAGGGCGCTTGGGGCTACATTCTCGGAGGATCAGAAACAATGACCAAGGGGGTCTGGGGGACTCTCTCGGACCTTCGCCTTGTGTGCTTTCTTGGGACGGGCTTCGAGTCGTTCATCGAGCTCCCCACCGATCGTGAGCGGATCGCGTTTTGCTACACACCACACGCGAACGCCGAAGCAGTGGCTGAGTTCACGATCGCACTCATGCTCGATGCGGTTCGTGGGGTCTGCAAGCGAACGATGGGCGTTGCTGGCGGCGTGTGGAGTGAGGAGAGCACGCCCTCGCTTATTGGCGCTTCCATCGGGATCATTGGAATGGGGCACATCGGTCAATCTGTCGCCAGAATCGCTACGGCGGCGTTTGGAAGCCAAATTGTTTATTGGAACCGGTCGAGGAAGCCTGAGCTCGAAAGCCTCGGATATACGAGGCTCGATACGCCCACGGACGTTTGCCGAAGCGCGAGCATCGTTTCCCTGCATTGTGCTTACGTTCCCGGGGCAAACGACGCGCTCATCGGCGAGGCAGAACTCCAGGCGCTGGGTGCGGGAGGCGTTCTCGTCAATACCGCGCGTGCGGAGCTCGTTGATCCCGGTTCTCTTGCCAAGGCACTGCGGTCAGGTGGCATTTCGGGTGCAGCTTTCGACGGCTACTACACCGAACCTACTCCGCTCCCAACGGAGGACGTACACGGGCTGCTGTCCCTGATCCCCGAGTCCCTCCTCGTTACGCCTCACTGCGCGTATCTGAGCGAACAGGCTGTCTTGCGAATGGCTGAAATGGCGGCAGCCAATATCGTTGCGGTGGAGGCGGGACAGGCGCCTCCCTTCGCCATAGCGTCGTAGGGGTCCGGGGTCTGAGCGTGACTCGTTTGCAAGAGACTCTCGTCGAGTTTAGAGAGACGTGGAGGCGGTGGTGGGTTTCCCCGGCAACAAAGTGGGCGCTCCTGTTCAGCATGCTCTTCCTTCTAGGTATCAATGTTTGGGGACTGAGGCTTTTCGGCGAGGGAATCAACTACACGCGCTGGGGAACGATGGGGGATTGGGCTGCGAATCTCGCGACGCTTCTCGCGGTGACCGTCGCATTTCATGGAATCCGACAGGAGCGACGTGACCGATGGAACGAATTGGCGCTACGCGAGGAAAAGGAGAGGACACAAGTCTATTGCTGGATGACCTTGCAGCAAGAGGAGACATCAGCTACTTGGTTCATCGAGTTCAACAATATGACTCCGACTCCGGTTCGGGCCTGGGTGCTAAGGGTGACGGATGACGCAGACAGTGGTGAACTTGTCCTGAGCGTGGCCGACTTCGGAGTGCTCTTGCCGGGCATGACCAAGGTTGCTACCGAGATCGAGCCTCAAGCGCTCAGTCGCCCAGAGTGCCAGTTGGACTTTGTTGACTCGTCGGGCGCATGCTGGCGCCGTACGCCGCGAGGCGACCTGCAAGGGATCGACGACGTCACCTTAAACACCCACATCCTAGCTTCGAAACTCGGAAATGGTCAGGTCGATGCCTAACAGTGGCGAACGCGGAGGGAAGATTCCGATCGCGCCACGTGCGCTTGAAAAACCGCGTATTCCCCCATCTAGCGTGCTGGATCAGCATCTCTCCGAGGTGATGAGTTCAACAGAGCGTCTCCGGTTTGGAAACCCGCAGCACCTGCTGAAACGAAACCAGCTGCTGTTGAGAGATGTCTGGGTCAACCCGGAAATCCGCCTGGTGGAGGATCGCTATCTTCCTACGCACCTTTCGAGCGCGGAGCGTGCTCTTCTCATGGAGGGCCCTGTGGCCGCGGTAGACGCCGCACTGAATACGACGGCGCTGAGGCAGGTCGTCGTCCTGGCGCCGCCAGGCCACGGGAAGTCGACCTTGTGCAGTCTGCTCGCGAATCGGGCAGCAGAGGACGCCAAACGAACGAGGCGCGGGTGGGTACCCGTCCGAGTCAACATGAGGAGCCTCCACGCGTGCGGAGTGTGGGAGAGCTTAGAAGACCTCATGAGACGTGTTCTTGGGTTCGAGGAGGCGTTGGCAAGGGAGCTCCTCGAGTTGTCTGCGACGGGACATTTGTGGTTCCTTCTTGATGGGCTCGAGGAGGTTCCGTCCGACAACCTGTCGGCGTTGTTGACGCGGCTGAATACCGACCTCCTCTCCTCTGCCAATCGGCTGCTTGTAACATGTCGCACTGGCGACTACATGAATCCGCGTCAGAAGCGCCACATCGCTCTCCCCGCCATTGAGCTCACCCCCTTTACCGAAGATCATCTGGACTCCTACATAGAGCTGTGGCACATCCATGCTGAGCAAGGCCGGACGGGCTGGGCAGAAGCTCACTTGCAAGCGACGCGGGCTCTCATCGAGACTCATAGCGACCTGCGAGATATGGCTCGCACGCCCTTGTTGGCGGCGCTCCTATGCATGATGGGATCGTCGGGAAGGTTCTTTCGCCAAGGGCGCTCGGCTTTTCTTGAGCAGGCGGTGCAGTATCTCCTCGTTCGGCCGCAGTGGAGGGAGGAGGAGGGAGAGTGGGCCGAAGGTATCGTCGATGACGCTCTTCTCGAGCCAATGGCGCAGCGGCTCGCGTTTGACATGCTTCGCGGGTGCGTAAGTGACGGACGAGCGCACGCGAGGGGTCCTGTCGTTGTGGGATCTCCCCTCTTCGAAATGTCGACGGAGCATTTGCGCGCCTTCATTCGTGAAGAACTCGTGGGTTTGGACGGGCCCTTTGCCGATGCGCAGCTCGAGCGCGACACCGTCAATGCCTACGTCGACCGGTTCATCGGGCGCACGTCGACTGGACTCTTGCAGGAGACACGTGTCGATGTAGCGGAGTTCACGCACCGCACGTTTCAAGAGTGCCTCGCCGCTCAATACCTGTGCAGACGAGCACACAGAAGTTACAGGATCTCTCTTGCGCGGCTCGAGGACTGGAGAGAGGTCTTTCACTTGATGGCGGGCATTCATCAAAGTGACGGACGGGGAATTGCTGACTTGTTCCTGCTTATCAAGAAACTCCTTTCGGATGCCGAAACGGCGCTGGCATTACCTAACTGCGCGGATGCGGAGTCAGAGACCTCATTAGGTGGTGCGTGTCTTGCGGGCGAACTCCTCGACGAGCTGGGAAAGCGCGCAATAGTGATCTACGGATTCGGAAGTGCCTTGGAACCGAGTGGTGTCACTGATCATGATCCCGACTTCTCTGGCCTCTGGTTACGCGCGATCGAAACGATCTTTGCGATTTACCGTCGCCAGGACGTTTCGACGGAGATGCGGATGCGTGCACTCTCGACTGTGAGCAGGCTCGGGGATCCGAGGTTCGCCGACGACGCTGCTAGCCCTCGTTTGGTGACCGTACGCGCCGGCGGGGGCTATATAGGAACAGTAGAGCCCCTTCCGATGAGGGAAGAAAAAAGAGTCCCGTCAAGTCCCCCCGTAGAGGTAAGCGTTCCAGAGTTCCTTCTCGGCCGTTTCACAGTTACGAACTCGGAGTTCGAGGCGTTCATAGACGCAGGTGGGTATGTCGAAGAGCGTTGGTGGGAGAGCGACGAGGCGCGACGTTGGCGTGCGCAAGACCCAGCCTTCATTGCTGAACTTATGGGCGTCTGGGAAAGTCAGAAGGACCTAAACTTTGTGAAGGAGTTTCAGGAGCCCGAGTTCGCGCTCTATAGCCAGAATCAGACAACGCGAATTGCCCGGCGCACTATGAAGCGGAGTCAACCTCTCTACTGGCAAGACTCCAGGTTCAACCTGCCGACGGCCCCGGTCGTCGGAGTGAACTGGTGGGAGGCTCTCGCGTATTGCAGATGGATCGAAGATCAGTGGAAGACGCGGGGAACCATATCGGAATCTTCCTGCATCGACCTGCCGACTGAGGTTGAGTGGGAGTGGGCAGCCGGCCAGGGGCCTTCACGCTCGAGGCGCGCGTATCCTTGGGGCGACGAACTCGAACAAGGAAAGTGCCTGACCCGACACTTCGGCGAACCTGACCAAGAGCCTGCGATCGTTAGGTTCGGAGCACTTCCAGTGGGCTTCTACGCCGACGACGATCAGGACGGACCCGCCGACATGGCCGGGAACGTCTGGGAGTGGACAAGGTCTCCGTCAGCCCTTCGAGGCGATACCCAGATGGCGGAGGGCGCCGACCGCGGGCTTGAGAAGCGCATCGTGCGCGGAGGGTCGTGGTACAGCCGAGAGCGCTTCGCTGGTCACGTATCGTTTCGACTCGATGACCCTCCGTGCAACGCCTATTGGGACCTCGGATTCAGAATCGTGGTGCGGAACCCGCCACCTCAACGCTGACGGATGAGGGGCGTTCGCGTGAGCATAGGACCAGTCTGCCCGTGTCCGTGCTGAAGCAGCCACATCAGTGGAACCGAATGGGTCTCACGGTTGCGTCCCGCCCGACAGTGCCGCACGAAACCGCGCAAGCGCGTGGGGGAAGGCGTCGATGACGTTGTCGATAACGGCTTTTCGCTCGGTTTCCTCCGTCGCAGACCCGATGTCGAGATCTCCGGTGTCCCAGATCCAGCTCTCGAGGAAGTTCTCCCGGGAGCCGCCGGTCAGGTACCCGACGATATGGCCGGCGCCCAGTCTTGCACTCCCGTCCTCACGTAACTGCATTCCGTACCCGGTTGCCATGAAAAACCTCATGCCGCCCTTCTCGGCGTAGACGCGGGTCGCAAGTCCCCACTCCTGGATGATGCGAGCAGTCCCTATCGTTTGCGGCCGCCGAAAGGCACGGAACACTATGTCGTCTTCATCTCGTGGAACGCGGTACAGCTTCATCTTGTCGTACGCGGCCTCCAAAGGTCTTATGCCGTCAACTAAGGCATTGAGGGATGTCGACGCGAGCGCGATCAGTTGCGCAATCTCCTCCCCGCGGCGCCTCTCTGGTTCTCCGGCTGCAACGATTCCTGCTATCAGCTCGTCCACGTCGGGCCATGTCGGATCACCCGGCTCCCTGAGCCACGCTTCTAGCTCGTCCGCGACTTCTCCGATCGAGGGACGGTCGCCGGCGTCGGTACGCGTGGCGCGGTAGAGAAGCCTATCTAGCAGCGTGGCCCGAGGGTCGTTCACGTAGGCGCTCAGGCGGGTCGCGGGGGTGGCCGGATCGAGCGGGCCTTGAATCGGTAATCGCTGACCGCAACCGACGACCCAGATGGTCTTGGCGAAGGCATAGACGTCGGCTGGGCCGGGCGGGACATCGCCCGACATTAGAAGCTCGGGCGCAAGGTAGTAGAGCGGTCCAGGACCGCGCCCGTCTTCGCGGAGGTGAGTGATCTCTTCCTTGTTTGGAAAATCGACGAGACCGAAATCACCGAAGACGAACGCGTGCCCGAACCGGAAAGCATTCTCGGGCTTGATGTCTCGGTGGAATATCCCCTCGGCGTGCAGACCATCTAGTACGCGCGCAAGGTCGCGCATCGCACGAACGACAACTTCGAACGGTGCGTCCGCGAGAGCGTCGCGCAACGGAGTGGCTACCGGGAAGAGAAGCCATGCAGGGCGTCTCTTCGACGGCTGGTCGGGCGTTTGCGCTTCAAGCAACGGGAGGACCCCCTGCCTTCCTTTCAACTTCTCGAGGATGGCGCGCTCGTACCCAAACCGTTTGAATGGCTCGCTCAGAGGTTTCGTGTTGAGCAGGATCTTCATGGCCTTGGGCGCGGTCTGGTCGACCTCCCACACCTCAGCGTTCCTGCCGGTCCCTAAGGGATTGAGTAGCGTCCACGGGCCGACCGCGTCGCCCTTCTTGTACTTGAGCTTCTTCATCGGGAGCTTGCCGCCCGGCTAGATGATTTCGTCCAAAGCGTCGGCCACCTTGTCCTGACGGTCCGGGAAGAGGTGGCCGTAGCGGTCGAGGGTCACAGAGATGCTGCTGTGGCCGAGCTGATGCTGGATCTCTTTCGGATGGGCCCCCTGCATGATCATCAGCGACGCGCAGGTGTGGCGCAGGTCGTGGATTCGCACCTCTCGCGACACCTCCGCCTCGTCCAGCGCTGGCCACCACACCCGCCGCCTGAAGTTCGGCGACCGCAGCGGGTCTCCCTGCGGCGACGTGAACACGAGCGCGTTCCGGTCCGCCTGGACAAAGCTCTCGAGGTGGAGGCGCAGGAGCTCGGTTGTCTTCTTGGGCAGCGTGATCACGCGGGTCTGATGCGTCTTCGTAGGTCCGAAGATCAACTCCCCGTCCACGTCCGCCAACGACTCCGCTACCTCCACGCGCCTCCGTAGGACGTTGACGTGCTTCCGCCGTAGCGCAGCGGCTTCACCCCATCTCAGGCCGCCGAAGGCCAGGAGGTGGATCAGCGCTTCGTACTGCTCCGGCACCGCCGACCCGATCGCCTTCACTTGGTCCGCGCTGATGAAGTTCATTTCGCGCACGACACTCCGAGGGAGCTTTACGCCGACGCAAGGGGAGCGTCCGATGTACCCGGACTCGACCGCGGCCCGGAAGATCGCCTGGACGAGGAAATACGTCGACCGGACGCGTGAGGAGCTCAGGCCCCCGTTCGACAGCTCGGCCACGAAACGCCTCACGTCGATAGCTCGCACCTTGGCCAGCTGCATGGATCCGAGGGCGGGGACGACGTGCTTTCGCAGGAGGGTCCGGTACCCGGAGATCGTGTGGGGCTTGAGCGCCGGCTCGCTTGCCTCCAGCCAGTCCTCCGCCCAGCTCTTGAACTGGGTTCGGCCTAGCGACGGGTCGATGTAGGTGCCCTCGTTGACGCTGACCTCGATCTTGCTCGCGAAGCGCCTCGCGTCCGCCTCGGTGCGGAAAGTACGGCTCCGCTCGACGCGGTCGGGGTCGCGGTAGCGGACCTTCCAGGCGTGACTGCGCGAGCCGTCCTTGCGCTTCCGGGGGACCTTCTTGATCGACGCCACTCGCCACCGCCTGAGGCCTTGCGGACTTTTTGCGGACTTTTCCGCTGATCAAGCGTACGTTGCGGGACGGCGAAAGGCAAGATTCAGCCCTTGACCTGCGGTTTCGTGGGTGCCCCCGGCAGGATTCGAACCTGCGACACCAGGTTTAGGAAACCTGTGCTCTATCCCCTGAGCTACGAGGGCCTCCGCGCGAGTCTAGACAACCCCCACGCCGCGCCGCGATTCCCGGGGCGCTATGCGGTCGCCGTTGCCCTCGAGCCCTCGTATAGCTCGTCGCCCGCGAACACCGCCGTGTAGCCCTGCCCCGCCGGCGCGTTCTTCTGCTTCACGTCCATGGTCGCCACGCCGTTCTCGTCCGTCATGGC
>JALZEA010000155.1 GCA_030862265.1 Actinomycetota bacterium | reverse complement strand
CTTCCTTGAGTTCCGCTCGCTTGCGTCGGGCGATCGCGGCCTTCGCCAGGGCATCGCGACGCTGCTCTTCGGTGAGCGGAGGGGGAAGCGGCATGCGTCCTCCTTGCGGACGATTCTTCGGGGTGTTGTCGAGCCGTCGGGATTATAGGACTAGGAATGCAAGCGTCTCGAGCCGGGGTCGTCGAGGGGCGCGCCCGCGGCACAGAGGGGGCAATCGGCGACGTCCCAGGACCCAACCTGCAGAGAGACCAGGGCGCGCAGCGGCACGCCGAAACTCGTCGCGCGCGCAGGATCGCCGCGATCGATGAGGGCCCCAATCCCGATCGGCTCGGCGCCGCTCGCTCGCACGAGGTCGACGACCTCGGCGGCCGACCCTCCGGTCGTGATGACGTCCTCCACTACCAGGGTGCGCTCGCGAGGGTCAAGCTCGAAACCACGCCGAAACGCCATCTTGTCGTCGCTTCGTTCGGCGAACACGAACCTCGTGCCCGCGGCGAGCGCAGTGCAAAACCCAAGTACAACCGCGCCGACCGCGGGGGCCGCGACCGCATCGAACTCCCCGTCGAACGAGCGCGCTATCGAATCGCCGAAGCGCTGCGCGAGGCCGGGATGCTCAAGTACGCGGAATTTCTGCACAAAAACATCAGAGTGTCGGCCCGATGACAGAAGGAAATGGCCCTTCAGGACTGCGCCCTTTCGTTCCAGTACGTCCAGGACCTCCGATTGGTTCACTCGAGGCTTTCGAGGATCGTCCGTGCGGCCTGTTCCGGATCGTCGGACGCGGTTATCGGGCGGCCGATGACCACGATGTCGGCACCCGCATCGACGGCACCTTTGGCCGACATCGTGCGACGCTGGTCGTCGTCGGTCGGCGCGTCGCGGATGCCCGGGACCACCAAGAGCGGCCCGCCTTCCGCGCGTCTTCCGAAACGATCGCGTAGCGCCGCGACCTCATGGGACGAGCAGACGAGTCCCGACGCGCCCGCCTCGAGGGCGGTGTGCGCGAGTTTCATCACGAGGTCGGCCGGCGATCGTTCGATGCCGAGCGCGTTCAGATCCTCGGCCGACAAACTCGTGAGGACCGTTACCGCGAGAACGTTCGTCTCCCCCGCGCCGTTCACCGCGGCGGAGATCATCGCGGGTCCCCCGAGCGCGTGAGCGGTGACGAACGACGCGCCGGTGTCCGCGGCCGCGCGCGCGGCTCCTTCAACCTGCGCGGGGATGTCGTGCAGCTTTAGGTCCAGAAACACAGGACGCTCCGCGGCGAGCTCGGTGACGAGAGTCGCGCCATGCGCCACGTAAGCCGTGAGCCCGACCTTGAATAGGCCGACGGTCGGACGCGTGGCACGCGCGAGCTCCCGCACGCGCTCTGCGTCGCTGGAATCGAGCGCGACGCAGATGGGGTTGTCGATCGCTACCGACGACTTCACCCTTCGAGCTTCACCGCGCCGACAAGCTCCTCGACGCGGGCGACTCCGTGACGCTCCATGTAGTCGGCTATCCCCGCGGAGACGTCGATCGCGGCGCGCGGCTCGACGAAGTTGGCGGTCCCGACCGCGACCGCCGTGGCCCCGGCGAGGATCAGCTCCAGGGCGTCGCTCGCGTTCGTTATCCCGCCCTGACCGATGATCGGGACGTGGGGGAAGGCCTGATGGACCTCGTGCACGGCACGGACCGCGACGGGGCGGATGGCAGGGCCCGACAGGCCTCCCGTCGTGCCGGCGAGCTTGGGGCGACGGGACTCGACCTCGATCGCCATCCCGAAGACGGTGTTGATGAGAGACAGCCCGTCGGCGCCGGAATCAAGGGCCGCGGAGGCGATCTCGGTGAGTGACGTGACGTTCGGGGAGAGCTTCGGGAAGACGGGGATCCGCTTGAGGGCTTGCTTCACCTCGCCCACGACCGCCGCGGTTGCGACCGGCGAGTGGGCGAACATGTTGTTGCGGTCCTCGAGGTTGGGACACGAGATGTTGAGTTCGACCGCCGCGATCCCCCGCCCACCGGTGCGCAGCTTGTCGGCGACCTTGACGAACTCGTCGACCGTGTTCCCTGCGATCGATGCGAAGACGGTGGCCTTGTGCTTGACGAGCCAGGGCAGGTCCTCGGCGATGAAGTGATCGACACCCTTGTTCTGGATACCGATCGCGTTGAGCATCCCGGCCGGCGTCTCGCACATGCGCGGAGTGGGTTTGCCTTTCCAGGGAACGATCGTCATGGACTTCACGATCACTCCGCCGAGCTTCGAGAGCTCGACGAACGCGCTGCCCTCTCGTCCCGCTCCGAACGTTCCCGACGCGACCAGAACCGGAGAGGTGAGTTCGAGGGGGCCGAGGCTCGTCGCGAGCGAGGGAGTCATTGCTAGTTCCCTGGAGGAGCGAACTCGTCGCCCGGACCGGGTATGCCGGACTGACGCGCCGGCGCGCCCGCGGGAGTGAGCTCCGATTGCTCGAGCGCGACTGGTTCCGACGCGCCGTTCCAGATGACGTGAGCGCCGTTGAAGACCGGGCCCTCCGTGCAGGAACGCGCGTACACGATGGCGTCCTCGGGAGGCTGGTCTTTCCTGGCCTTGCCGCGCAGAGGCATCACGCACGTCATGCAGACACCGTAGCCACACGCCATGAGCTCCTCGACCGCGACCTGGACGGGGACCTTGTGCGCGGCGCCGACCCTCGACACCGCGGCGAGCATCGGATGTGGCCCGCACGCGTAGACCACCTCGCTGTTGCAGCGCTCCATCACCTCGGGCATCACATCGGTGACGATCCCCTTCTCCCCCGCGCTGCCGTCGTCGGTCGTCATCGCAGACACGGATCCGAGTCGCCGCGCTTCGATGGGGTTCAGAAGGAGATTCGCGCTGCGCGCCCCTAGGATCGCGTCCACCCGGTGGCCTTCGTTCCGGAGCTCGTCCGCCAGGAAGAACAACGGCGTTGCGCCGATCCCCCCGCCGACCAGCAGGCAGTGCGCCCGCCGCTTCGGCAGCTGGAAGCCGCGCCCGAGGGGGCCGATCATGTCGACGCTCGCGTGACTGCGCAGCTCCGAGAGGTACGCACTTCCCGGTCCCCTCACGTCGAAGACGATCTCGATCGTCGATGCCCAGCCCCCTCGCTTGTGGACGCGGTAGACCGAGAACGGCCGGCGCAGGATGTTCGAGCGATCCTTCCCACAGCGGATGTTGACGAACTGGCCCGGTTGGATCCTCTCGCCGATCTCGGGCGCCACGATCGTGAGCGAGTGATACGCGTCGCCGTACTTCTTGTGCGTAAGAACCTCGCCGTGGGCTTGGATCACCCGTTCATCCCGAGGTAATCCTGCAGCGGTCGCACCGTTATCTCTCCTCTGATCAACGCCTCGATCCCCTGGACCGCAGCGGCCATGCCCGCCATCGTTGTGACGGATGGGACACCGGCCTCAACGGCCGCGGTGCGGATGAAGTAGCCGTCCGAGCGCGCCCCTCGCCCGAAGGGGGTATTGAACACGAGCTCGATATCGCCGTCCGCGATCTTGTCGACCACGTTCGGAACCCCAGGAGTAGTCGACGACACCTTCTCGACGACATCGCAGTCGACGCCGGCGCGGCGCAGCACGCGGGCGGTGCCGCCGGTGGCGACGAGGTGGAAACCGAGGTCGGCGAGCCGCTTGGCGGGAAAGATCACGGCGCGCTTGTCGCGGTTGGACACCGAGATGAACACGGTTCCCTTCGTCGGGAGTTTCACCCCCGCCGCGGCTTCGGCCTTGGCGAACGCGGCCCCGAAGTTCGTGTCGATGCCCATGACCTCGCCGGTCGAGCGCATCTCGGGTCCGAGGATCGTGTCGACGCCGGGGAAGCGCTCGAACGGCATCACGGCCTCTTTCACCGCGACGTGATCGATGCCGTCGTGGCCGACGGATCGTTCGGGAACGAGACCTTCGGCTCTCAGCTCTGCGAGGGTTGCCCCGGTCATCACGCGTGCCGCGACCTGCGCGAGCGAAACGCCTGTCGCTTTCGAAGTGAACGGCACCGTGCGCGAGGCACGGGGGTTCGCTTCGAGGACGTAGACCTCTTCGTCTTTGACGGCGAACTGGATATTGATCAAGCCCTGGACGCCGAGGGCGCGTGCGATGGCATCGGTGTGGGCGATGACGGTCTGGATCTGGTCCTCGCCGAGTGTGAACGGAGGCAGCGCGCACGCCGAATCGCCGGAGTGGATCCCGGCTTCTTCGATGTGTTCGAGGACTCCGCCGACGAACAGTTCGTTCCCGTCGAACACCGCGTCGCAGTCGACCTCGACCGCACCTTCCAGGAAGCGGTCGACGAGCACCGGGTGTTGCGGGGATACCGAGGCCGCGGTTTTCATGTAGTGCTCAAGCGACGATGCCTCGTAAACGATCTCCATGGCGCGGCCCCCGAGCACGTACGACGGGCGCACCAGCACCGGATACCCGATCGAGCTGGCGATTGCACGCGCCTCGTCGATCGAGCGCGCCATTCCGTTCGGAGGATGCGGCAACGCGTGATCGGCCAACAGGGCACCAAACCGCTCACGGTCCTCGGCGCGGTCGATCGCATCTGGAGAGGTCCCGAAGATCGGAACGCCCGCGTCGGCCAGGGCCTTCGCCAGTTTGAGCGGCGTCTGTCCCCCGAGCTGCACGATGACGCCCGCGGGCCGCTCACGCTCGACGACGTTCATGACGTCTTCCAACGTCAGGGGCTCGAAGTACAGACGATCCGAAGTGTCGTAGTCGGTCGAGACCGTCTCCGGGTTGCAGTTCACCATGATGGTCTCGTAACCGGCGTCGCGCAGCGCGAACGCCGCCTGGACGCAGCAGTAATCGAACTCAATCCCCTGTCCGATCCGGTTCGGCCCCGATCCGAGGATCAACGCCTTCGGTCTGTCGCTGTCTGAAACCTCGTCCTCGTCCTCGTAGGTCGAGTAGTGATACGGGGTCTGGGCCACGAACTCGGCGGCGCAGGTGTCGACGGTCTTGTAGGTCGGCACGATGCCGAGCGCGATCCGATGCGCACGCACCGAGGCTTCTGGGATGCCGAGCGTCTCCGCGATCTGGAGGTCGGAGAACCCCGCCCGTTTGGCGGTGCGCAACGTCGCCCGGTCGAGAGCGTCAAGCGATCCGGCGGCCGCCAGAGCTCGTCGGATCTCGGCGAAACGCCCGATCTGCGCCACGAACCAGGGGTCGATGCTGGTGACGCGCGCGGCGTCGGGTTCGTTCGTCCCGGCGAATAGCGCCTGCTCCAGGGCGTGGAGGCGGTGCTCGGTCGGCTCCGCGAGCATGCCCTCGAGGTCGGCAAGGTTCGTCGTCTGAAAGCCGTCCCCGAGGCTGCGCCGGTCCTGTTCGAGCGAACGGAAGCCTTTCTGGAGCGCTTCGATGAACGTCCGGCCGATCGCCATCACCTCGCCGACCGACTTCATCTTGGTGCCGAGCCGGCGATCGGCGTTCGGGAACTTCTCGAACGTCCAGCGCGGGATCTTCACGACGACGTAGTCGATCGATGGCTCGAAGCTCGCCGGCGTCTTCTTCGTGATGTCGTTGGGGATCTCGTCGAGCGTGTAGCCGACCGCGAGCTTGGCCGCGATCTTCGCGATCGGGAACCCGGTCGCCTTCGACGCGAGGGCCGACGAGCGCGACACACGCGGGTTCATCTCGATGATGACGCGACGTCCCGTCTCAGGATGCACCGCGAACTGGACGTTGGAACCGCCCGTCTCCACGCCGATCGCGCGCATCACCGCGGCGCCGTCGTCACGCATGGCCTGGTATTCGACATCGGTAAGGGTCATCGCCGGAGCGACAGTGATCGAGTCACCCGTATGGACGCCCATCGGATCGACGTTCTCGATCGAGCAGACAACGACAACATTGTCGTTCGCGTCACGCATCAGCTCGAGTTCGAACTCTTTCCAGCCGTAGATCGACTCCTCGATCAATACCTCGCCGATGCTCGAGAGCCGCAAGCCTTCGGACACGATCGTGCGCAGCTCTTCGGGGGTGGTCACGATGCCGGAGCCGCCTCCACCGAGGACATACGACGGCCGGATCACAACGGGATAACCGAGCTCGGCCGCGGCCGCGAGGGCCTCGTCGACCGAGTAGGCAAATTGTGAGCGCGGCAGGTCGAGACCCGCCGCGGTCATCGTTTCCTTAAAGAGGCGGCGGTCCTCGGCCCGGCGGATCGACTCGGCGCTGGCCCCGATGAGCTCGACGCCATGTGCCTCGAGGATCCCGGAGTTCGCGAGCTCCATCGCGACATTGAGGCCGGTCTGACCCCCAAGCGTCGGCAGACACGCGTCAGGTTTCTCGCGTTCGATCACCTTCGCGACATATCCGGCGGTGATCGGCTCGATGTAGGTCGCGTCGGCGAACTCGGGGTCGGTCATGATCGTGGCGGGGTTGGAGTTCACCAAGACGACGTTGTAACCCTCGGCGCGCAAGACCTTGCACGCCTGCACGCCCGAGTAGTCGAACTCGCACGCCTGGCCGATGACGATCGGGCCCGAGCCGATGACGAGGATCTTGTGGAGGTCGTCCCTACGCGGCATTGATCATCCTTCGGCCACGATCTCGATCGAGTTGCCGGCCGGATCGCGCGTGAAGCAGCGCTGAATCCCGGGGCGCGGCGCGGCTTGTTCGATGTGGCAGTTCGCGGCGCGCAACTGTTCAACGAATCCTTCGAAATCGCCCACGCGGAGCGAAAAGTGTGCGTTCTTGGGCGGGTTGTGCGGATCGATCATGACGTGTAGTTGCTGCTCGCCGATCTCGAACCACGCCCCGTTCGAGCCCTCGGGTTTCTCCAGGCGGTTCAATCCGACACAGGTCTCGTACCACTCGATCGTTTCGGCTTCCAGCTCCTCCGGAGCCGTCACGGTTACGTGGTCGAGACCCAACACCTCCCCAGTCATTACTTGCGCGTCGCTCCGCGCGCGTCCGCCTTGCGCTTCTCGCGCTCGCGCTTCTTGCGCTGACGCTCCTTCTTCCAGCGAATCGACCTGCGATCTCCTCGCCCCATCTCTGCCTCCTGGCTAGACGACCGCGAGCGCGGCCGGCTCGAACGTCGCGATCAACTCTCTGAACTGCGCGAACAGATAACGGGAATCGTGGGGGCCGGGCCCCGACTCCGGGTGGTACTGAACGCTGTAACAGATCCCGGGGACCTCGATCCCCTCGACGGTGTCGTCGTTGAGATTCACATGGCTGAGGCGAGCCCGCGTCTCTTCCAGTGACGCAGGATCGACTGCGAAGCCGTGGTTCTGGCACGTGATCTCGATGTGGTCATGTCCGATCCGCTGCACGGGGTGGTTGCTGCCGCGGTGGCCAAAGGGGAGCTTGAAGGTGTGTGCCCCGAGTGCGAGGCCGAGGATCTGGTGACCGAGGCAGATACCGAATACCGGGAGGCGTCCGAGCAGGCTCCGCACGATGTCGATGCCGTAGGTGACCGGTTCGGGGTCGCCCGGACCGTTCGACAGGAAGACGCCGTCGAAGCCTTTGTCGAAGACCCACGAAGCGGGCGTGGCAGCAGGCACGACCGTGACGTCGAAACCGTACGAGACCAAGAGGTCGAGGATGTTGTGCTTGATCCCGTAGTCGTAGGCGGCGATGCGATAACGAGGGTGCGTATCGCCGGTCGACAACGCCGCCGTCGACGGCGACAGCTCGGCTCCGGCGGCGTAACCGCTCGATGCGCGCGCTGCCGTCGTGGCGGCGTTCCACTCGTACGGTTCCGGTGTGGTCACCTCACGGGCGAGGTCGAGGCCGATCATCGAGGGGGCCGCGCGCGCCATATCGACGAGTTCGTCGGGTGTGTGTTCGGCAGACATCGCGCCGCTCATCGCCCCGCGATCGCGCAAGTGGCGCGTCAAGCGGCGCGTATCGAGCTCGGCGATGCCCGGGATCTCGTGGCCCGTGAGGTAATCCTCCAGCGGCGACTCCGCGCGCCACGATGAGGTGACGTGCGAGAGATCCCTGACGACGAAGCCGGCGACCCAGGGCTTGCGACTCTGATCGTCGGAGCGATTTGTGCCCGTGTTGCCGATCTGGGGCGCGGTCATCGTCACGATCTGACCGTGATAGCTCGGGTCGGTCAGGACCTCCTGGTAACCGGTCATCCCGGTGTTGAAGCAGGCCTCTCC
>JALZEA010000133.1 GCA_030862265.1 Actinomycetota bacterium | reverse complement strand
GCTAAGCCGGGCCCCCTTTCAAAGCTCTAGCTCAAACGATCTCTACCGGAACGGGATGGCGTATTGGATACCGCCGTCCGTCCAGAGAGCGTTGATGCCACGCTCGAGGCCGATCGGTGTGTTCGGGCCGAGGTGGCGAGCGAAGATCTCGCCGTAGTTACCGACGGCCGAGATCGCCTGGACCATGAAATCGAGCTCGAGACCGAGATCGAAGTCGACGGCTGCAGCCTCGCCGCCTGCCGGATCCGGTATCGGAGCACCGAGCAGACCTGCTATCGGTCCACTGCCCTTGGGGTCAGCGGCAAGTTGCTCGACGTTCTTGGATGTGACGCCTAGCTCTTCGGCCAGGATCAAGCCGTTGACGACCGCGTTGATCGCGTCGCCAAGGTCGACCTCAGTGTCGAGGACTCCCGGAGCGAGCGGCTCCTTGGACATGATCTCGTCCAGGATCACCAGCGACTCGGGGCCACCCTGGCCCTGCGGCCATGCGCTACGGATGCCGGCGAGCTGGCTGCGGTCCGAGGTCCACGCGTCGCAGCGTCCGGAGATAAACGCGCGCTGGAGCTGCGGGTTCTCCTCGAACGAAACCGCCTTGAAGTCGAGGTTGCGCTCCTGGAAGTAGTCGGCCAAGTTCAGCTCGGTCGTAGTACCCGACGTCACGCAGATGTTGGTCCCATCCATCTCGCTGATGGCGCTGAACTCTCCGGCGCGGACCATCATCGCTTGGCCGTCGTAGAAGTTCGGGTGGGCGAAGAACACGCCTTCACCGCCGTCCCGGAACGTCGTCCAGGTCGTGTTGCGGACGAGGACGTCGTAGTCGCCGTTCTGGAGGGCGATGAACCGGTTGTCCGCGTCGATCGGTACGAGTTCGAAGTTCTCGGCGCTGCCCGTGATCGCAGCGGCGAACGCACGACAGAAGTCGATGTCGAAGCCGTCGATGTTCCCGTCACCCGGGTCGAAACCGAAGCCCGGCACGGTCTCATTCACCCCGCAGCGAAGCGTGCCGCGGTCGATGACCGTTTGTAAGAGATCGCCACCCTGGGCGGCCTGCTGGTTTCCGTCTCCCCCGTCGCCCTCGTCCGTGCCGCGGTCACACCCGACCGCCACAAGAGCGAAGATCGCCAGGATCACGACGATCTTGGCCGTGGTCCCTCTACGCATGTATTGCCTCCTTTTTCCCCCGACTTACTGAATAGCGCCTGTGCGCCAGAAAAAGGGAGCATATAGGGCATCTCAGGCGGCAACCGGGATACCCCTAGGCTTGCGGGCCGTGTCCCGCGCCCTCGCAGCAGCCGTCGCTGCTTTCCTGCTCGCGTCCTGCGTGCCGCCGGAAGAGAGCAACGACCGCATCCCGCGCTACCAACCCGACAGGACAATCATGGGCGCGGTTCAGGCCGCCGGGACGTTGCGGGTGGGCTTGCCCGAGGCGTCGGCTCCGTGGGCAAGCGGGGGGCCAGAACCGGAAGGCTTCCTCGTCGAACTCGCCGAGCTCGTCGCCGCTTCCCTCGGGGTGGAAACCACCTACACGGCCGCGTCCTCGGTCGAGCTGATGGAGCTCGTCCACATCACCGACGAGGAGCTACGCGACGACGAGGGGGCACTCGAGCTGGAAGACACCGAGGTCGACATCGCCTTTCCCCTCTTTCCCATCAGCGAACGACTCGTGCTGCGCCGCACGGTGACCGATCCCTACTGGGTCGGCCACACGAGAGATCTCGTGGTCGGCTCAGACGTCATCGAGACGGGGCGGGACGTGCTGCTCGCGATCGAGGCCGTCAAGACCGAGGGCGCGATGATCGCGGGCCCTCACGACTCCACCGAGGGCTACGGCGCCGTCGTACGCACCGGCGCGTCGACGTTTGGGACGCTGGTCAGCCAGGTCTTCAACGAAGCTGACGCGGAAGGTGACTGGGAACGCTTCTATGCGGAATGGCTCGCCGAGTATTTCGCCGACGACGAGCCGCCCATCCCGGACATGTCCGTCGAGGACGCGGCCGCGCTCTATCCCGCCGCGTCTTAGGGATAGTGGTAGATGTTTCCCGGATTGCGCCGCGATTCGAAGAGCTCCTGCACGTAGATGGAGCCCCCCGCGCGTTTCACGCCCACCGCGAAATGACGGAAGCGGCCGAGGATGTGCGAGCGATGCGCGTGGGAGTTCATGAACGAGCGCGTCAAACTCTTGCAACTCCGCCCACGCCCGGTGTTCTGTCCGAGCCGCCTCCAGCGCGTGACTTCGGAACCAACGTTGGGGTCATGCCACACGCCTCGTGACGCGGCCATCGAGTTCGCATGTTTGCGCGCGACGTACGCGAGCTGGCGATCGCCGTCGAGTCGACCGAGTCCATGCCGTGACCGCACCCGATTGATGCGCCGCATCAGACAGCGCTCCGTGCGCTTGTAAGAGAAACCCGACGACACATCTGCGGTACCGACCGGCGCAATCTCGGCTTTACTCGGTATCAATGGCACGCACACGAGAACGACCACATACAAAGACAAAGCCTTGAGCGCGCGAGTAGTCAGCACCGTCGTCAAACGACCCCCTCCTTCGATGTCCCGCGAAACCCGATATCCCGCGAAGCGAAGTTGTGCTGCGTGTGGCTTGCGGTCCCACTAGGTACCAATCAAGTCGAGGTGTGTCTAGTCATTCCGAGTGCACAGGGTGTTGCGACAGAATCATTGAGTGGCGCGGTGCAGGTCACAGCGCTGCAAAAAAATCAACGATCTTTTTTGTTCATCGTCGTTTGCAGGAAGAGAGTGGTAGTGCTTTGAAGAAAAAGGGTGGCCTGGGGAAATCAAGGGGCCCTGGACAAACTCCGGGGTGTCCCTCAGGCTAGGGGCCGTGATGACCGAAAAAGACGCCACATCCCAGGGTCGCAAGGACGCGACCACGGTCCTCATCGTCGATGACGACGAGGAGATCAGGCATGTGTTGCGCGTCCTGTGCGAGACCGAGGGATTCGAGGTCATCGGCGAAGCGGCGAACGGGGTCGAGGCGGTCCCGCTCGCCCTGCACAAGCAGCCCGACATCGTCATCCTCGATTACATGCTGCCGCGACTCGATGGCGAGGGCGCGGCCGAGATCCTGCGAACCCTCACGCCCGACAGCAAGATCGTGGCGTTCTCTGCGATCCTCGACCGACAACCCAAATGGGCCGACGCGTACCTCAACAAAGAGCGCATCGGCGATCTCGCTCCATTGCTCGGCACGTTGATCCGCTGAATTAATCTCACGTCCTTATGGCGAAAGACGAATCCTTCGACGTCGTCTCCGAGGTCGACCTGCAAGAGGTACGCAACGCCGTCGATCAAGCGGCGCGCGAGATCTCGCAGAGGTTCGATTTCAAAGACACTGGCTCGTCGGTCGAACTCGGAGAGGAAGGCGGCAAGCCTTCCATCACGGTGAAGTCGACCACCGAGCAGAAGGTCAAAGACGTCGTAAAGGTTCTCGAAGAGAAATTCGTGAAGCGGAAGATCTCACTCAAAGCCTTGATCAAAGGAGAGATCCAGCCCGCGGCCGGTGGGACCGCGCGCCAGGTCATCGGCATCAATCAAGGGATCGAGATCGAGAAGGCACGCGCCATCGTCAAGACCGTGAAGGACATGAAGCTCAAGGCGCAAGTGGCGATCCAGGGGGATCAGGTACGGGTGTCGTCGAAGTCGCGCGACACGCTCCAGGACGTCATGCAGGCGCTACGCGAGAGCGACTTCGGCATCCCCCTGCAGTTCACTAACTACCGGTAAGGCGCCGTGCACACCCCCTGCCGTAGGCCGCCTGGCGAATTTTCAGAAATCCGATTTGAAACGACGCTTGATATCTCTCATTTCTGAAAATTCGCAAACGCGGCCCGTAGGCAGGGGGGCGGCGGCGCCTAGACGGTCAGTCGTAGACCGAACAACCGCGACAGTTCCTCGATTGTTTGGGCGGGGGTGCGGTGCAGCACCGTCATCCAGCCGGCCACCTGCGCGGCTTTGAGATGACCGGGATGGTCGTCGACGAATACGCAACCTGAAGGGTCGACCCCTAGTTTGGTGGCGGTGAGGTCGAAGATCTCCGGGTCGGGTTTGCGCATACCCACTTCGCCCGAGATGACGATGACGTCCATCAGTTCGGTCAGTCGTTCGCGGGGATAAGCGGACACGCCCCAACTGTTCGACAGCAGCGCGGTCTTGAAACCCGCGGCCCTGATGGCGGCGACCGCCTCGAGCATGCCCTCCTCTAAGCGCAACCCGCCGAACATCTGCTGGATCAAACGTTCGGGATCGACTTCGACGCCGGTCTCTTGTGCAAGGCGCTGCGCGAACTGGATGGCGAACTCCGCTTCGCCCAATCGCCCGGTCTCGAAATCGGCGACGAGCGGATCGGTGCCCTCGTCCGTATAAGCCTTTAATGCGACGCGGACGAGATCCTGGAGCTCGATCCCGTTCTGCTCCGCGAACGCGACGAACGAATCCTGCAACGGGGTCGTGAGGACGCCGCCGAAATCGACGACGAGCGCCTGGGGTTCAGGCAATACCGGCCACCTCCATCGCCTTCCCGGCGAGCGCCGGAACACCCGCCTCGAGTTGCGCGAAGAAAGGATCGTCGGTCATACCGGCGAGATGCCGCGCGTACGAACCTTCCAGAAGGATGGCGAGCTTCCAGATCCCCAACACCGTGTACCACTCGATGTTCGACAGATCGCGACCGGTGGCGCGTGCATAACGATCGGCGAGGTCGGCACGAGATCTGAATCCCGGTAGCTCCGTGACGCGCGAGGTCTCGGCGAAGACGTCACCCGACTCGTCACCCGGCTCGCGCCAGAACGAGATCATCCAACCGACGTCCGCGAGCGGGTCGCCCAGGGTCGACATCTCCCAATCGAGGATCGCGACCAGGCGAGAGGGCACGCCCGCCGCGAATATGACGTTGTCGAGCTTGTAGTCCCCGTGCACGATCGTCGTCTGCGGTGTCGCGGGCAGTTCCGTTCCGAGCCACTCTCCCAACCGGACGAGATCCGGAAGCTCGCGACTGTGCGGCATGGTGAGCTCGAGCTGTCCGGTCCAACGTTTCAACTGGCGTTCGAGGTACCCCGTCGGTTTGGCCAATCCGTCGAGCCCACAGGACGCCGGCTCGATCGAATGCAGTTCGACCAGCGCGTCGACGAGTTCGTCGCCGATCGCCGCGCGGTGGGATCCGTCGAAGACCTCGGGAAGTTCCGTACGGATCACGACGCCCTCGACCTTCTCCATCACATAGAAGGGCGCGCCGATGATCGATTCGTCCTCGCACGCGAGCAACGTCCGCGGTACGCGCGCCGGGGTTCGCTTCAATGCGTCCAGGACTTTGAACTCGCGCAGCACGTCGTGAGCCGACGGGAGGAAAGCTCCGCGCGGGGGGCGACGCAGGACCCACTCCGTCCCGTCCCTGATCACGAAGAACGTCTCGTTCGAATGCCCGGCCTGGTGTCGTCTGACCTCGATGGGACCTTCGCCGGGGAGCCTGTCGGCGAGGAACTCCGACAGCGCTGCTTCGTCTACCAGCGGTGGGAGGGTGCTCAGGCCCGGCTCACTTCTCCAGCGAGAAGAATCCGATCGGGGTCCAGCCCGACGCGCGGCGGAAGAGGATCTTCCCGAGATAGAGGTTCTCGTCGACCTGGACGAGTTCGTCGAGGATGCGCCGGATGAGGAAGTCGGGGTTCGCCTCGAAGTCGTAATCGATCTTCAGCACGTTGAGACCGGGGTCGACCGCGCCCGCGTCGATCCGGGTGCGGAACGGGAACGCCTCGATGCGGTCGAGCAGCTCACGCTCGGGCGAGTACTTCGGCCACAGCACCTTCATCGGTCGCCGGGCGCTGGGGGTAAGCACGTTCACGCCGGACTGCGTCGCGGCGTCGAAGGCTTTGCCCAGCCACGGCATGTACAGACGCGCGAGACCGCGTACCAAGGCGTCGGACGGCCTCGTGACCGACATCGTTATCAGGCGCCCCCGGAGAAAGCCTTCAGGTGGGGGTTCGGGGGCCGCGCCCTCACGGAAGAGTGCGTCCAGCTCGCCTATCGCCGAGGCACGCATGGCAGCCGGTGAGAGGGTCTCCTCGATCCGCACCAAGCGATCGTGAACGCGGCTTCCGGAAACGGTGTCCATCGCTACAGAGATTACCCGTGCCGCGTATCCGTCCCTTGCGTCGACTGTTGATATACGTCCGCTTTCCGGACCTATATCAACACTCGGCGTAAAGGGGAGGGGTCGGACTAGAGGGTGACGATCGGACAGGTCAGCGTGCGGGTGATCCCGTCGACGTTCTGTATCCGCTGCACCACCATCTGACCCAGCGCATCCATGTCGGGCGCCGAAACGCGCACGATGACGTCGTAAGGACCCGAGACGTCTTCCGCCGATTCGACCCCGGGCAGTTGCCCGATCTCGCCGGCCACATGGGCCGCGCTGACAGCCGTCTGGATCAAGACATATGCCCTAACACCATTCGCCACGAATACCTCCCGCAAGGTCGCGGGCAGTCTACGGGATGACCTTCTGCATCCCGCGATAGGCGAAGAGCACGAATCCACCCGCCATGCCGAGAAGCGCGAGTAAGCCGGGCCACGTCGTGTCCCAGGCGACCCCGCCGAGGAATCCCTGACGCGCCAGCGCGAAGACGTTCGTCATCGGATTGAAGCGCGCGACCTCATGCAACCAGCCCGTGAGCAATCCCATCGGCATCTGAGCGGTGGACAGGAAGACGGCGAGAAACATGCCCGTTTGCATCAGAGGCGTTATCTGCATCGATTTGAATCGCAGCGCGAGTCCTACCGCCCAGGCCCCCGCGGCGAGCGAGATGCCCAGACATGCGATGGCCAACATGACGACGCTGAAAAGCCCGGAACGGAAGTTCGCCCCCGCGCCGATCGCGATCGCGGTGAGCAGCGCGAGCGGAGCGAACGAGCGCAGCATCGCAGCCAGCAAGGTCCCCGACAGAAGCGACCCTCTCGGCGCCGGGCTCGACAGCAGGCGATCGTAGAAACCGGACTCCATGTCCCTCGCGACACCCATGCCCGTCGTTATCCCTGCGAACGCCGAACCTTGGATCGTGGTCATCGGGATGAACCAGTCGAGCGACTTCGCGGCGGGGAAACCGGGGAGTTCGACGATCCCAGAGAAGGCACCGGCGAAAGAGATCGTCAAGAACACGGGCATGATCAGCGAGGGGAAGAACGCCGAAGGCAGGCGCGAGATCAGCACCACGCTGCGCCACGCGATGCTCCACGTGATGTGGGCCGACGACATCAGTGGACCGCCCTCAGTCGCCCGCGGAGAGCCCCCAACGCGAGCACCAGCCCGGCGACCAGGATCGCGGTCGCGATGAGCAGAGCGCGCCACAGTTCGGCCGGCTCGAACCCCGCTATCACCTGCTGACGAAGCCCCTCGATCATGTGCGAGAGGGGGTTCGCGGTCGCGACGGCCTTGAACCATCCGTCCATCAGCGCCCGCGGGAAGAACGCCCCTGAGAGGAACATGAACGCGAACAGCAAGGGGAAAGCGCCTTGCACCGCCTCGCTCGAGCCCGTCCGGATGCCGAAAGCCGAGGTGAGTGACCCGACCCCGGCGGCGAACACCGCCGCTACGGATGCAACCCCCAACATGCCGAGTAAGCCGCCCTCGACGTGCAAACCGAACAGATGCCCGATGCCAAAGTAGAGCCACGCTTGGAGGAAACCGATGGCCGTCGAACCCGTCACGCGCCCCATAAGGATGGACGTGCGGGCGACCGGCGATGCGATGAGACGATCGAAGAACCCATCCTCGATGTCGTGGGCCATCTCGGAACCCACGACCACAGCTCCGAAAAGGACGGCCTGGACGATCGAGGTTGCGATCAAAAACTGTAGGAAGGAATCGGATTCGGGGAACCCGGGCAGCTCCGTAGTGCGGTCGAACGCCGCCGAGCTCAGCGCGAGGAACATGAGCGGGAACAAAAGAGCAGGAAGGAATGAGCGCGGCTGCCGGAAAGCGGTGAGGAAAGACCGCCTACTGAGCGCCGCGTACTGACGCAATGCGGTCAATGTCGGCGCGGGCTCGCGGTGGCGTCTTCCCCCGGAGCTTCGGCCGGCTGGTCCGCGGCCCCCTCGAGACGACGACCGGTTGCATCCTGGAAGACGTCATCGAGGGTCGGCAGGTGCAGCTCGATCCCCTCGACGGCGACGTTCGCCTCGTCGAGCGCGCGCACAACCGCGGCCATGTCTCCCGCGCCTCCTGCAAGACGCACCGCGATCGATGAATCCGATGAGCCGGCAGGATCCCCGAACGTCATGAGGACCGATTCGGCTTCGATCGCGTCCTGCCCCGCGGCGAGTGTCACCTGCAGGGTGGGATCCCCGACCTTCGCCTTCAGTTGCGCGGGCGACCCCTCGGCCACGATGCGGCCTTCGTCGATGATCGCGACGCGCCCCGCCAAGATGTCGGCCTCCTCCATGTATTGGGTCGTCAGAAATACGGTGGTCCCCGATTCCCGATTCAGTTTGCGGACCTCGTCCCACATCGCGAAGCGGCTATTGGGATCGAGCCCCGTCGTGGGTTCGTCGAGGAACAGGACCACGGGTTCGTGGATCAACGACAGCGCGAGGTCGAGTCTCCGACGCATGCCGCCCGAATACGTCCCCACCCGCCGGTCGGCGGCGCCCGTCAGTCCGACGGTCGCCAACAACGATTCGCCGCGCTGTGAGCTGGTGGACCGATCCAACCCGTGAAGGGTCGCCTGCAGGCGGAGAAGTTCTCGGCCCGTCATCAGAGGGTCGATCGCGGCGTCCTGGAGCGCGACCCCGATGGACCGCCGCACGGCGTCGGCGTCGCTGACGACGTCGTGGCCGGCCACGAACGCGCGTCCGGAGGTCGGCCGCAGCAGGGTGGTGAGCATGCGTACCGTCGTCGACTTACCCGCGCCGTTCGGGCCGAGGAAGCCGAAGATCTCGCCGGGGCGGATGCTGAGATCGATGCCCGCAACCGCCTCGATGGCTCCGAAACGGCGAACGAGGTTTTCGGTGACGACGTGAAACTCGGTCAACGTGGCCTCATGATCGTTCTCAATCTGTCCCACCGAGCGTGTATTCCCCTCGCGACAACACCGACTGTTGATATACGTCCGGAAACCGGACCTATATCAACACTCGGCGCAACCATCGGCGTAAGGAACACCTCAGATCAGTGGGAGTCGCGCCGGGGGCCGTTGGCCCGCGGGATCGCGGGTGGAGCGAGGACCTCGTTCATCGAGCCGCTGCGGAACCCGACGAGATCCAGCGTTACGTATTTGAAGCCGAGCGCCTTGAAACGGTCGGCGATCGTCGCGCGTAGGCCCGCCACCCGCTCGACGTCGGCGGGGCGCACCTCGATCCGAGCGAGATCGCCGTGGTCCCTGACCCGTAGCTCGACGCAGCCCAGCTCTCGCAATATCTCTTCGGCCGCGTCGATCCGCCGGAGACGTTCCTCGGTCACCTCCACACCGTAGGCCACGCGCGAGGCGAGGCACGGCGACGCGGGACGATCCGCGGCAGCCAGCCCGATCTCGGCCGCGACTGCCCTCACGAGGGTTTTGTCCAAACCGGCCTCGACGAGTGGAGCGCGCACGCCGTGCTCGCGGGCGGCGCGCAAGCCCGGACGGTGGTCGGAAAGATCGTCGGCGTTCGTGCCCACCGCAAGGTGCGCGTTGCGCTGTTGCGCGATCGGCGCGAGGACGGCGAACAATTCGTCCTTGCACCAGAAGCAACGGTCGGGGTCGTTGCGCACATAGCGCGGGTCGTCGAGCTCACCGGTTGCAACCTCGACGTGGTTCCAGCCGAGGCCGCGCGCCAGCTCGGCGGCGAAGCGCCGCTCCCGCACCGCCAACGAAGGAGACACGGCCGTCGCCGCGAGCGCATGGGGGCCGAGCACCTCGTGGGCGCGCGCCGCGACGAGCGCCGAGTCGACACCTCCCGAGTACGCAACGACGACGCGTTCCACTACGGCGATGGCCGCATCCAGGCGCTGGAGCGCTTCCCGGGTCTCAGTCACGCCCCGGATACTCCCAGATACAGCGGGATTAACCTTCGGACGTGCCTGTCCTCGGGGCGAACGCACGCGCGCTGGAAGAGCTGTTCAGAGATCCTGTGCTGACGGTCGCGTGCGTGCTGCTTATGGTCGTCTCGATCGGCTGGATAGTCGTCACGCGGGTGATCGTGCGCCTGTTGAGACGCGCCGCGCTCCGCGGCCGGGCGGTCCCGCGGATAGATGTCGTGCGACCGCCGCGTGATATCTGGTCGTACCCACCCGAGGCTCCTTACGATCACGCCCTTGACCGTTCTGTGTAGCTGAGAGTGCCCTCTAGGGGCGCTGAGTTAGCACAAAACGGCGAGGGGCTATTCGATGTAGCCGAGGTCCTTCAGGTGGCTCGCCACCGCGGCGGCGTCTTCCTCCGAATAGTCACCGGTCTCGGTGCGGTCCGCGACCTCACGGGTTGTCGGCGGATGAGCCTCGAGGAACGCGGCGACGATCGTGTCGGTAAGAACGTTTCCGTCCCCGGTTTCGGGAACCGCCTGCTCGAGTAGCGCCAGCATCGTGGGGGCGACGTCGTATAGGGAGGCGGCGTCCGGTTCCCCCCGCGCGATGCGGGGACCGGCCGCGACGAGGATGCCTTCGACCCGGTGTTCGGAGGACCATGCCTCCCGCACGCCCGCCAGCGATCCCGGTGGGATTACGAGTTCGTCGCTGGGCCCCCGCTTAACCGAGACCCGGTACCCCGCCGACCACGCGTCGAGCATCAGATCGGGAGCCATGGCCAGAGCCGATCCGGAGTACAGCTCGTCGCGCGTGTAGGTCGCCGCAAAGACCGGAGCGCCGGTAACCGTGTCGGTGAGCGCACCGAGTCCGGCGCGCAGTTGATCGATCATCTCCGGTGCCTCTCCGATCCCAACGTTGCCGTCGGGCTCGCGCTCCGCGAGGTTCAACCACAGATCGTTGTTCACGCCCGCGAAGGCACGCGTCGCAGGCCATTCGAACGGGCCCAATTGCTCGACAAGAGCCGATGACATCGCGCGCCGCGCGAGGCCCGGCGCCACGCGTCGTCCCAGCTTCCGGATCGGAGGAGGCAAACCCCACGCGACGCGCGACGCGAGAGATCGGCGGGGCTCGGCATAAGTCGCAAAGCCGTTTGCCGCGAGCCACGCTCCGAGGTTGATGTCTCCAAGTAGGGGGCCGGCGCCGTGATCGCTAACGACGAGCATGTCGGCGTC
>JALZEA010000019.1 GCA_030862265.1 Actinomycetota bacterium | reverse complement strand
TCGAAGTGCGCCGCGGCGCGCTCGATCACATCGATGTGTCCGTTCGTCGGTGGGTCGAACGAGCCCGGACAGAGGGCCGTGGGCATCTGCTTGGGCTATTCGTCTTCGTGACAGAACACGAGTGCTCGTGCCTGCCCGTAGTCACGCTCCCAGACGAGTTTCAGTCCGAGCGGTTTCAACTGACTCTCTTTAGCGGGCCGGTGCACGATGATCCTGCCGTCGTCGGAGAGGAAACCTCCGAGCACTAATGCTTCGAGGTCCGTGCGGACCGCCGGAACGGGGTTCGTGTACGGGGGGTCCAGGAATACGAGATCGAAGCGCTTGTCCGATCCACGCGACAAGAAATGCTGGACGTCGGACCATTCGACCGCGGACTTGCGTCCGAACGCGGTCGTCTTGATGTTCTCTTCGAGTTTCACGATCGCGTCGCGCTCGCGCTCGACAAACGTCGCCTTCTTCGCGCCGCGGGACAACGCTTCGAGACCGAGGGCGCCGGATCCCGCATAGAGATCGAGCACGGTCAAACCGTCGAGCTCGCCCAATGAGGAGAAGAGCGACTCCTTCATCCGATCGGTCATGGGCCGGGTACCGGTGGGTGGTGATTTGAGGCGGCGGCCCTTCGCCTTACCCGCGGTTACTCGCAACATAGGGGCTAAGCCTAAATCACCGATCCAAGCTCCCCGCCCGGTTCACGCCCGGCTTAGCCGGATTGAACGACATCGAGGGCGCCGTCCGGGAAGCGATCCCTCATCTCCTGGGCGAGCCACTGGTGCTCGAACGCCCGTAGCTCGGGATCGGCATCGAGGATGGCCACGGCCTCGTCGCGCGCCGCCTTGACGATGTCTTGATGCTCCAGAACGCGCGCCATCTTGAGCTGCGGCATGCCCGACTGGCGCGCGCCGAAGAGCTGCCCCTCACCGCGCTGGGCCAGATCGACGAGTGAGAGCTTGAACCCGTCGCTCGTGGCGACTACCGCTTGCAAGCGCTCGAAGGCGAGGGCGATCGCGGCATCCTCTGGGGCTTTCGATAGATCGAGGTCGGTTGCGAGGATGCAAAAGGAGCGGTGTTCTCCGCGCCCGATCCGGCCGCGCAACTGATGGAGCTGCGCGAGCCCGAAACGATCCACGTCCTCGATGAGCATGACGGTCGCGTTGGGCACGTCGACGCCGACCTCGACCACCGTCGTCGCGACGAGGACCTGGGTCCGGCCATCCCTAAACGTCGCCATCGCCGATTCTTTCTCGTCGCTGCGCATGTCTCCGTGCACCAGTCCAACTTTCAAGTCGGGGAACACGTCGTTCGCGAGCCGTACGGCCTCCGCCTTGGCGCTGCGCAGTTCGACCTTGTCGGACTCGTCGCGCAGCGCATAGACGATGAACGCCTGGCGTCCGGCCGCGACCTCGTCGCGGATCAGCCGGTACGCGTCCTCGCGTGCATCGTCGCCGGGTGCCAAAGTCGTATCAATCGGCTGTCGCCCCTTCGGGAGCTCGTCGAGGATCGAAACGTCGAGGTCGCCGTAGATCGTGACCGCGAGCGTCCGTGGGATGGGCGTGGCGGTCATCACCAGGATGTCGGGCTCGCCGTGAGCTCCCTTCTCCCGCAGGCTCTTCCGCTGATGCACGCCGAAGCGATGTTGCTCGTCGACGACCGCCATCCCAAGGTCCTTGAAGGACACTGCATCTTGGATGAGGGCGTGCGTTCCGATCAACAGGTTGACCTCGCCGCTCGCGACCTCCGCGAGGATCTCATCGCGCCGCACCGCCGGCGTGGACCCGGTCAACAACCGGACGACCGGGCGGCGCGAGATCCCGGCGAACAGATGACGCGCCTCGTCGGCTCCGAACGCGCGGTCGAGCAGCTCGGTAACGGTCAGATGGTGCTGCTCGGCGAGGACCTCAGTCGGGGCCATCAACGCCGCCTGATGGCCACCTTCGATCGCGACGAGACACGCGTAGAGCGCGACCACGGTCTTTCCCGACCCCACCTCTCCCTCTAAGAGCCTATGCATCGGGCACGAGCGCGCCATGTCCGCGGCGACCTCGTCACAGGCACGTCGTTGCGCGCCCGTGGGCGTGAATGGGAGCTCGGCGAGAAAGACCTCGGCGAGCGAACCCGCTTCGACCGCGACGTGGGAGACGCCCTGAACGGTGCGTTCGAGCTTGCGCTTGCGATAGACGAGGCCGAGCTGCAGCGTGAAGACCTCATCGAAGACGATGCGGCGACGAGCGGCGAGCACGTCGTCGCGTTCGTCGGGGAAATGGATAAGTCGCAGCGCATCACTTCGGGTCATGAAGCGATGCCTGGAGACGATGTCCTCGGGGACGGGATCCATGATGTCGCCAACCGATTCGAGGCTCTCCCAGATGAGTTTGCGTACCTGATCGCTCGAGAGGTCCGCGGTCGCGGGGTAGATGGGGATGATCCGTCCGACGTTGAACGGCTCTTTACCGGAGCGGACGATCTCAATGCGGGGCGCGGTCATTTGCAGTTTGCCCTTGAAGGTCCCCAGACGGCCGTAGAAGAACGCCTCCGTTCCTTCTTGCAGGGCGCGCGCGACCCAGTCCTGGTTGAACCACGTCACCTCGATGCCGCCGGTCTCATCGCCGATCCGTCCCTTGATCAGGGTGCGGCGCTTCTTCTGGTTCGGTTTCGGACGCAGAGCGACGGGTTTTCCCATCTTCAGCACCCGCGCGTGCACTGTGACCTCGCCGCCCGCACTGCCTTCGGCCGCCGCCCGCTGGAGCTCGGCGACGGTACGAAGCTCGGAGCGATCGACGTGGCGCCGCGGGTAGTGCTGGAGGAGATCCTGGATCGACGTGATCCCGAGCTTCCCCAGTGGTTCTGCCTTCTTAGGGGGCACGCGCAGCGGTTTCGCTCGCCGTGACGCGGCGAACAGTTCGAGCCCTCGCGGTGGCGCGGCAACTACCTCGACCATGTTCTCTCAGGGTAGTAGCTGGCCCGGTTCACGACGCGGGTTTGTTACCCTTGGCCGCCTTATGTCTTCCGTCTGCGATATCTGTCAGAAGGATCCCCAGTTCGGGAACAACATCAGCCACAGCCATCGCCGCACGCGGCGCCGCTGGAACGCGAACGTGCACCGCATGAGGGTCCTCGTCGACGGGGTTCCCAAGCGTCTGAACGTGTGCACGAAGTGCCTCAAGGCCAACAAGGTCCGCAAAGCCGTCTAGCTCCCTCTGCTTAGCCCGCTGCTCTGCGGGTAACCCCTCGGCATGGAGGCCATCAAGAAGCCGCTCGTGCAAGCGCGCCTGAAAGTAGAACGCGCCCGCGCCGACCACGGCTGGTTCGACGTCGCCTATCGGACGTTCACGCGCTACGGGGAGGACAACGGTCCGACCTATGCCGCGGCGCTGACCTACTTCACGTTCTTCTCTATCTTCCCGATGTTGCTGTTCGCCACGGCGGCCCTCGGATACATCACCTTCGGCAACGAGAGGCTGCAGGAGGACCTGATCGAGTCGGGTCTGAAGACCGTGCCCCTCCTCCGCGACGCCCTCCGGCCCGAAGGGCTCGAGGAGATCATGAAGCGAAAGGGCACGATCGCGCTGACCGCGGTGGGCCTCGCGCTCTATACAGGTACGGGAGCGATCGTCGCGCTCACACGCGGACTCAATCAGATCAACCACGTCGAGAAGGAACGAACCTTCGCGCAGAAGCGACTGCGATCGGTGCTGTGGTTGATGACCCTTGGGCTCGCCGCGGTCGCGTCGCTAGGTCTAGGCATCGTGACGCGGTTCGTTCCGGGAGTGCTCGCCGCGATCCTGGGCGCGATCGGCGGCATCGCGGTGAACACCGGTCTCTTCGCCACCGCGTTCAAGTTCCTTACCGCGAGGGCACAATCCTGGTCCGATGTCGCCGTCGGCGCGCTCGTCGCTGGGGTGGCGTTCGAGGTCCTCAAGCTTGTCGGATCATGGTTTCTCAGCCGCGGCGCGGGAACCCGGAGCGCGACGTTCGGGATCTTCGCAGGCGCCGCTGCGCTCCTCATCGCGTCGTACCTGATCGCCCAGATCACGCTGCTATCGGCGGAGGTCAATGCCGTGCTTGCAGAACGGCGGATGGCACGGCAGTCTTCTGGAACCGAAGGAGGAAAGACATGAGCGAACGGCCGACCACGGACGACCTCTTCACAGGCGACGGCTTCTCCGATCAGAAGAGCGCCGGCACCCTTATGAAAGAGGTGACCGAAGACATCTCGACGTTGATCCGCAAGGAGATCGAGCTCGCCAAGGCGGAGCTCGGGGAATCGATCTCGGCAAAGGTCAAGGGCACGGTGATCATCGCGATCGCCGCCTTCCTGGGCTTCTTCGCGTTGATCTTCGTACTCCTCGCTATCCGGGATCTCCTTGATCTCGTCCTACCGGTATGGGCCGCCGACTTCGGCACGGCCGCGATATTGATCGCGATCGGGGCTTTGGGAGCGCTCATCGCGAAACGAAAATTGTCGACCCCTATCTCTGCGGAGCTCACGAAACTCTCCGTCAAGGAAGACGTCGCCACGCTCCGTTCCCTCGGTCGGAGATAGGGTCTTAGGTATGGCGAACAACACCGCACAGACTGTCGCCGAGATCGAACAGACGCGCGACGACCTCGCGCGCAAGGTCGACGAGCTCGTCGACCGCGCCAAGGTCGAGGCGACCGAACTCGGCAAGAAGCTCGCGATCGGCGCCGTGGTCCTCGCCGGACTGCTCGCCGTCGGGATCGTCGCCAAACGCCGCGTCGGCGGCTGAGGGGACGCGGCCGGGGGGACGCGGCCGGCCGCTGTCGCGTCCGGTGCTCAATCGGAGGGCCCCCGCAGGGAACCCTCCTGCGGTCCCGGCGCTCAATCGGAGGCCCGCGCAGCGGCGCCTTCTAGTTCCCGATAATCCCGCGCCATCCCGGGTTCACCGGGCCGTAGCCCCTTCCCACGCGAAGGCCGTGCTCGATCGCACCGGAGATGAAATCTTTCGCGTACAAAACGGCGTCGATCGCGGTATCGCCGTGAGCGAGACGCGCGGCGATCGCAGCAGATAAAGCACACCCTGTGCCATGAGTGTCGGCGGTGTCGAACCGCGGGCCCCGCAACGAGGTCACGGTCTCGCCGTCGTAGAAGATGTCGATCGACTCCTCCGGTTCGTCGGTGAGATGGCCGCCCTTGACGAGCACCCCGCGGGGGCCGAGTGAGTGCAACTCCGTCGCGGCACGCTCCGCGTCGGCGAGCGTCGCGACCTCCCAACCCAGCAATCCGGAGGCCTCGTAGAGGTTGGGGGTGATCACCGAGGCAAGTGGAAAAAGAGCGGTCTTCAACGCGTCGACCGCACTCTCCGCGAGCAGAGTGTCGCGGTGCTTCGAGACGAACACGGGATCGACGACGACTCGATCCATGCCGTGGGCCGCGAGACTTCCTGCCACCGTGGTGACGATCGCGGCGGACGCGAGCATCCCCGTCTTCACGGCCACGGGCCGCAGGTCACCCACGACCGCATCGATCTGCGCGACGACGAAGTCGGGTGGGACCTCGTGAATCCCACTTACCCCGACGGTGTTCTGCGCGGTGAGCGCGGTCACCGCACTCGTGCCATGACAACCGAGCGCGAAGAAGACCTTGAGATCGGCCTGGACACCCGCCCCACCCCCGGAATCGGAGCCCGCGACCGTGAGCGCGACCGGGAGTGTCACCGGGCTTGCAGGTGATCCCATCCACGCTCCACGAAGCGCGCGAGGGGCGCGCCATCGATCGTCTCGGCACCGTCGGTTGTGGTCCCTATCGGGGTCAGCGGTGTGCCGCTCTCATCGAGGGCCATCTGCGCATTCTCGACGCGGTCGGGGGGCAGCGCGACCAGGAGCTCGAAGTCCTCACCACCGGTGAGCGCGGTCGTCAGGGGATCAAGCGACAGGCTGCTCGCCGCTATGACAAGGTCGGGGTCGATCGGGATCGCCTCCGACGTGATGGCGCAGCCGCACCCCGAGGCCCTCAGCAGGCGCGCGAGGTCGAGTGCGAGGCCGTCGGAGATATCGATCATCGCGGTCGCGGCACCGGCGAGCACCGCGGCCGCCTCGAGGCGAGGCACGGGTCGCAACTGGCGTGCGGCGAGGACCGCGAGCCCGTCCGCGCCGCTCCGAGAGTCGATCTCGGCGCGTACCGCGGTGGCACCGACGTTGCGGCGCCGCAGAGCTGCCAGCCCCGCGGCCGCTCCCCCAAGACTGCCCGTCACACACAACGCGTCGCCGGGCCGCGCGCCACTTCTCAATACTGGCTTCCCGAACAGGACACCCGTCATCGTCAGGCTCATCGAGATCTCCGACGCGCGACTGATATCCCCACCCACGAGCGCGCACCCGAAACGTTCCGCAGCGAGAGCGAGACCCGCGGCGATCCCATCGACGAGTTCGAGCGCGGTTGCCGGAGGAAGCGCGAGCGTCGCTACCGCGTGACGCGGAGCGGCTCCCATCGCGGCGATGTCGGAGGCGTTGACGGCCATCACCTTGTAACCGATGTCGTCCCCGGTGGCCCAGGTGAGGTCGAAGTCGACGCCCTCGACGAGCATGTCGACCGTGACGACCAGATCGGTGCCCGCATCCACCACGGCTGCGTCGTCCCCGCTCCACACCGCGTCGGCGGGAGCGCGCGGGAAACGGGACGTGATGCGCATGATCAGCTCGTCCTCCGACAGCTCGGAGACGATCCTCGGATCCTGGCTAATCGGCGGAGGGCCCAGCCTTGGTGACCTCGGGTGGGACCAGGTCTTTGAAGCGTTCGAAATTCTCCGCGAACATCCGTGCGAGCGCGCGCGCCTGCGATTCGTACTCGTCGGGGTCGGGCCACGTCTTCTGGGGATCGAGGACCTCGTCGGGCACACCCGGACAAGTTGCGGGAACCTCGAGGTTGAAGATCGTGTGGTGACGGGTCTCGACGCCGTCCAGCTCACCGGCCGTCGCAGCTTGCACCATGGCACGCGTGTAGCGCAGATCCATGCGCTTCCCGATGCCGTAGGGCCCGCCAGTCCAGCCCGTGTTCACCAGGAACACGCGCGCGCCGTACTTCGAGATCTTCTCGCCAAGCATCTCCGCATACGTCGCCGCGGGCAACGGCAAGAACGGCGCACCGAAACACGTCGAGAAGTTGGGTTCCGGTTCGGTCCCCAAGCCGGCCTCGGTCCCGGCGAGCTTGGACGTGAAGCCGGAAAGGAAGTGGTACATCGCGGCGTCGGCGGACAGGCGGGCGATCGGCGGCAACACCCCGAACGCGTCCGCCGTTAGGAAGACGATCGTCTCGGCGTGTCCGCCGCGACCTTCGGGGACGAAACCCGGGATGAAGTCGAGCGGATACGCGGCCCGGGTGTTTTCGGTGATGGAGGAATCGGCGTAATCGACGTTCCCATCGTCGTCAACAACAACGTTCTCGACCACCGACCCCGATCTGATGGCTGCCCAGATCTGAGGCTCCTTCTCGGCGGAGAGGTTGATGCACTTGGCGTAGCAACCTCCCTCGAAGTTGAAGATCCCGTCGTTCGACCATCCGTGTTCGTCGTCGCCGATCAGACGGCGTTGAGGATCGGCCGACAGCGTCGTTTTCCCCGTGCCCGAGAGCCCGAAGAACAACGCCACGTCGCGGCCGGTACCGATGTTCGCGCTGCAATGCATCGGGAGAACGCCTTCCAGCGGGAACAGGTAATTGGCCGCCGCGAACATCGACTTCTTCATCTCCCCTGCATAGTGCGTCCCGCAGATCAGCACCTGCTTTCCTTCGAGGTCGAGGCCCACGAAAGCGCTGGAGTTCGTCTTGTCGCGGGCAGGATCGGCTCCGAAACTCGGAGCGCACACGAGGAGGAAGTCCGGCTCGAAGTCCTCGAGCTCGCCCGCGTCGGGCTGGCGGAAGAGCTGATGGACGAACAACGCGTGCCACGCCAGCTCCGCTATCACCCGTACGCGGATCCGGTGTTGGGGATCGGCGCCGACGATCCCATCGACCACGAAGAGCTCGCGGCCCCCGAGGTGTTCCCGCACGCGATCGAACAGCGCCTCGAAAACCTCAGGCTCGACCGGTTGATTCACGACCCCCCAGTCGACGAGTCGTGCCGAACGACCGTGATGGACGATGAAGCGATCCTTCGGCGAGCGTCCTGTGCGTTCGCCCGTCTTGGTGACGAGAGCTCCGGAGCGCGCCAACACGCCTTCGCGGCGAGCCAGCGCCCGCTGCACCAGTTCCGATGCGGACAGGTTCATATGCACCTCACCGGGCTGCAGGATCCCGGCGAGCCCGTCGGATGGCATGGGGAAGCTTTCTCCTTGGTGCGATTCGGGTGGCGGTCGAGCCTACCTGCTGGCCTCGTCGGCTAGACTCCCCGAACTTCAAGTTGTTGCTCACCACATGCGGATAAGGAGGCGTCCAGCTTGGCTGACGTACAGGCCTACATCCTGATCCAGACCGAGGTCGGCAAAGCCGCACAGGTCGCCAAAGAGGTGCGCGACATCGACGGTGTCGACGCTGCTGAAGACGTCACCGGGCCCTACGACGTCATCGTGCGCGCCAGCGCGGGCAACGTCGACGATCTCGGCAAGCTCGTCGTAGCGAAGATCCAGGCGGTCGAGGGCATCACCCGGACCCTCACCTGCCCGGTCGTACATCTCTGACCAACGAACGCGGCATAGGGACCCGCGCGGTACACCCGCACACACCTCCACCGCAAGGCGGCGAGCCTGTCGTACCGGTCTTAGACCAGTCGTCCACCTACTCGTTCACCGATAGCGAGGAGTTCGCGAGGGCGTCGGCCGTCAAGGTGGGCTCCGGTTACGTCTACGCCCGCTGGGCCAACCCGACAACCGACCTTTTCGCCGCTGCGGTCGCGGACCTTGAGGGACTCCCCGACGGCGAAGCGTTCTCGTCGGGGATGGCGGCGATCTCGACCGCGTTCCTCGCACTGTGCTCGCCGGGCGATCGCGTCGTCTCCGCGCGCCAGCTCTACGGCGGGACGCACGCCCTCACCGCGAGCGTCCTCCCACGCTTCGGGATAGCCACGGACCTGTGTGATGTCGACGACTTCGACGCCATAAAGTCGGCACTACCCGGAGCGAAGTTCTTCTACTGCGAGAGCATCGGCAACCCGGCGATCAAGGTCGCCGACCTCGCGCGCCTGGGCGAGATCACAGCCGATGCGAGGGTACCTATGGTCGTCGACAACACGTTCGCTTCCCCCATCCTTTGCCGGCCGGCCGAGTACGGGGCAGCCACCGTGGTGCATTCCGCCACCAAGTTCATCGGTGGCCATCACGACCTCACGGGCGGTGTGCTGTGTACCGATGCCGCCACGATGGAACGGGTACGCGAGTGGACGCGCGAGGTCGGGCCCACACTGTCTCCTTACAGTGCGTGGCTCGCGCTAAGGGGCATGTCGACAATGCATATACGTGTCGAGCGGTCGTCCAACAGTGCTCTTGCGATAGCACGTGCCCTCGAGAAACACCCCGAGATCGAAGCGGTCTTCTACCCGGCGCTCGATTCGTCCCCCGATAAGGAGGTCACGAACAAGATCCTCGGCGGTCGCGGCGGCGGCACGCTTGCCTTCGAGGTGCGCGGCGGCAAGGAGCGTGCCGCCCGCTTCCAGGATCGCTTGCGACTGATCAAGGCCGCGGCGTCGCTCGGAGGCACGCATTCGCTGATAGTGCACGCGGCGAGCGTCACGCACACGCAGCTCGATGAAGCGGCGCTGTTCGCGGCCGGCATCTCACCGGGGTTCTGTCGCTTATCGGTTGGTCTCGAAGACCCGAAAGATTTGATCGACGACCTGGTGCAAGCTCTGGAGAATTAAAGAAGCGGCCCCCCGAAGGGGGCCGCTTTATTACTCGAAACGCCAGTTCGTGAGGCTGCTACTTCACGACCACGGTGGCGTTCATGAAGCGGCCGTGGAACGTGCAGATGTATTTGTAGCCCTTGTCTGCACTCGCTTTCGTGAACGTCAGATCCCATGGATCGAGTCCACCCGCGAGACCGGGCGCGCTCGGGATGTTGGCGCCGCGCAGGCCGGATCCCTCGAACTTCTTTGAGCCGCCGGGGAAGCGCCCGTCCCCGATCTCGGCGGTGAAGCGGCGGCCGCTGTCGAACTCGAGCTCGGCGGCAGGGTCGTCACAGCTGAACGTCTCGAAGTTGGGCAAAACGTCCGGACCCTCGCCCTCGTCACCATCCGGGTCGCACGACGGGATGAAGCCCTCGTTGTTGGAGATGTCGAGGGCTGACTTGAGGGGGAACGCGAGCCCGTGCTGTTCGATGTGGAGGTTCGAGAAGTGCCAACGCACCTTCTCACCCTTCTTGACGACGAGCCGCGCCGGATAGAAGTCGAACAGAGCGAACGTCGCAGTGTCGTAGCCCGCCCACGCGTCGTGCACAACCTGACCCGACGCGGTCCGGTGCTTCGTGGACCTCGTTCTCAGCTTCGCGTCGAGCGCCCGGGCTGCATCCGTCTCCAGGGCACGCAGCTTCGTTGCGGCAGCATCGATCTCCGCCTGGGTATCGACGCCGGTCGCGACGACGTTGATCTTCAGTGCCGACAGGCGGCTGACCCCGAACAATGAGGTCGCCCACAGCGTGGTTCCGGGCGGAGCCGCGATCCGCACGAAGAAGTGACCCTCGGCGGGGCCGTCGAAGCGATTGCCGCCGTTGAAGAGAGTCGTGCCATCGATCACGCACGCGTCGTCGGCCGTCGCGCCACAGTCGGGATCGGTCGGCGTGTCGATCGCCATGATGTTGAACTTGTAATCAGCATTCACGCCTTCGAGGTCCGCATCGGGATCGCTCAGCACGAGACCAAAGGGAGCGTCGAGCTCCTGGGTGTTGTCGGAGTGCCACTCCATCGGCGTCGTGCCTTCGGGAAGGACCACGGCGCCGCCGAACAGGTCGACGACATCGTTCGTGGTGACGTTGAGGGTCGGCGTCCCGTGGTCGATCGGCGCCAGGACGCGATTGCTGAACCCGCGCGGGACCTCGAATCCGAATTCCACCGTGAATGTCCCGGTCTGACCCAACGCACCCGTTACCGGAACTGTGGCGAGCACCAGCGCTCCGAGCGCGAGTAATGCAAGCTTGCGCTTCATCTACACCTCTTTCTGTGTTGTCCGCCTGTGTGCCCGAACGGGCTGCGTTAGTTCACACGCGCGCGAAACCGAAGTCAAGTATGAACAAGCTTGCCTTGCGCGTGGTTTGAGTCGATTATCCCGATTTAAATTCGAACGTCGCGTCGATGCCTTCGAACTCGCTGCGGATCTCGCGCGCGAGAAGGTCCTCGACGAGCTGGTCGACCGTCCAACCCTCGTGGCAGATGCGCACGACATTCTCAGTGATCGGCATCCAGACGTCGGCTTCCTGACCGAGCTCGTAGATCGGCTTACAGCTTTTGACGCCCTCGGCGACCATCTTCATCGACGAGATGATCTCGTCGATCTTGCGGCCCTTGCCGAGCTCGATGCCCACTTGGTGGTTGCGCGATTGAGGACTCGCGCACGTGGCGATGAGGTCGCCGACCCCCGCCAGCCCGAGGAAGGTGAGGGGCAAGCCCCCGAACTTCGTGGAGAAACGAGCCAGCTCGGCGAGTCCGCGCGTCATGACGGTCGCCTTGGTGTTGTCGCCGAAGCCGAGCCCGTCGGCTATCCCGGCCGCGATCGCGATCACGTTCTTGAAAGCACCCCCGAGCTCACAACCGATCACGTCCGAGTTCCGATAGACCCGGAAGGTCGGTGCCTGGAACACGGACTGGAGCAGCTCGGCGCTCGATTCGTCGGTGCATGCAACGGTCGACGCCGCGGGGAACCCCTTCACGACTTCTTTCGCGAGATTCGGACCGGTGAGCACCGCCACGCAAGATTCGGTGATCCCTTCGACCTCCTCGACGAGGACCTGCGACATGCGTTTGCGGGTATCGACCTCCAGGCCCTTCGCAAGACTCACGTAGCGCGGCTTCGGACCGGCGATCGATGCAACCTCTTTCAGCACCGAGCGGAAACCATGCGACGGGACGCCCATGACGACAACCTCGGCCCCGGCGAGCGCTTCTTCCATATCCGGGGTAGCGCGCAATGCATCGGGCAGCTCGATGTCGGGGAGGTAGTCGGGATTCTCGTGATACAGGTTGATCGTCTCGGCGAGCTCTTCCCGGCGCGCCCACAGCATCACATCGAGCTCAGGTTTCTGCGCCGCGAGCGACGCGGTCGCGGTCCCCCACGACCCGGCCCCTATGAAGGCGACCTTCATGCCGCGTGTTTCTTCGGCCGTCGCCTATCCGGGATCACTGGTCGGAGACTCGCGACCAG
>JALZEA010000099.1 GCA_030862265.1 Actinomycetota bacterium | reverse complement strand
CCCTCAGCGAGCGCCCTAGGCCGAAGTCGAACCCAACCTCCGTGTCTCCACCGTCTTCCGCGATGGCAACCGAATAGCACCATGCGTCGCTTCGCGCGTATGAATCGGCGATCCCGGTCGAGGTCGCGATCGCGATCTCCGAGAACGAATCGGCGTAGACCGCGTCCTCGACGGTCCGAACGCGGTGATCGGCAGCTTTCGTCGCCTCGTTCAGCACGACCGCGAACCGCGCGCGGTCTTCGGCGGTGACGGAGGAGAAAGCCGCGTCGACGAGGTCGGGGATCTCCGTGACCTTCTCGGGCGTCCCGATACCGGCGGCGTCGTCCGGCGTCGCGAACGAAGCATTGGCCCGCGCGCGCTCCAGGACGAAACGGCGACCTTCCTCTGAAAGATCCGTCGAATAAGAGAAGCCCACCTTGGAATCGGCGACGACGCGCACGCCGATGCCGCGCGGTTCTGCGGACGACAGCGATTCCACCTCGCCGTCGAACGCGCGCACCTGGAACGTCTTGTCGTGCGTGACGAACGCTTCAACCTCTTCATCGCCACTCGCGTCGCCCGCGACGGACCGGGCGAGATCGAGAAGTTCGGTCATGTCTGGGTGCCGCCGACGGTCATCGCGCTCAGCAAGACTGTAGGGAGGCCGCTCGTAACCGGTGCGTGCTGACCGTCCTTGCCGCAGACACCTTCCCAGCTGTCGAAGTCGGCCGCGATCGCGTCGATCGCGTCCAGGACCTTCGGACCGTTCCCGATGAGGTTCGCACCCTTGATCGGATACGTCTTCTCGCCGTTCTCGATCATGTACGCCTCGGACATCCCGAACACGAAGTTGCCGGTTGCGGGATTGACTTCGCCGCCCGCGAACGCCGCGGCGTAGACGCCGCGTTCAACCGACCGGAGGATCTCAGCGGCATCGTCGGGCCCGGGCAGAAGGTACGTGTTCGTCATACGGACGATCGGTAGGTGCGCGTACGACTGACGGCGGCCATTGCCCGTCGGTGGATGTCCGATCTTCTTGGCCGATCGCAGATCGCTCATGTGTCCGACGAGGATGCCGTTCTCGAAAAGAACCGTCCGCTGCGCGGGCGTTCCCTCGTCATCGAAACCGAAGCTGCCCCACGCGCCGAGCTCACTTCCGTCGTCGACAATCGACACGTGCGCGGAACCGAAGCGCTCTCCTTGACGGCCGGCATAGACGCTCGCCTCCTTCACCAGGGTGTCCGCCTCGAGCCCGTGTCCGCATGCTTCGTGGATCAGCACGCCACCCGCGCCCGGAGCGAGGACGACCGGGAACTCGCCCGCCGGGGAGGGACGGGCATCGAGCATCCGGAGCGCTTTCTCGGCCGCCTTCGAGGCGAGTTCGGCTGGGGGGTGCTCGTCCACGAGCTCGTAACCGCCCGAGTGACCGGGGGCCTCGAAGCCCGTAGCGATCTCGCCGTCTCTCGCCGCGACCACCTGTACCGCAAAACGCAGGCGGGTCCGGTCATCGGATGCAAGGTGTCCGTCGGAGTTGGCAACGAGGATCCGCTGGGCGACATCCATGTAGCTCACGCTCACCTGGCGCACATCGGCCCCCGCGGAGCGTGCGGCATCGTCCGCCGACCGCAAGGCCGCGACCTTGTCGCCGACATCGACCGATCCGGGAGGGATGCGTACGGGATGTTCGACCGCGGGTTCGGCGCGACGCAGATCGATGGTCGCTTCCGACGAGCTGCCCTGAATCCCCGCGCGCGCGGCCGCAGCCGCGTCGAGAAGGGCCTCTCTCGTGAGGATGTTGGTGTACGCGTAGGAGGTCTTGTCTCCACCGAGCACCCTGATCCCGGCGCCCGCCTCGGACCCCGAAGCCACGTCCTCGATGCGCCCGTCATCGAGTCGAAGGACGTTCGAGGAGCGGTCCTCGACGAAGATCTCGGAGAGGTCGCCGCCGGTCGACAGCGCGGCCCTCAGGACTTCCTTGACCACCGCCTCGTCGAGCACCCGCCGGAGCCTAATGGGGGGCACTACCTGGCCTGTTTCGTGCGCTTGTGCCTCGGAGGCTCGCCGGGTTACTCTGACCCGGCCTCATCTGGCACCGCCAACCCCGCTGAATCGAGCAAGGAGCGCGCCCTGAGCCACGGGCCCCGCTACACACCGGAGCAGCAGGAGCGCCTCCGCGCCATCCATTCCCGCCTGATCGAAGCCCGCCGTGAGCTCGATGCGCTCATCGGTGATGCCTATCTGCGTCCGAGGGCGTCGATCGTGCCCGTGCACTTCCTCGACCTCGCCTCGGCCGTCGAGAAACTGCGCTGGGCGGAGAAGGAATGGCGAGAGCTAGACCAAGAGCTGGAGTCTGGTGCGACGGTGTCCGTCCCCCACACCGAAGAGGACGAAGAGGGCGAAGACGAGGACGCGGAGCTCGTTCAGATCGCCAGCACCTAACCCTTTTGTGCTAACTCAGCGCCCCTAGAGGGCACTCTCAGCTACACAAAACGGTTCAACGCGGGGGCATACGGAGGGCGCCGTCTAAGCGGATCACCTCTCCGTTCAACATCGCGTTCTCGACGATGTGGCGCACCAGGGCCGCGAAATCCTTGGGTTCACCCAGGCGATGAGGGTGCGGGGTGCCTTCGAAGAGTTTCGCGCGCGCCTCTTCGGGAAGACCGGCCAGCATCGGCGTATCGAACGTGCCTGGCGCGATCGCGACGCAACGGATCTGTTTGCTCGCGAGGTCGCGCGCTATGGGTAACGTCATGCCGACGATCCCGCCCTTCGACGCCGAGTAGGCGGCCTGACCGATCTGGCCGTCGAAGGCGGCGATGCTCGCGGTGTTCACGATCACACCGCGCTCCTCGCCGTCGAGCTCTTGCTTCGCCATCTCGGCCGCCGCGAGGCGGAGCACGTTGAAGGTGCCGATCAGGTTGACGCGCACCACGAACTCGAACCTCTCGAGGTCATTCGGCTCACCGTCGCGCGTCAGCACCCGGCCCGGGAAGCCGACGCCGGCGCAGTTGACGAGGATGTGGAGACCGCCGAAGTCGTTGACCGCGGTGTCGATCGCGGGTCTTACCTCGGTTTCCGCGGTGACGTCTGCGGGCATGAAGCGTGTCCGGTCGCCGAGCCGCTCCGCGACGGCTTTTCCGTCGGAGGACGGGAGATCGACGACGACGACCGAGGCACCAGCATCATGAAGCTCTTCGACGGTCGCCAGTCCGAGGCCGGACGCGCCACCTGTTACGAGCGCGACCTTGCCCGCGACGTTCAAACCGCTTCCTCGATCTCGGGATTGGGCACGACTTCGCCGGACGCCAGCACCAAGCCATCCTCGCACCTGGTCTCAACGCGTCCATCGGAAAACTGCTCGTGGTACAGCGCGGCGTAAGCGCCGTCACGGTCCAGGAGTTCGACGTGCGAGCCGCGCTCCACGATGCGTCCCTTTTCGAGATACAGGATCGTGTCGGCGGCAAGGATCGTGGACAAGCGATGCGCGATCGCGATCGTGGTACGACCGCGCATCAGAGGAGTAAGAGCCTCCTGAACGAGTCGTTCGGAGATGGTGTCCAGCGCGCTGGTCGCCTCGTCCAGGATCAGGATGCGCGGATCCTTGAGGATCACGCGCGCGATGGCAAGTCGCTGCTTCTCGCCGCCGGACATCTTGTATCCACGTTCGCCCACCACGGTGTCGAAGCCATCCGGCATCTCCTGGATGCGCTCCCAGATGTGGGCCGCGCGCGCCGCCTCTTCGAGTTCGGCATCGGTGGCGTCCGGATTGCCGTAACGGAGGTTGTCGCGGACCGAAGTATTGAAGAGATAAGTCTCCTGGGTGACCATCCCGATGATGTCGCCGATGGATTCCAAGCGGATGTCGCGCACGTCCATACCGTCGACGAGGATCTGGCCGCGATCGACGTCGTAGAGCCGAGGCAACAGATACGTCAGTGTCGTCTTCCCCGCGCCGGACGGACCGACGAGCGCGACGAGCTCGCCCGGTCGCACCGTGAAGTCGACGCCGCCGATGGTCCACAGCCGGTCTTCTTCGATCGGCCGTTCGTAGCGGAACCACACGTCCGCGAACTTGACCTCCCCGCGGACGTCCGCCGCCTCCAACTCCAGCGCTCCGTCCTTGTCGACGATGTCTCGTTCGAGGTCGAGATATTCGAAGATGCGATCGAACAACGCGAGGCCCGATTGGATCTCTACATTCACGTTCAGCAGTTGCCCCATCGGGAAAAAGAGCCGGCTTTGGAGCGTGGTGATGGCGACGATCGTCCCTGCGCTGATGGAGTTGTCGCCCCGTAGCACCAGGACACCGGCGACGAAGTAAACGAACGCGGGCGTGATCGAGAAGAAGATCTGCACGAGTGCGAAGAACCCTCGCCCGACCATGGTGCGCTTGATCTCCAGTTTCGACAGGCGCGCGTTGTGCTGGCGGAAACGATCGATCTCGAACGACTGTCTGCCGAACGCTTTCGATAGCAAGATCCCCGAGACCGACAACGTCTCCTGCATGTGAGCGGTGAGGTCGGCGAGCGACTCCTGCGTCTGCCCGGATACCTCGCGACGCACACGGCCGACTTTCCGGGACAGCCACATGAAGACCGGGAGGATCGCGAGCGACAACACCGTCAGTTCCCAACTGAGCAGAGCCATCGCGACGATCGTGGAGATCGCGACCGTGACGTTCGCGACGATGCTCGACGCGGTATCGGTGAGCACGCCTTGGACGCCACCCACATCGTTGGAGAGTCGCGACTGGATCTCTCCGGTGCGCGTCGAGGTGAAGAACTTCAAGGGCATGTGCTGGAGATGCGCATAGAGAGAGTTGCGCAGATCCTGCATCACGTGCTGGCCGACGAGGTTGTTCGTGTACGTCTGCCACAGACCGAGAGCGCCGGTGACGATGGGCGTCACGATCATGATCCCGACGACCCAGAACAAGAGCTGGCGGCGTTCCTCAGTCGTTCCTCCACCGAAGATGGCGTCGTCTAGAACGACCCTGATGAGCAACGGGTTGATCAATCCGAGACCGGACGTCACCAAGATCAGCACGCCGACGAGCCCCACCTGACGGCGATAGGGCTTGAAGGTCGCGACTATCCGCCGGAAGGTTCCGGGTCGAGCCGGTCGCTCGGGGGTGTCGGGCGGCATAAGGCCGTGGCCACGTGGCATCGTCTAATTGAAACCCAGCGGACGCCCGGTTTGTTTCAGGTGATGCGTAAAGCGGTGATGACGCCGTCGCGGGTGGGATTGATGATCGCTCGCCAGTTGGGATCCGACGAGATCGCCTCGTTCGTGGCCTTGATCGCGTCGGTCCAACCAGATCGGACGTCGGCCTCGTCCGATTCCCCGGTCACCCTGCCGGACCACAACATGTTGTCGCACAGGTAGAACCCGCCGACGCGAACCCGTTGCTTCCCGGCTTCCCATGCGTCGGGATAGCCGTGCTTGTCGATATCGCAATAGACGACGTCGAAGTCCCCTTCGGTCGAGTCGAACGCCTCAAACGCATCGCCGACGTGGTAGGTGATCGGGTCGAGCAGACCCGCGC
>JALZEA010000096.1 GCA_030862265.1 Actinomycetota bacterium | reverse complement strand
GCTGCTCCCCCAGTTCGGTGGGCACCTCCACCCGCCACCCGGCATCGATCAACTCCTCCCTGCTGAATTCGATCTCGACCGAATCATGACCACCGTAGGCAAACCGGAACGTCCATGTGTCGCCTTGGTCTATGACGTGTTCGATTTCCCTCGTCTGATGTGCCGGAACGGTACTGAGACCGAGCCATCCACCACCGTCGCCTCGAACATCGACGTTGGCGTGATAGTCGCTCTCGTTCACCAGCACAACGCGGTCCACAAAGCTGCCTGCGTCGCATGCGAAAAGCAGCAGTAGCCCTGCCAGAACCATCCTTCGTAAACGTCTAATGACCTCCGTCGCCTCCTTCGATCGACCGACAGCCGTGTCGCCGTCGTCGAGACAGATGGAAATCTCCCGCAGGTGCCGCGCCCGCGCGCGGCCATCGAGTTAGATCGGTCGGAGATGCGGAGGCGCTCTAGGAGATCGAACTACCGCGGGAAGAGCGGCTGCGAGCAAGAACATCGCTGCTGCCGCCAATCCAAGCTGCAGTGGTCGAGGTGGATCCGACGCCGGCGATAGCAATGAGCGGGCTGGCGACGAAAACGGTCGAGATTCATGATCGGAGAGTCGGTAGCTGAAGTTGCTCTCTTCCTGTCGTACCGACCTACCTTCGTTGAATGTGGGAGCAAGGATGCGCGCCGCAAGCTCAGATGCAGGCCACGGCTCCGCAAAGTCAGCTCCTGCACCCCACCCAGGGGCGAATACAACAGTCGCCGCGAGGAACATTGCAAATAGCTTGCGCATCGACATCTACGACTTCTCCAAGGCCGCGAGAGCCATCTGTCGCCCGCTCGTTTCGTATGGTGACACGATGTGATCCACGCCCGCCTGTATCAATCGGTCCGCGGCAGCGGGATGGGCGAGTCGAGAAACGATCGTGATGTCCGGTTTGATCGAGCGAGCCGCCAGCGCGATGAATACGTTGTCGGGATCGTCGGGGAGTGCACAGACGAGGCCACGCGCGCGTTCGAGCCCGGCTGCTCGCAACACCGACTCCTGGGTGGCATCACCGATCTCAAACGGGAATCCCTCGATACGTACATCCTCGTCGTCCCAGTCGCCTCGGTCGACGACCACGAACTCGATCCTCTCTTCCACGAGTGTGTAACAAACGGCTTGGCCCACCCGGCCGTAGCCACACACGATGTAGTGACCCTTCAGATTGTCGATCGTCTTCTGCATCCGCCTTTGCCTACCACGTTCACCGAGGCCGCCGGCTTGGATGAGTTGCGCGAGGAACGCGACCATCGTTCCCACCAACGTCACGCCCGTCACGATCAGGCCGGCGGTCAACGCGCGCCCCGCACCGTCTAGTTCGATGATCTCCCCGAAACCGACCGTCGTCAGGGTGATAAGGGTCATGTAAAAGGCGTTGAACGCCGACGCGTCCTCGATCACGACATAACCGATCGTTCCGAGTCCGACGACGACTAAGGCAACGCCCCCGAGCAGACGGAGACGCAACCAGGGGTCGGCAAGCCCGCGTTTCAGACCGGCAGAACGCCGTGTTTGCGCCATGGGCGCTCCATCCTTTTCGTCGCCGACGACTCCAGGCCCCGGATGATGGTGGCGCGCGTGTCGGCCGGATCGATGAGGTCGTCGAGGAACGACCACCCTGCCGCGATGTAGGGCGAGATCTGATCCCGGATCACCTGCACCATGTCGTTGCGAGCGGCGTCGCGTTCTTCCTCCGGCATCGCTTCGATCTGCTTGCGGAAGATGATGTTCACGGCCCCCTCGGGGCCCATCACCGAGATCTCCGCCGTCGGCCACCCCACAATCAGGTCGGGTTCGTACGCCCTCCCGTTCATGACGTAGTAGCCGGCGCCGTAGCCCTTGCGGAGGACGATGGTCACCTTCGGTACGGTGGCCTCGGCCACCGCGAAGAGCATCTTGGCACCGTGGCGAATGATCCCTTGCTTCTCGACCGCACTTCCGACCAGGAATCCGGGACAGTCCATCAAAAACACGAGCGGGATATTGAACGCGTCGCAGAGCCATACAAAGCGCGCGGCCTTGTCGGCAGAGTTGACGTCGAGGGCTCCCCCCAGGAACTTCGGCTGGTTCGCCACGATCCCAGTAGGACGCCCGCCGAAACGGGCGAAACCGGTTACGAGGTTCTTGGCCCAGTCGGGTTTCATGGGGAAGAAGTCGCCGTCATCGCTGATCGCCGAGATCACCTTGTGGATGTCGTATGCCCGGCGCGGGTTCGCGGGCACGATGTCGTACAGCTCTTCCGCGCGCCTGTCGACCGGGTCGTCCGGCTCGACCATCGGTAACTCGTCGGTGTTCGAGGATGGGAAATAGCTCAGGTACTTGCGGACCGCGGCCAGGCAATCGCGATCGTCGGCCACCTCGAGATCGGCCACGCCGGAGATCTTGCAGTGGATCTGTGACCCACCCATCTCCTCCGCGGTGGTCTCTTCGCCAACCGCGGCCTTCACGAGGTGGGGCCCGGCGAGCGCCATGTTCGAGGTGCCCTTCACCATCGGGACGAAGTCGGCGAGCCCGGGGATGTACGCGGTTCCGGCCGCACCGGGTCCCATCATGGCCGCGACCTGAGGCACTACGCCGGACATGATCACTTGCTCGCGGAAGAGATCACCCGTGCGCGCGAACATCGAACCGGTCGCCTCCTGGATGCGCGCGCCGGCAGAGTCGATCAACCAGACGAGGGGGATGCGCTCGCGCAGGGCGAGCTCCCTCATGCGCGCCGCCTTGAGTTCGGTGACCATCCCCATCGAGCCCGCCATGACGGTGAAGTCGTACGCGATGACGGCTGCCTTGCGACCATCGATCCGACCGATCCCGCACACCACACCGTCGGCGGGCGTGAACTTGCCCTGCATCGCGGGACTTTGGCTCTGGTGGTGACCGAGGAGGCCGAACTCCTGCAGTGACCCATCGTCGAAAAGGATGTCGAGGCGTTCCCTTACGGTCAGCTTCCCCTGGCCGTGCTGCTTCTCGACGCGCTCCGGCCCCCCCATCCCGAGGTGCTTGGATCTCCTCTCGACCAGCTCACGTGCCGTGCCGGCAAGGTCGGGGCCCTCGTAGGTATAGGTGACGGCCGCCCGAGGAGTTGCCTCGTCGGAGTACGGCTGAGAGGGTTCCGCGGCAGACGCGTCGGAAGACTTGGACACGGGCTCACCATCCTTGGGCCCTTCGCCGGCGCCCTCAGCGCCGATGCTTACCCGGGCCTCGCTGGATGGAAGGCTACTTCGTAACGCGCTTTGAACCTATTTACGCCGCCTCTCGCAGCGCCTGAAAACGTCGCCGCCTCGACCGCCCCGGCAGGTATCGAAACCGCCCTTACCGTTCAGGAGGTCGCCTCCCCCATTGCCGCGGAGGTTGTCGGACCCGCCGCCGCCGAACAACCTGTCGTTGCCGGGACCTCCGACCAGGATGTCGTTACCGATGCCTCCGCGCAGGACATCCCCGCGCCGGTTCCCCTTCAGTCCATCGTTGCCCGCGCCTCCGAAGATGCGATCTCGGCCATCACCGCCGGCGATGAGATCGTCTCCTCCTGCGCCGCGGATCACGTCGTTGCCGTCGCGACCGAAAGCTCCGTCGTTGCCTCCACCGAGCAGGATCAGATCATCGCCACCCAGTCCATCGACGATGTCGTCACCGCCGAGCGCGCAGATGATGTCGTCGCCCTCGGTTCCGATCAGCGAATCGCCGCCGACGGTACCCACGACCTGAGTGCGCGCATCGCCTTCGAAGCCCGGGCACGCCACCGGTGGCGGCGCGGTCCACGTCTTCGTAACTGAATCCGCACAGATGCCCGCGACTGCCCCAGAGGGGTCGTTCGCGGCGCGCTCGCACTCGTCGACGTTGGGCTCTCCGGTCAACTGGTCGGTCAGCGTCCCGGTGATCGTCTGAGTCCCGACCTCGGATGAGGTGACCGTCGCGCTCGCGACGCCCTGGGCGTTCGTGGTCACCTGAGTAGTGCTGCTGATATCACCGGGGCCGCTCTCCGAGAACGTCACACCCTCGCCGGCGACAACCGCGCCGGAGCGGTCCCGCGCGGTGCACGTCACGGTATGGGTCGTCCCTGTGACATTCGTGGCCGACTCGGGGTCGCAGTCGAGCGTGCGTGCGTCAGCCGCGAGGACCCAGGTCTTGGTCGCCGTAGCCTGCGGTTCGCCGGCGTCAGGATCGTCGTTATCGGTCGACTCGACGAAGGCAACCACGTTAACGGTTCCCGTCCCGTCGGAGCCTTGGCCGGATGCGACCGTCAGGCCGATCGTGACCTGACCGCTCGCATCCGTCGTCTGACGCGTCTCGCCTCCCGCGGTCCCACGGTTGTCGGGGTTCTCGCGCAGGTCGCCCCGGTTGACGTCCACCTCAGAGCGGTTCACACCCGTCGTCGGTACGCAGAAATCAACGGTGGGCTCGTCGTTCGCTATGTTGTTGGTTGCGCGGACGTGTGTCTGCTCGACATCGACGGTTACTCCCGCCACCGGCTGACCTGCGGAATCGCGCACCGTGATCGTGAAGGGATTGCAGGTTCCCACCACCTCAGAATCCGATGTGGGAGAGATCGCGACGCTCGCCGCGATCCCGGCCGCCCACGTCTTCGTGACGACATCGATCGCGTCCGCGTCCTCCGT
>JALZEA010000087.1 GCA_030862265.1 Actinomycetota bacterium | reverse complement strand
CGAGATCGTGGGAGCCGACATGGCGCGTAAACGACTCCGGGAATTGCGTTTCGACAACGAGACCGTGGCGACCGTTGCCGAGCTGATCCGCTTGCATCACCGCTTCCACACCTACCGCCTCGGGTGGTCGGACTCGGCGGTGCGACGCTACGTTCGGGATGCCGGGCCCTTGCTGGGGACGTTGAACGGCCTCGTACGTGCCGACTGCACAACGCGCGACACCGTGAAGGCGCGGCGCCTGGCGAAGCGCATGGACGAGCTGGAGGCGCGCATCACCGAGCTCGCCGCACGCGAGGAGCTGTCGAAGATCCGTCCCGATCTCGACGGGAACGAGGTGATGGAGCACCTCGGGATCCCGCCGGGCCCCCTCGTGGGCGCCGCGCTCGAGATGCTGATGGAGGTGCGCCTCGACGAAGGACCACTCAGCAAAGAAGAGGCCTACGCGCGTCTCGACGACTGGGCCAAAGCCCAGGGCATCTCCTAGTGCCGCATCACCCCCCGGAGGCGTTCGCTGGCTACCGAGGTTTTGCTTGCTCTGCGTAAACGATGAGAGGTAGCCGCGTGGCTACCCAGCATCCGCGCACGGCGTACTTCCGGGAGATCGGCGACACGCTCGGGCGTGCCTATCTCCGCTACGACTTCACCCGCGGCACGGAGCAGGAAGTCGATTTCCTCGTCGAACTGCTGGACCTACCGCCGGGCGCGCGCATCCTGGATGTGGGGTGTGGGCCGGGACGCCACGCGATCGAACTCGCGGCGCGCGGGTACGCGGTGACCGGCATCGACGTATCCCCCAGGTTCATCGAGATCGCCGCCGAGAGCGCGCGCGAACGTGGCCTCCAACTCGCGCTGTTCGAGATGGACGCGCGCGAGATGCCCTTTGGCGACGAGTTCGACGCGGTCATCACGATCTGTCAGGGCGGTTTCGGGTTGATGGGGGACGACGATGCGCTGATCCTCAAGCGCATCCAAGAGGCGGCGAGACCTGGAGGGCGCGTGGTCGCGACCGCGTTTAGCGCGTTCCTCGCTGCGCAGGCGGATCAGAACGAGTCAACCTTCGATGTCGACCGAGGTGTCATGTACGAAACGATGACGGTGCGCAACGAGGAGGGGGCCGAGCACAGCTTCGATGCGTGGACGAGCGTCTATACGCCGCGCGAGCTCCGCTTACTGGCGATCGGATGCGGTCTTATCCCCGAGAACGTCTGGTCCGTTTCACCCGGTGCCTTCGCGCGCCGTGCTCCCGATGTCGAGCACTACGAGTTCATGCTGGTCGCGCGGCGCCCATAGGCGTCGCCCCGTGCAAGCCGCGCGCGTCGTCCTTGAACCGGCTATCTGGTGAGCTTCAACCCCGCCCGGGACATGGCGAGGGCGAAGCCGAGAGCGACGAGCAAGGTCGCGACCCCTGCGCTCACGAGCAATATCCGCAACCCGATCGCCCCGGCGGCAACCATGATCCCGGCGGCGAAGACGCTCGCGAGGTTGTAGAGGATGTCGTACGTCGAGAACGCACGCCCTCGGTAGTGGTCGGGGAGCGCCTCCTGCACTTGAGCATCGGCCGCGATCTTCGCCGTGAATGTTCCGAACCCTCCGATAAACGTCAGCGCGAGTAGGGGCGGCAGCAGTTCGATCCCTCCCAACGCGACGATCCCGGTCCCCGAGATCACGAAGCCGGTGACGATGAGACCCGGCTTCAACATCCGTTTGCCAAGCCAGGGCGCGGCCAGTATCCCGGTGAACGCGCCCAGGCCCGCGGTGCCGAGCGCCAGGGCTCCGGCCCACCTCCTGTCGGCCCCCTCGGCGAAGAGATCGTTGATCACGAGGATCGCGGCCACCGTCACGAGCATCCCCGCGGTGCGAACGACGAAGACCGCGAGCACCGGGTAACGGGCATGCGGCCGGCGCCAGATCTGCCGGAGACCGTCGATCAGTTCTGTGAGGACCTGCATCAGTTGACTGCCTAACGCCGCGGCGGTTCGATGCGCCATCGGATCTGAGATGAAGCGCGCTATCACCGCAGCGAGTCCGTAGAGGGCAGCCCCGACGATCAGCCCTGCACGTGTGTCCACCACACCCAGGATGGCAAGCCCGATTACTCCACCCGACAGAGCCGCGATCATCCCGCCGCCACCCGAGACCGAGTTGGCGCGCAAGAGGTCGTGCTCGTGCACGACCCACGGAAGAGAGGCGCCTTTGGTTACGAGGAAGAGACGGCCGAGACCCAGGAGGACAACGACGGCGAGGAAGTACGCGCCGTCCGACCCTTCCACGGGCACCGCGAGCACTATGAGAGCCGCGGCCCGTAGCGCGTTGGTCGCCCACAGGATCGTCCGGCGCGGCCAGCGGTCGACGAACACCCCGAGGAACGGCGCGATGACCGAGTAGGGGATAAGGGTTACCGCGAAGAGGGCGAGTATCCGGCCGGCGGTCCCCGCCTCGAGAGGATCGAGCAGCAATCGATCGGCGAATATCGCCTGAGCGAAGCCGTCGGCGGCCTGTGCCAGTCCTTGTGCGCCGAGCAGGACGCGGAAGTCCCGGTACGCGAGGAGTTGCCGGACGCGCCGCGCCGCCGCGGCGCGGGGAGTACTCAATCTCGGCTCGACCATCTAGAGCTCCGCTGCATGACGGAGCATCGTGCTACCTCGCGAGTCGAACCTCAGGCGCGGTCCCTATGGCTGCTTGCGGAGCGCGACTTCAGCGTCGAGCGCGAAGCCGTTGCCGGACATGTCAGGAAGGTCGTCGGCGTCCAGCGTTACCGCATCTCCATCGATGAATGCTTCGACGAGCTCGTGCGCTTCCTCGTCGGAATACTGCACCGGTGGCGACTTCATGAAGTACGCGCTGGGGCCGAGCAAGGGTCCACCGATTCCGCGGTCGAGCGCGAGCTTGGCACACCGCACGGCGTCGATCACGACGCCCGCGGAGTTGGGCGAATCCCACACCTCGAGCTTGAGCTCCATGTTGACGGGGATGTCCCCGAACTCGCGACCCTCGATGCGGATGTAGGCCCACTTTCGGTCCTTCAACCAGGGCACGTGATCCGACGGCCCGATGTGGATGTCTTCGGCATCGATCCCGGACGCGATCTGCGAGGTCACCGATTGCGTCTTCGAGATCTTCTTGGACTGCAGGCGCTCCGTCTCGAGCATGTTCTTGAAATCCATGTTGCCGCCGAAATTGAGCTGGTACGTGTGATCGATGATCACGCCGCGGTCTTCGAAGAGCTTGGACAGCAGACGGTGGCTGATCGTCGCCCCAACCTGGCTCTTGATGTCGTCGCCGATGATCGGGATGCCGTGCTTCGTGAACCGCTGTGCCCAGTCTTCGTTCGTCGCGATGAACACCGGCATGCAGTTGATCAAGGCGACCCCGGCCTCGAGCGCGGCCTCGGCGTAGAAGCGGGCCGCTTGCTCGGAACCGACCGGCAGGTAGCTGACGAGCACGTCGGTCTTGGTGTCACGCAGAACCTTCGCGACGTCGACCGGTGGGAGCTCGGACTCTGTGACGATCTCACGGTAGTACTTACCTAGGCCGTCGTAGGTGTGGCCACGTTGGACGGGGATCTCGAGCGCCGGGACGTCTGCGAACTTCACCGTGTTGTTTGGCTCGACCCAGATCGCGTCGGCCAGATCCAATCCGACCTTGTTGGTATCGACATCGAACGCGCACGAGAACTCGATATCCGAGACGTGGTACGCACCCACGTCGACGTGCATGAGACCGGGGACCCGCTCACCCGTTTGTGCCTTGGCGTAGTACTCGATCCCTTGCACGAGAGACGACGCGCAGTTGCCCACGCCGACGATCCCCACTCGGACCTTTGCCATTCTGTGTGTCCCCCTTCTCAGGCGTTCGATGTTTCGGGCGTGCCGGCATTCGGCGCGCGCTCCGCGGTGATCAGTTCGTCGATCCATGCGATGTCGCTTTCTGTGGCGGCCATCCCATGGTTCTGAAGTGACAACGTGTAGCTATCGATCCGTTCCTTGTAATCGCGCAGGTTCGTCTTGAACTCGGCGAGCTTGTCGATGAGGTACGCGCGCCTCCGCTCCAACAGAGCGAGACGCGTTTCCGGTTGCAGGTAGCGGAAGAAGGCGAGCTTCAGAGTGAAGTGCTCGGCGTCGACCGCCGCGGCGGTCTCCTCGAGCATCGCGGTGAACATGGCCTCGCCCTTGGGGGTGATCCGGTAGACGTTCTTGCGCCGGCCGGTCGAGGTGGTTCGTTCGGCGCTCTTCACGCGCAGGGATCTGGTGCGCTTCGAAGCAGCCCGTTTCGAGGGGCGCCGCACCGTCTCGCTCTCGAGCTTTTCGACCGCACCCATCTTCGCAAGGCGTCTCAGCGTGGGATAGAGCGAGCCCCACGAGACCTGCCAGAAGGGTCCGAGCATGGCGCCGAGTTGTTTGCGAAGCTCGTAGCCGTGGAGGTCCCGCTCCTTGAGCAGGCCCAACACGGGAAGCTCCACCATCCCGGGTTGTTTCACGTAACGCCGCCTCTCTTGATACGCGTCTAGATGTTCGTTCGATATATCGGTGCGATATATCACCACGATACCGTACTGATTGCAAATCGGTATCCATGGTCTGCGAATAGCATCCCGGGATGGCGATCTCGGGCCGCAGCTTCGATCCCACCAGCCCTCCTGCCGAACCGGCGCGCTCGGTCGATTACCGCCTGGCGCGACGCTCGGTCCTCTCGGCGCTGCGGCGGGGAACCCTCCACACCACCGATGTCTGCGACGCCCACCCGGAGCTCTTACGAGCCGCCCGCAACATCGGGACGGTCGATGCCGACCCGTGCCCAGTGTGCTCGCACAAGGCGCTTCGACGCGTCCGCTACGTCTACGGCGACGAGCTCAAGCACAACAGCGGCCGGGTCGTGTATCCCGAAGGCTGGCTCACCGAGCTCAGTCAGAGTTACGACCAGTTCACTTGCTACGTCGTTGAGGTATGCGTTGACTGTGCCTGGAACCACCTGATCCGGTCGTTTTCCGCCGGTAGGCGTTACGTGTCTCAGATCGCCCGCTCGGGCGAGAGGCCTTGATTCCTGCGGCCTCCGCCGCGGCTCGGGCCGCGGGGGTGGTCGTGGCTGCTGGTTACCTGCTGGGCGTCGTGGATGGCCCCGTCATCGGGGTGGTCGGAGGGCTCGCGCTGGTCACCTTCGGGCGGTCGCTAACGCTCGATCGGGTGCATGAGGTGCGGTTCGCGCTCGCGCTCGCCATCCTGGCCGGGGCGATCGGGGCCGCGGTCCTGAGATGGGGGACGCTCGAACTGAACGAGCTACGGGGTGTTCAAGCGGTCCTCGGCCCCACGCTCCTCGTGGGCCCGGCCACGACCGCGGCGGCCTGCATCGCGGCCGCGGTTGGAGGGATCCTCGCCCTTGGCGCCTGGATGGAGGAGGGGAGTACGGAGGGCCTTCCGCTGCTGGAGGCCGGCGTCGGGAGCGCGGCCCTTACCGCCGCGTTCTGGGGGCCTGCCCCGCGCGGTCTGCATCTCGGTGACCTCGCGCTGACCGCAGGAGCGATCCTGGTGACCGCGGGTCTCGCCGTGGGGGTGGCTCTCGCTCTGCGCCGGGTCGGGCCTCGGCTCGTGTGGGCCGCGGTCGGGCTCGCGGGCGCGACCGTCGCCGTGGCGGTGGGATCACTCGCGTGACCGCTGCGATCTATCTCGCCCCGGTCATCGCGGGCGCGATCGCACTCACCGCGAGGCACCGCACGGTGCGTTACGGCGCCGCGCTCGTGGCGGCAGTTGCTGGATTCGTCCTCTTCGCAGTCAGCGATTCGGTCGGTGCCTGGCGCACCACGGGGCCGGGGGTCGCGGCCGGGCTCGCCGGAGCCGGCATCGTGCTGGCGTTCCTCGTGCTCCTCGCTGACCCCGAGGCGCGCGGTGAGACGGCCGCGCAGACCGGGGTTGCCGGAAGCTCGCTGGCCTTATTCGCAGCCGGGATGTGGTTGGTTCCCGCGCTCTTGTTCTGGCTGACTTCGTCGCTCGCACTCGCTGCCATCGTGGCCAGCTCGAAGCGCCGTGCGACGACGTGGCTCGCGCTCGCGCTCGGCGATGCCGCGCTGGTCGGGGTGGTCGTCTCAGCAGCGATCGAAGCCGGGAGCTGGACGATGCCTGCGCTCGGCGGGTGGCAGATCGTCGTCCTCTTCGGCGCGATCGTGCTGCGCAGCGGTGCGCTTCCGTTGAGCGGGCAGTGGCCGATCGAGCGCCCGTCGAGCGCGGTCGCGGTACCGCTACTGATCGCTGGCTCCCTCGTGCTGGCGGCACGCTTCCTGCGTGATCCCCAACCGGTGCTGGGCGCAGCGCTGATCGTGCTGGGCGTCCTCGCCGGTGCGACCGCGGCGGTGTGGCGGTTCGACATGCGTGCCACCGGGGGGTTCCTCGTTGCCGTGATGTTGGGGATCTCGATCGCCGTCCCCCAGGTCCTTCCGGTTGCTGCGCTCGCCGTGCTGTGCGCCGCAACCACCGTCGCGTTATGGCCGCGGGCGCGCGGACGCGCTCGGATAACGCGTGGTTTCGTGTTGGGCTCTATCCCTCCGATGGTTGCCTTCGGAGCGATCTCGGCGGCCGCCACCACCTCCTTCGAGCGCGCACGCGCCGGCGAGGGGATCGACGGGATCGCGTGGGCCGCGATCGCGAGCCTGCTGCCTCTGGCTCTCGCCACAGGTATTGCGCTGGGAGCGATGGCAGCCCGCCGCGAACCGAGCGACGACTTCGAGCCTCCGGCGGTGATCGCGACGTGGTTCGTGTTCGCGCTCAGCGTGGTTTCTGGTGTATGGCTTGGCGCTTTCGTGCCCGTCGGAGACGCGGCGATCGACGGTTCTACCCGGGCGCTTTATCTCATCGCCCTGATCGTCGGAGGCATCGCGGCGCTGCGCGCCCCGCGTGCAACGGGGCCGGTTGCCTACGGCGGCATCGAGGTTCTGCAGTTGGCTACAGAGCGACATCGTGTGCTCGAGGGCACTGCGGTCGCGCTCGCCGCTATCGCCGCAGTGGCTGCCATAGCGGCCGCCATCTACCTCACCGTGCTCGGCTTGCAGCAGGGTTTCCTCGCCTGAAAGAGCAGGTGTAGGCCCCCGGCGCAAATACACTGCGCCGGTGGCGACACCCTCCAAGAAACGCCGATCCAGGCGTGCGAAACCAACGTCCCGCTGGCAGCGATGGTTGCTCAGGTGGGGGTGGCTGCTCCCCGTGGGAGCTCTCGTCATCGGCGGCGCGATCCTCGGGATGACCTACGCCTTCGCGCGGATCCCTCTCCCTAAGGACATCGAACTGGCGTCCTCCGCCGAGGTCTACGACGTCCACGGGAAAAAGATCGGCACCTACTTCGATGAGGTCCGCAGGTTCATTATCGATACAGACGACCTCCCCGAGTTCATCGGAGAGGCGGTCATCGCCGCAGAGGACCGGGACTTCTACGAGCACTCGGGGATCTCGGTGCGAGGCATCATCCGGGCCGGGTGGGCGAACCTCACCGGAGGTGAGATCCAACAGGGCGGCTCGACGATCACCCAGCAGTACGTGAAGCAGGCCGTTCTCGAGGATCCATCTCGGACGGTCACGAGGAAGATGAAAGAGATCGTCCTGGCGGTGAAGCTGGAGCGACGCTATGACAAGGACGAGATCCTCGGCTTCTATCTGAACACCGTCTACCTAGGCCGGGGCGCGTACGGGTTCGAGGCCGCGGCCCAGACATATTTCGGGTACGAGTCGACACCGGATCGCACCGCTGCAGAGCAGCTGACGCTGGGAGAGGCCGCGTACCTCGCAGGCATCATCCCGGCCCCCGAGACCTACCAGCCGGACGAGAACCCCAGGGGGGCCGAGACGCGCCGCGATCGGACGCTCGACATCATGGTTGCCGAGGACTACATCACCGAATCCGAAGCGGAGGCCGCGAAGCGCACCGAGATAAAGATCGCGAAGGGAGCGGTCGGAAGCGTCGTGAAGCGGCAGCGTGCCGCCTACTTCTTGGAGTGGTTGCGGCGCGACTACCTCTACCCCGAATTCGGCGAGGAGTTGTTCACGCGCGGCCTCAAGATCTACACGACGCTCGATCTCGGCATGCAATCCGCCGCCGAGGACGCGATCCGATCTCATCTACCGAACCGGGACGACCCGCAAGCTGCACTCGTGTCGATGACTCCGAAAGGAGAGGTGCGCGCGTTGGTGGGGGGGCGCAAATTCAGGAGCGTCACGGCCGCGCGCGGTTTCGACTTCGCGACCGACTTCCCCGGGCGCCAGGCCGGTTCCGCGTTCAAACCGTTCACGCTGTTGACCGCGATCGACGAGGAGGACATCTCGCCGACCTCGACCTTCTCCGGGTCTAGCCCGCGGATTATCACCGACCCCGAATGCGCGCATGAGAACGAGCCGTGGGAGGTGGAGAACTTCGGAGGGGCGTCCTACGGAACGATGACTCTCGATCAGGCAACGACCAACTCGGTGAACACCGTGTATGCGCAGTTGGCCGCCGAGATCGGTCCCGAAACGATCGCAGACTTGCTCGACCGGTTCGAGTTCGACCGACCAGACACGGAGGCGGAACGTGACCTCCACTCGGAGAACCTCGAGGTCTGCTCCTTGTCTCTCGGAACGCTGGACGTCACGCCGTTGGAGATGGCGCGCTCTTACGCGGCGTTCGCGGGACGCGGAGCACTACCGGACGTGATGCCGATCCGTTACATCGAAGACTTCAAGGGGGAGTGCTTGCGCGAGTATCGCCAGCAGCGAGATATCGAATGCGAGGAGGACGACCTCGCGGAGACCGAGCGGGTGGTGGAGGCGAACTCCGTCGACGTCCTCAACCAATCGTTGCAGCACGTCGTCTCCGGTGGTACGGCGACCAACGCGAATGTCGCCGACGGGCGACCGGTCGCCGGCAAAACGGGCACGACGCAGAACCACGCCAACGCCTGGTTCGCGGGGCATGTCCCGCAGCTCGCGACGGTGGTGTGGATGGGTTATCCGTTGGAACGGCGCAAAGTCCCGTGCACCGGGACCGAGGCCGCCGGTGAATGCAAGAAGGGGATGAAGGTCGAGTCCTACGTTCCTCTCATGGAGTCGTGCTCGGACACCGAGCTGTGCCGCCCCGTCGTCGGCGATCTCGGTTATCCGATCGCGGTGACAGGTGGGTCGTTCCCGGCGCGCATCTGGTCGGCGTTCATGTCGGCTGCGGTCGCCGACATGGAGGTAGTGCCGTTCCCGGTCCCCACCGACTCGCCGGACGAAGTCATCAACTCGGCGCCGACCGGGACGCCACGGCCGGCGCCGTCGCGTTCGCGCCGCGAGGAGGGAAGTCCCGAGCCGACCGCCGAGTCGACGCAAACATCCGAGCCGTCGCCGCAGCAGAGCGAGTCGGGACGGCCTAACCCGTTGCCCACTCAGAGCGAGGGCAACGATGACGGGGGCTGACGATCGCGAAGGAAGGAACTAAGGCCTCACAACAGCCTCTGACCGACGCCGAGCGCGTCGTTCTCGTCGTCGTGATCGCGTGTTGTCTAACGGTCGCGGCGGGATTCTTACTCAAGGGTCGTTGTCTGGGTCCGACCGCGTTCGCGACCGGTGATCAGTACCGCGGGCTCTGCTACAACGACATCCAGCCCCTGTATGGCATAAGGGACGTGCACACCGACACCTTCCCGTACGTCAACGCCGAGTTCACCGGTGATTTCCAGTACGTGAACGGGGGGCTCGAGTATCCGGTACTGACGGGCGTGTTCATGTGGGTCGCAGGTTTGCTGGTCGACGACGCGGATTCGTACCTGCGCGTCAACGCGTTGTTGATGGCGCCCATGGCACTGGTCGGGGCGTACCTACTCGCGCGCATGGCCGGGTGGCGTGCGCTCATGTACGCGGTCGCTCCGCCGCTCGTTTGGTACGCCTTCCACAACTGGGACATCCCGTCCGTGGCGGCGACGATCGCCGGGTTGTGGGCGTGGCATCGCGGGAGGCCCTTATGGGCTGCCGTGTGGTTCGGGATCGGCGCTGCGCTGAAGCTGAACCCGATCTTGTTCATCGTTCCGCTCGCGTTCGAGGGACTTCAGTCCGGCGGCGTTAGGGAGGGACTCAAGCGTTTGAGTGTGGGGGCCGGGACCGCGCTGGCAGTGAACCTGCCGTTCATGCTGATCAATTACGACGGGTGGTGGGGAACCTACGAGTTCCATCGCCTGAGGCCTCCGAACCCGGACAGCATGTTCGCCCTGCTCGGCTCGCGCTTTCCGGACATCTCTTTCTTCCACATGCCGAGTCTCAATCTCACCGTCGCCGCCCTGACGCTGGCGACGTTCGTGGTCGTGGCCGCCTACGCCTGGGACCGTGGGCGCCGCGAGGCCGCGTATCCGTTCCTGCAGGTCTGCGCCGCGTTCCTGTGCGCCTTCATGTTGTGGAACAAGGTCTTCTCGCCGCAGTACATGTTGTGGCTCGTGCCGTTCTTCGTGGTGCTCAACGTGCACCTGCTGTGGTGGGTCGCGTTCGTAGTCATCGATGCGATCTGTTACTCGGCGATCTTCAGGTGGCTCTACGACATCTCCTATCTGGGGGTCGACGACACAGTCGCCAAGACGGCGATGATCACCGGTATCTGGGCGCGCGCCGGGCTCCTGGCCGTACTGATCGTCGTGTTCCTACGGTCGCGACCTGCGCCCGACCCGGCCACCTCCGACGCGCCATTTTTTCTGTCGTACCCCCCCTCTAAGGTGAGCGAGGTCGGAGTGACCACGGCCTAAATTGAAGAAGGGAGGTGCTAGCATTGGATCGCAGCTCGGTATCGGAGCTGCATCCCCTGCTCGTAAGTGGCGACAACGCGAGCGAGCCTCGGGCCTAGCGGGCCGAGTCCACAGGAGGAGATAGAAGTGCGGGATTACGAGGCCATGGTCATCGTGGATGCACGCCTCGAAGAGGGCGACATCCAGAAGGCCGTCGACCGTTTCCTCGAGGTGATCACCGACTCCGGCGGCACGGTAGGTACCGTCGACCGCTGGGGCGTCAGGCGATTCGCCTACGAGATCGGTCATCTGACCGAGGGCTACTACTTCGTCGCGAATTTCCGCGCCCCCGAGGACGTCGTAGACAAGCTCAGACGGACCCTTCACATCTCCGACGAGTTCATCCGGGGCAAGGTAGTCCGTCCCGGCGAAAGCAATGGCGCGGTTGCTAAAGATAGGAGTAAGTGATGGCAGACAACTCAGTAACCATCGTTGGAAACGTCACCGACGACCCCGAGCTTCGTTTCACGCCGTCGGGCCAAGCGGTCGCCAACTTCACTGTGGCGGTCAACAAGCGGTTCAAGAACAACGCAGGAGACTGGGAGGATCGTCTCGACGGGTTCTTCCGCTGCAGCTGCTGGCGCGACATGGCCGAGAACGTCTCCGAGACGTTGAAGAAGGGAACCCGCGTCGTCGTGACCGGCCGCCTGCAACAGCGCAGCTGGGACGACGCCGAAGGCAACAAGCGCTCCGCGTTCGAGATCCAGGTCGACGAGGTCGGCCCATCGCTCCGTTGGGCGACGGCGACGATCACGAAGTCGCAGCGCACCGGTGGCGCCTCGGCGCCCGCCGGAGCACCTGCGGCCGCGTCTGCTCCTACCGGGGGCGCGCCGGCACCTGCGACTGACTGGGGCACCCCGAGCCCGGTCGGCGGCGCCGAGGAAGGCAGTTTCTAAGGTGGACCACTATGCCTAGAGGTGGGGGCCGCGATCGCGATCGCGACGATAAGCGCAGCAAGCGGGACGCGCGTGAGCGCAAGGGCCGCAAGAAGTATTGCCAGTTCTGCGCCGACAAGACCGACTACGTCGATTACAAGGACGTCGCGCTGCTGCGTCGCTACATGAGCGATCGCGGCAAGATCAGGGCGCGGCGAGTCACCGGTAATTGCTCGCAGCACCAGCGACTCGTTGCCACCGCCGTGAAGAACGCCCGCGAGATGGCGTTGTTGCCTTACACCGCCCGATGAAGATCATCCTTGCCGCCGACGTCGAGTCGCTCGGCAAGAAGGGCGACGTCGTAACGGTCAAGGATGGTTACGCGCGCAATTTCCTTGTGCCGAAGGGTCTCGGGATGATGGCCACGAAGGGCGCGCTTCGACAGGCCGAGCAGATGCGCCGCGCGCGCGAGGAGCTCGACGCGAAAGCCAAGACCGAGGCCGAGACCCTTGTGGCCGGCCTCGAGGCTTCGCCGGTCTACATCTCGGCGCGCTCCGGCGAGGGCGGAAAGCTGTTCGGGTCGGTCACCAACTCCGACATCGCTCGCGCCATCGAGGAACAGCTCGGCCAAGCGGTGGATCGCCATGACGTCCGTCTCGAGGACCCGATCCGTAGCCTCGGCGCGCACGAGGTCACCGTCCACCTCCACGAGCAGGTCAAGGCAACCGTCGTGGTCGAGGTCATCGCCCACGAGGAGGAGCCCGCCGAAGCCTGACCTCGGTCTTCGAGGCCTAGCGCCAGCCTTGGGCCCAGGGTCGCGAAACGCGCTTACTTATCCCCAGGATCCAGGGGCAATCCACCGGAAACTCACAGCCCTGGCAACCTTGTTACTCACACGCGCCCAGGCGTAGCGTCGCCCGAGCGACCGGGGGCGGCGCTCCATAGCGGGATGGGCCCCCGACCAGGACTTCCCTAGATAGCCGGGTTTGTGTCGCGCGCCCTGGCTACGCTACGAACATACGTTCGGGATAGGCAGGGAGGCAAGGGTGGCACAGAGGCTCGAGGCGGTCCGGCCGAACCGGATCCCGCCGCACAACCTGGATGCCGAGCAGTCGGTGCTCGGGGCGATGCTCGAATCGAAGGAAGCGATCGCCAACGTCGTCGACATCATTCACGATGGCAGCTACTTCTATAAGCCGACCCACGGCGACATCTTCGACGCCGTCATGGCCCTCTACGGCAAGGGCGAAGCGGTGGATGCCATCACCGTCGCGGACGAGCTCACACGCAGCGGCAAGCTCGAGCAGATCGGTGGCAAGCCCTACATCCACGGACTGCTCGAGGCCTATCCAACCGCCGCGTCGGCGGGTCACTACGCGCGCATCGTCGAAGAGCTCGCGCTGCTGCGTCGCCTGATCGACGCCGGCGTGAAGGTGCAGGAGATCGGGTTCTCGATGCCCGAGGACGTGTCGGAGGCCGTCGACTCG
>JALZEA010000120.1 GCA_030862265.1 Actinomycetota bacterium | reverse complement strand
CCCCCCGCTTCGATGCTCGATCAACTCAGATGACCGTTAGGTCTGGTACGAGCCCGAGGACCCGTCGTACTGGTCGTTGCCGGCGAATTCAGCCGTGAACGTGAAACTGCCGCTGCGATAAGCCTTGGGCGCGGGCAGGGTGGCGATGCCTTTGTCGTTGGTTGTGGCACGCCCGATCTCAGTGCCGTTGGCGAAGAAAACAATCTCCTGGTTTGCGATGACAGGACCATCGCCCTCTGCAAGCGTCGCGGTGAGCATTCTGGTCCTACCTTTGCTCTCCACGTCGAGGGTCGTGACCGTGGCCTCTTTCTCGTTGACGACGGCATTGCTCGTCACCGTGCGAGTTGCGGTGGCGATCTCCTCGCCGTCGTCTGCCCAAACGACGAGCAGCTCGTGGGTCCCCCCGGCGACTTGCACCGGGATATCGAAAGCGTCGGCGCCGCTGGCGGTATCGACGCCTTGGCTCGCAACGAGAGCGCCGTCGACGTAGACGTGGACCTGTTCGGTGGACGGGATCGAGCACCCGTCCGCGCCGTCACCTGCGACATCCGGGCACGCGTCGTCGCGGTCGGGTACACCGTCGCCGTCGGTGTCAGGACAACCGGAAGGAGCGGTTCCGGGTTCGTCGGGGCACGCATCCCTGTCGTCGAAGATCCTATCGCCGTCTGGGTCCCCGCTGATCGTTGCCGTCAGCGTGTACCTGGTGCCACTGGGCTGGGTGACGAGATAGGGGTTGACGCGGATGTCGAGGAGGCCCTTCACGTCCGAGAGAACGAACCCTTCTGGATTGTTCAACGACGCACCCTTGGATCCGGAATCCGCGGCGCCGGTCACGAAGAGGTCGAGGTCGGTAGTGCCGACGTCATCGGTCCACTCCAGCGTGAACTCGACCTTGCTCGTCTCCGCGACGTCAAGCTCGAACGAGTCAGCGGTACCCCGGTCCACTCCGGTCTCTTGATAGACACCGAGCTCTGAGTCCTGCGGATGGAACGTGCCTTCTTGCTCGAAGGTGGCGACCCCGCTCGTCGTGCCGGCACTGGGGAGGTTAGGCCTTGGCAGGTCGACGACACGAGCGCCACTCGCGCCGCCCACACCCACTGACTCCCTGCCTTCGGGCGCGCGGTCGTCTTCGACCCCGGTCGAGAGCAAACCGAAGTTCGCCCTACTGCCCACGAAGTAGGGAGCCGAGATCCCCGCGGCGGCGAGATAGTCGCGCGGGACCTGGAATGTCACCGTCTTGGCCGCCAGGTCCCACTTCGAGGTGCCGTTTGGCATGTAGGCACCGGCACCGTTGTCCCACGTCCTCGGGTTGTTGTCGATCGGGTACCGGACGAAGGAGTCGAACCTCCTGCCATCGATGATCACGCTGTAACTCGTCGGGCTCACCACGGTCGTGCTCGGCCATAGGTCTTTCAACTTGATCGTCGCGTCGACGTGCGTTGGGGTGACCGCGACATCCAGCCTCTGGATCTCGGTGATGGGGCTCGTCGCGTCGTTATCGGCGTCGTCGTACGAGCCGGTGGGGTCGGTCGGGTCTTGTTCCTCGATCAGCTTGCGCTCCACAGTGCCCGTCACCTGGAACGTCCCGTCGCTCGAGACGGCCCCTTCCTCTGGACTGGTGACGGTCAGCACCGGCTCCGTGCCTGCGACAGGCTCGGGGGTCCAGTCGGTCCGTGCGCCCCCGGGGACGAGGCCGAGGTCCGGCTGCGGACAGTCGAGCGGAGATCCGGTACCGGACGCGTAGAGATGGTGGTCGGGGTGCTGAACCTGGAACGGGTTGCCTCCCTCGCCGATCTGATCGTTCGCGAGGAGCTGATCCCCATCATCAACAACCTCGTCGCCGTTGACGTCGAGGTAGTTGCTCATGCGCACAGCGAAGGCCTCGACGTCCAGGGTTGAGACGCACTTGTTGCCATCGGGTGGGTCCGAGCTGTAGGCCATGATGTCGTTCGTCGGGACCACGCCCCAACGCCCCTCGAGCTCTGTGGCATCTCCCACATGACCGAGAGTGAGGCAGTGACCGAACTCGTGCGAGACGAGGTCGAAGAGGCTGAAGATATCGAGCTGCTCGGGTGCCGGATCGATCGCGCCGTTGATCGCGAAGCAGATGTTGCCTCCAGCGCCATCGCAGTCCTCGACATAGGTTCCGGTACGACCATCGTGGTGGCTGTTGAAGCCGGGGAGGTTCTCCCAGGCTTCAAAGTCGAACGGGTTCTGGAGGCCATGGCAAGGCATGTTCTCGCCGAAGGGATCTATCCCGATCCCCGCCCCACCGACCGGGTTCGTGGCGATGACGACGATCTCTGGGTCGACGATCGGATACGTCGTGAACTCTCCGCCCTGCCCCCCGACAGGATCGAAGTAATCCACCGAGATGTGGAAGTCCACCCCTCGCTCAAGCCAGTCGAGACCCATCTCGCTCGCCAGATAGTCGATGCCGCCCTCCCACATCTCAACGGACTGGCGCATGATCCGCATGTCGCGCTCAGCGGTAGGCGATACGGGCACCATGACGAGGACGTCGACCTGCGGAGAGTCCAAGGCGTTCAGATCTGTGCGCATGTGGTGGCAGATGTTCGCGGGGTTGGTCAGCGACATATCTCTGATGCATCCCGGCGGGAAGTTGTCGGCGCCGAAGTAAGGGCCTGAGTAGTGGTCCGCGGGACTCGCTTCTGCGGAGGAGATCCCAAGCGGGACGATCCCGATCGGAGCGGCGAAGACGATGAGCGCGACGAACAGGGCAGTCACGTAGGGGTGGCGAGCGAAAGACATCGATGTCCTCCCAGAGTAAGGAAATAGGCCGGGCCGGACGATGCCCACGAGCTTCGCCGGTATGTGGGGATTCGCCCCCTTTTAAGCATGTCCTGCCCAGGTGAGTCAGCGGATCCTCAGGCTCGTCCCGCCATCCCTGGAGAGGGCTATAGAAAGAGGTTATGGCCACGCCGGTGACGTCTTTCGGGACGGCTTCGGGGCTCTATCGGCTCGGGAGCGACGAGCCTGTGGCTTTCGCCGGCCGCGAGGTTACCGCCCTCGGCCCCCACGGCGATGGCCTTCTCGCGATCGTGGGCTGGAAAGACATCTACCGGAGGCGAGATGCCGAGTGGGACCTCCTCGAGCATTCCGATCTCCGTCTCAACTGCGTGACGACCTTCGACGGAGACGTCTACGCCGGCACCGAAGACGCCCATGTGGTTCGCGTCGGTTCGGGGGTCGTCTCTGGTTTCGAGAAAGCCGAGACGCGCCCGGAATGGTTCACGCCGTGGGGCGGACCGCCGGACGTGCGTTCGTTCGGGACGACGCCGACGACTTTGTACGCGAACGTCCACGTGGGCGGGATCCTCGCGAGCAACGACGGCGAGTCATGGAACCCGACTATCGATCTCGCGTCCGATGTGCACGAGGTCAGCGCGCCGAGCGACGATCTCGTTCTCGCCGCCACCGCGTGGGGCCTCGCGACGAGCACTGACGGTGGCCGGTCATGGACGTTCACAGACGACGGGCTGCACGCCTGCTACGCGCGCGCGGTCTCCCTCGCCGGCGACGTCATCGTGATGTCGGCCTCGGAGGGACCACGCGGCCGGAGGTCGGCGCTCTATCGCAGGTCGCTCTCCGAGGGCTCGTTCGAGCGCTGTCGCGAGGGGCTCCCCGAATGGTTCACGAACAACATCAACACCGGCTGCCTCGCGGCTCACGGCAACAACGTATTCGCCGGGACGGAGGACGGCTCGGTATTCGTCTCGCGCGATTCAGGCACGACCTGGGAGCAGGCCGCGACCGGCATCGGCGCCGTCCGCTGGATCGTCGCTACGTGAGGTTCAGGCGGAGGCGGCCGACGAGCGACGATCTTTAGGGGCCGACAACCCCCCAGAAGAAGCGATGGTCGGAATAGAACTCGGCTGCATCGCTTTTGTCGTAGCTCGTGTCCGAACCGGCATTCGTGGGATCTCCCGTCGTGAAGATGAAATCGACGCCTCCCAATCCCACACCGTTCTTCCCTGAGAGGAATACCTCGAACAGAACGTCTTTGTAGTTCCAGGGGGCATCCGTGAGATTCCGCCAAAACAATGACTTGCGACACGTACGCGCCCCCGACCTCTCGGCGCAGCGATCCTGGTTGAAGTCTCCGCCGATCGTTCGAGCCGCGTTCGGATAGCGGTTCGCCATCACACGCGCGAGCTTGTCGGTCCATGTGACTTGATAGCGGTCGACGTGGCGCTCCTTCAAGTGTCCGTACTGCATGTGGACGCTCGCCGCGGCGAGCGTGAGATCCCCGTCGAGCTCACGCACGGAGACGCGCGCGTGGCGAGTGATCTCGACACGCTCGATGTTGTCGGTCGCGTGCTTGCGTTCGTAGGTGAGTGAGATGAACCCGCCATCGTCGACCTTCTCGACCGCGTCGGTGTCGATCAGGATCGCCGAGTCCGTCTCGGTGCGCTTCCTGGGATTCTGGGTCCACGGCCGGCGGGGGGGCCGGACGCCCCAGCCAAACTTGTGCCCGGTCGCGCGCGTCAGACGGTCCCGGATGTACGCCGCGCTCTTCCGTCGGACCTCCTGAAGCATCACGACATCGGGAACGAACGGCACCTGATCGACGAGACGATCGACGTAGCGGTTGAGCTCGGACTGACTGCGCATGTCGGCGGTGCCCCACGCTTCCTGGACGTTCGTCGTCACGACGAGGATGCGGTTCGCCGGTGAGGTCGCGATCGCCTGACCGCGCGCGGGCAGGGCTACGAAGCTGGAACCCACTACGACTGCGGCCGTAAGCGGTACGAGCGTGCGTCTAACCATCGTCATCGCGGTCCTCTTTTAAAGAGAGAGGAACTCAGGTCGCTTCCTCGCGTTCCTCGGCGACCACAGATACTGACAGGGCATCCAGGTCGGCCGCAAGGTCCCTGATCATTTTCACGATGCTCCGCAGCTCCTCGCCTCTATGAGGACCGGTAGCGCGTGCAGTGGTGACGGCATAAGAGAGGTCCTCCAGCAGCTTCTCGAACTCGGCGGCGCGATCCGGCATGGCATCTTCTTACCCCGCCGAGCGGCTCGTCCGGTACTTGACTTGCTACGGCATGAACGCGGCGAGAACAGGAAATCGTTGGTCATGCTTCAGCATTTGACGCCGGTCGTACGCCCCATCGAAGCCTGACCCATGGCGCGCCCGATCTCGTCGCGCTCGCGTGAGCGCCGGTACGCCAGGGAGAATCTCTTCACTAGCGGTTTGAACCAGGACGCCGTAGCGGTGGATCGACCCGCCGCCCTCCTGAGGATGACTTCCGAAGCCGCTTGCGTCATTTCTCGCTCCTTTCTAGGGGCTCTCAGCACAAGATGCGCCTCTTGGGGGGCGATTACTTCTGCCGACCCGCCTATCTCCGTCTGGGCGAGGACGAGATCGTCGGCGGCCGTGCCCATCCGGCCGACCTCAGGGAAAGCCCCAAAAGAGCAGCACAAGGGGGCCGTATAGGCCGACCGGCACATGTTCTTTCGAGGGTTTGCCGACCAGACTTACGGTCGAAGCGAAAGAAACCTAGAGGATTGAAGGTATGCGTTCGGTTGGCTCATCGCCCACGAATCTGCCCGCACAACTCACGACCTTTGTTGGGCGACGACCGGAACTGACGACGATCAAGAATCTGCTGACAGAAACCAGGTTGTTGACTCTGACGGGTTCGGGCGGCTGCGGCAAATCGCGCCTTGCGCTGCAGGCAGCAGCGGACGAGCTAGCGGATCGCGCGGACGGCGCTTGGTGGGTAGACCTCGGCCCCCTCGCGCAGCCCGAACTCCTGGCTAACACGGTGGCCATCACGCTTGGACTGCAAGAAGTTCCTCTCCAGAGTTTCGGCGACAGTCTGATCGCGGGTCTCCGAGGAAAAAGCTTGCTGCTGATCCTGGATAATTGCGAGCATCTTGTCGACGCGTGCGCCAAGCTCGTGGACAAGCTGCTGCGCAATTGCCCTCTCATCAAAGTAGTTGCAACCAGTCGCGAACCTCTCGGGATCGACGGCGAGACCATCTGGCGCGTGCCCTCCATGTCTCTTCCAAAAGATTCGGCTATCGCTGTGGACGCGTTGCCGGAGTTCGACGCTCTTAGTCTCTTCACCGAGCGTGCGATGAAAGCACGACCGAATTTCCGCATCACCGATGAAAGCCTCGTCTCGGTGGTGGAGATCTGCCGCCGTCTCGACGGGATCCCCTTGGCGATCGAGCTGGCAGCCGCAAGAACGCGGCTTCTGAGCCCCGAACAGATCGCCCAAGGACTCATCGACCGTTTTCACTTACTGGCCGGCGGGGCACGAACAGCTGTTCCGCGTCAACAAACTCTGCTTGCGTCGGTGGAGTGGAGCTACAAGTTGCTCAACGAAGTTGAGAAAGCTCTCTTGAGGAGACTCGCAGTATTCGCGGGTGGGTTCTCGCTGGACGCAGCAGAAAACGTCTGTTCCGATGAAACGATCGAACGATCCGAGATCCTCGACCTACTCGGCAGTCTCGTGGACAAGTCGCTCGTCCAGGCAGACGCAAAGGGGCGACAGGCTCGATATCGAGTGCTCGAGACGATCCGGCAGTACGCGAATCAGAAGTTGGTGGATTCCGAAGAGGCCGTTGTGGTGCGCGATCGACACCTCGGCTTCTACGCCGGTTTGGCTGAAGAGGCACGCGCCGCATTCGAAGGAGGTCCCGACGAAGCCTCCTGGTTCGAACGCCTGGATCTCGAACAGGACAACCAGCGAGCGGCGTTGGAATGGGCGCACACGACGAACCCCGAAAAAGGGATGCGTATAGCACGAGCGCTGTGGGTGTACTGGTACGCACGCGGTGATTGGTCTGAAGGCAGCATGCGTTGTGAGGTCGCCGC
>JALZEA010000057.1 GCA_030862265.1 Actinomycetota bacterium | reverse complement strand
CAGAGCCTGGTTCTGCTCGCGCTCACCGGCTCGTCGGTCGGAGGCTTCCTCGGCATGGTCGCCATCGCGACCCGGGCACTCGGGCGGTAGCGAAAGATGGGGCTGAAGTGGAACACCGACCGGTCCTCGTCGAACGGGTCGTCGAGCTGCTCGTGCCGGCGTTGCATGACGGCGGGTACGTCGTGGATGCGACCTTTGGCCGCGGCGGACACGCTCGAGCCCTCCTTGACGCCGCTCCGCGCGCCCAGGTTGTGGGGATCGACCGTGACCCGGACGCGGTGGACGCGGGTCTCGCCGACCTCACCGCGTTTAAAGACCGGGTTCGGATCGTTCGTGACAACTTCGAAAACGTCGCGGCCGTTCTGGAACGACTCGGGATTGAGACGGTTCGCGGAGTCCTTTTCGACCTTGGCGTTTCCTCACCCCAGCTCGATGTCGCCGAGCGTGGTTTCAGTTTCCGCACCGACGGACCCCTCGATATGCGGATGGACCCCGCTCAGTCCCGCTCAGCGGAGGATGTCGTGAACCGCTACGCGGAAAAAGATCTCGCGCGCGTCATCTCCACATATGGAGAAGAACGCTTCGCTCGCCGAATCGCTAAAGCCATCGTTAGGTCCCGTCCGGTCTCCGGTACGAAGGCTCTCGCCGAGATCGTCAAAGAGGCGATCCCTGCGGCGACCCGTCGTACCGGAGGCCACCCCGCTCGCCGGACATTCCAGGCGATCCGCATCGAGGTGAACGCGGAACTCGATGCCTTGGAGCGTGGCCTCGTGGACGCGATCGACCACACCGAGCCGGGGGGCCGGGTCGTCACGATCTGCTACCACTCGCTCGAGGACCGCATCGTTAAGAGATTCTTCGCCGAACAAGCGCGCGGTTGCACGTGTCCACCGGACTTTCCGGTGTGCGTCTGCGGCCGCAAGGAGCGCGTGCGCATCATGACCAAGCGTCCGGTTCGCCCATCACTCGAGGAGATCAAACTGAACCCTCGTGCCGAAGCGGCGAAGCTCCGCGCCGTCGAGCTTCTCGCCATCGAGGAGCGCCGGAGCGCATGAGTACCCGCGCCGCCGTCCTTGGCAAACGGCTGTTGTCTCTGAATGCCATCGAAATGAAGAGACAAGAGTCGTTTGTAAGTCGCCTCGCGCCGGAGCTGCCGAAGCTGCGCGTCGCGCGCCGCAAGACGAAGAAGCTGATCAAGAGGGGAAGCGCGCGCCGGACGGCGCCGGCATACATCGCGATGGCGATCGCGATCAGCGCCATCGTGGCCGCGATCCTGCTGGAGCAAGTCGTACTCGCGCAGTCGGCTTTCAAGCTAAGTGCGATCAACAAGCGACTCGCAGTCGCGGAGGCGCGCCAGGAAGAGTTGCTCGCCGAGGTGGCTCAGCTCGAGAGCCCCGGGCGCATCGAACGTTACGCGCGCCTACGTCTCGGCATGGTCGATCCCACGTTGGTGGAATACGTGGTTGCCGACGTGACGATAGGCAGCGACAACAAGCTCGCACAGGCGATCCGGGCGCGCGAGATCGTCGAAGGATCGAGCGCCACCGCGCTCGGGTCTCCCTAGATGGCGAGCACTAGCCGAAAACGTCCCCGTGGGTCGACCAAGAGGTCGGCCCATTCTTCTAATAGGAGGACAAATGGGACGGCCGCGCGCCGGACGCTGCCGCGCAGTAGAACTTCGCGGCGGCCCGTCGAGCGCGGCCATCTCAAGGCGGTTGCGCGGCCCAAACGGCGGCGTTCTCGTGCGCAAGGACGACTGGTCGCATTGTTCGTCATCTTTAGCCTGCTGTTCGTTGCCATGGGCGTGCGACTCGTCACTCTGCAGATCGTGGATGGTGCGCGCTACGAGCAGCTCGCCGCGCGCCAACGGGAACGAGTCATACCGTTCCCCGCACGGCGCGGCGCGATCTTCGATCGGAACGGCGAATCACTCGCGGTTTCTCTGGACCACGAGATGGTCTTCGCGGATCCGGCACACGTCGAAGACGTCGAGCGGCTAGCGGGATCTCTCGCTCCACTGATCGACGTTCCCGTGAAGGAGTTGATCCCCAAGCTCGTCGGTGCGGTCCCCGGAGACAGATTCGAATACATCGCGCGCCAGGTGGCCCCCGACGTTGCCAAGAAGATCAAGGCGCTTGACCTGCCGGGCATCTATTTCGAGGACGAGCCCAAGCGGTACTACCCGGGAGGCCGCCTCGCGGCTCATCTGTTGGGCTTCGTGAATGTCGACGGCACGCCGTTCGGGGGGGTCGAAGGCGCGTACGACGGGATCCTTAAAGGCAAAGCAGGAGAGATGACGCTCGAACAGGATCCCGTGGGGCTGGTGGACGCGCTTCCCCAAGCACAGTTCCAACAGACTCGCGCCAGACCGGGGCGTTCACTTTTCCTGACGATCGACAAGGACGTGCAGTACTTCACCGAGCACACCCTGTCGGGAGCGGTCGACGAGTTCGGCGCGGATGGAGGGTCGGCGATCGTCATGAAAGTGGGAACGGGCGAGATCCTCGCCATGGCGAACGCGCCGACCTATGACCCGAACAGAGCGGGTGAGTTCGATCCCGCGGCGCAGCGGAACCGGGCGGTGACCGACGTCTACGAGCCGGGATCCGCCTTCAAGATCGTCACCGCCTCGGCTGCGCTCGAGGAAGGCATCGTGACCCCCAAGACGAGGTACCAGGTACCCGACAACCTCCAGGTGTCAGACCGCGTGATCAACGATTCGCACCCTCATGCCACAGAGAACATGACGGTGTCCGAGATCATCGAGCAATCGTCGAATGTCGGTACCGTCAAGATGGGTCTCGAGCTCGGCGGGGCACGCCTCGATCACTACATGAAGCTTTTCGGATTCGGGTCGCGTACGGGGCTCGGCTTCCCCGGTGAATCCGCCGGGATCATGCTGCCGCGCGACGAATGGTCGGGTTCGACAATTGCAACCCTGCCGATCGGGCAGGGAGTCGCGGTTACACCGCTCCAGATGGCGGCGGCGTACTCAACGATCGCGAACGACGGGGTATGGGTCGAGCCCAAGCTGTTGTATTCGACGATGGATGGATCGGGCGCGATGACGACCGCGTCGCCTCCGTCGACGAAACGGATCATCTCTCAGAAGACGGCATTGCAGATGCGCAAGATCCTTACCCGCGTGGTGAAGCAGGGGACCGGTCTCGAGGGGGCCGTTCCTGCTTACCAGGTCGCCGGCAAGACGGGGACCGCACAGCAACCTCTACCGGGCGGAGGGTACGGCAACAGTTACGTAGGGTCGTTCGGGGGATTCGCGCCAGCATCGCGCCCCGAGCTCGTGGTCTTCGTGATGCTCGACGAGCCGCGTCCGATCTGGGGAGGTGCAACCGCGGCCCCGACGTTCAGAGCCATCATGGAGTTCACGCTTCGCCATCTCGGTGTGTCTCCAACCGGCAACGCGGAGAAGGCTGCAGACGCGATCGAGGATGCGGCGGCGCGCAGCGGTCCGACGCATGACTGAGCCCGGCCACTAGGGTGCCACTATGGGAGCAGCCGTACCCCTGGAGCGTCTCGCACGTGCCGCGCACGACTACCTCGACCTTCTCGTAGGGGACAACTCCATCATCGTCACGGATATCGCCTACGACGCGCGCGCCGTCACCGCCGGGGCCCTTTTCTGTGCCATCCCCGGCCACGTCACGGATGGGCATCTGTTCATCCCCGACGCGCTGGGGCGAGGCGCCGCAGCCCTGCTGGTCGGAGGCAGGCAGGAGGCCGAGGTTCCGCAGATGGTCGTCTCCGATCCGCGCAAGGCGATGGCGCTCGTGGCCGCGGAATTCTCCGGTCGTCCCGCGGATCACATGACGATGCTCGGTGTAACGGGAACGAATGGAAAGACGACCACCGCGTATCTGTTGACGACCATCCTGGAAAGCGCGGGGCACACCCCGGGGCTCATCGGGACCATCGAGACACGCATCGGCGAGACGACCCGGCCCGGAGTTCGAACGACGCCCGAATCGGTCGATCTTCAGAACCTGCTCGCTGAGATGCGAACCAAGGACGTGACCGCCGTCGCGATGGAAGTTACGTCGCACGGTCTCGTACTCGGGCGCGTTGAGGGCATCACATTCGCGTCCGCGGGGTTCACGAACCTGTCCCAGGATCACCTCGACTTCCATCACTCGATGGACGATTACTTCGCCGCGAAGTCCTCGCTGTTCGCCCCCGCGCGCACGCGCGCGGGGGCGATCAACATCGACGATCCCTACGGAGAGAAATTGATCGCTAACACGTCGGTACCGAGCATCGGGTTCGGTCTCTCGACGGCCGCCGAGGTGCGGGCGACGGACGTCGAACTGGGCGCTACGAAGACGAGTTTTACCCTCGTGACCCCGTGGGGAGTTGCCCCCGTCCGCAACCAGCTCGTGGGTCACTTCAACGTGAGCAATTGTCTCGCCGCGGCGGCGATCGCGCTGCAGGCGGACGTCGATCTCGACGCCGTGATCGAAGGTCTGAATGAGGCCCCCGCCGTGCCCGGACGCTTCGAATCGATCGACCGCGGGCAACCGTTCACGGTCGTCGTCGATTACGCCCACACGCCCGATTCCCTCGACAACGTCCTGGCGGCGGCGCGACCTCTGGCCGATCGACAAGGGGGGCGGGTACTAGTCGCGTTCGGATGTGGGGGCGATCGCGATCGGGCCAAGCGACCATTGATGGGCCATGTTGCCCAGCGTGGAGCAGATGTGATCGTCGTCACGTCGGACAACCCCCGGAGCGAGGATCCCGAAGCCATCATCGGCGAGATCATCGAGGGAGTGATCGCGGAACGCACCGCCGGACCCGATCACGTCGATGCCGACCGCCGCGGCGCGATCGACTGGATCGTGCGCGCGGCACGCCCGGGCGACATCGTGGTTATCGCCGGCAAAGGCCACGAGAGCGGCCAGACGTTCGCCGATAGGACGGTTCCCTTCGACGACCGAACCGTGGTCGCGGAGATCCTCGATCGGATCGCTCGCGAGGGCCGCGGATGACCAACATCATGGTTGCCGCCACCGTCGCCCTCATCGTCAGCCTGCTGGGCACGCCGCTGGCGATCCGGCGTTTCCGACGTCTCGGATGGGGCCAGCTGATCCGGGAGGAAGGGCCCAAAGCTCACTACGAGAAACGCGGCACCCCGACGATGGGGGGTCTCGTGATGTTGGCCGCGACCGTGCTCGGATACTTGCTCGGCCACGTCGGTACCGGCGGTGTCTCGCCCTTCCGCGACTCAGGCGTCCTCGCGATGGGGACCATCGTCGCGCTCGGTGGGCTCGGATTCCTCGACGACTTCATCAAGATACGGATGTCGCGGTCATTAGGCTTGCACAGTCGCGCCAAGTTCCTCGGCCAACTCGTGATCGCGATCGTGTTCGCGCTGCTCGCCGTCCACGTCGTGGACATCGGTACGGACCTCTCCTTCTTCCGCTCAACCGCGCTCGACCTCGGCGTGTTCTTCTACGCTTGGGCATTCGTGATGGTGGCGGCGTCCTCGAACGGCGTGAATCTGACCGACGGTCTCGATGGACTTGCGGTGGGTTCGGCCGCGCAGGTCATGGGCGGGTTCGTAGTCGTCGCGTTCTGGCAGTTCCGCCACGAGCGGTTCTACGATCTCGCCCCCCCCGGGCCGATCACAGGTTCGGATCCTTTCGACCTCGCGATCGTCGCGGCCGCCCTCTTCGGCGCGTGCGCGGGGTTCCTGTGGTGGAACACCGCCCCCGCGAAGATCTTCATGGGCGACACCGGCTCCCTGATGCTGGGTGGGTCGATGGCGATCCTCGCCGTCCTGCTGAACACGCAGTTGTTGCTGGTAGTGGTCGGCGGCCTCTATGTGGTCGTGACGCTATCGGTGATCGTGCAGGTCGCCATCTTCAAGCGCACGGGACGACGTGTTTTCCTGATGGCTCCCATCCACCACCACTTTGAGCTCGCCGGGTGGCCGGAGTTCACCGTCATCGTTCGGTTCTGGGTTTTATCCGGTCTTTCGGTCGCGTTCGGGATCGGCCTCTTCTACGCCGATTTCCTGTCTAAAGGCGGGACGCTCTGAACACCTTTGCGGGTCGCCGGGTCCTCGTCGCAGGGCTGGGGGCGAGCGGAGACGCCGCCGCGCACGCGTTGTTGGAGCGCGACGCGAAGGTGCGAGTGACCGAAGCAGCCGACAACGACCAAGTGCGCGCACGAGCTAACGAACTGCGAGCGCGGGGAGCCGACGTAGAGATCGGCGGCCACGACCTGGACGCCCTCGATGCGGACCTTGCCGTGCTGAGCCCGGGGATCCCCCCCGACTCAGCGATCGTCGCGGCGCTGAAGCAATCCTCCGTGCCGGTCATCAGTGAGATAGAGCTCGCCTATCAGATCGCCGGATGCGACTTCCTGGCGATCACCGGAACGAACGGGAAGACGACGACGACGAGCCTGTTGGCCGCGATGCTCGAGGCTGCGGGTCGGCGGTCCCTTGCCGCGGGCAACATCGGGTTGCCGCTGGTCGACGCGGTCGCACAGGTCGGCGAGAGCGGTGTGATCGCGGTCGAGGTATCGAGTTTTCAGCTTGCCTTCATCGAGAACTTCCGTCCGAAGGTCGCCGCCATCCTCAATATCGCCGAGGACCACATGGACTGGCACGGAAACATCGATGCTTACGCCTCGGCCAAGGCACGCATCACCATCAATCAGACGCGCGACGACACCCTGGTTCTGAATCAAGACGACCCGCGTGCACGCGTGGTGGCACAGGATTCGGCGGCGCAGATCGTCACGTTCTCTGCGACCGGCGACGCGGACGCGTGTATCGATAGCGGTCGACTCATGTGGCGCGGGCGGACAGCACTCGGGCGCGACGAGTTGTCGTTGCCCGGACGGGCGGGCACGGAGGATGCCCTTGCCGCGATGGCGTGCGCGGCCAGCTATGGGATCGAAGCGGCCGCGATCGCAACCGCGCTACGTGGCTTCAAGCCGCTTCACCACCGCCTGGAGACCATCGCCGCGGGCCACGGCGTGACCTATATCGACGATTCGAAGGCGACGAATCCTCACGCGACGCTTTCGGCCGTCAGCGAGCTCGAAGACGTCGTGCTCATCGCCGGAGGCCGCAGCAAGGGCATTGATCTCGCCGCTCTCAGAGGCACCGTGCCGCCAGTCATCGCGGTGATCGCGATCGGAGAGGCCGCCGACGAAGTCGCCGCGGTCTTCGCCGGACTCGTACCGGTCGATATGGCACACGACATGAATGCTGCGGTTCAGGCCGCGCGCGCCCGATCTGTACCCGGAGGATCCGTCTTGCTGTCTCCCGGCTGTGCGAGCCTTGACATGTACGACGGCTACGCCGAGCGAGGCGAGCATTTCGCGCGCGCGGTCAGGACGATCTTGGCGAAGGAGGGGACCGATGGCGACGCGTAGTGCGGCCGCGAACCATCCGTCGGTCCTCGTCCCGATAACGACCGGAGCGCTGGTCGTCCTCGGCCTCGTGATGATCCTGTCGGCCAGCTCGGTCTCGTCTTTCGCGACCTATGGATCGTCATTCCTTTTCTTCCGCAAGCAACTGCTGTGGGCCGTGATCGGGCTCGTGGGTTTCGCCTTCTTTGCGCGTTTCGATTATCGGAAGCTGAAGGGAATGGGCTACCTCGCGTACGCGGGAGCGGTCCTCATGTTGCTGGCCGTTTTGATCCCCGGCATCGGCCGGGCCGCGGGAGGCAGCGCGCGCTGGATCGGCGTGGGTTCCTTCGCCATCCAGCCATCGGAGTTCGCGAAGCTGGCGTTGGTCTTATTCGCCGCGGACGTCTTCTCGCGAAAGGATGAGCGCGGCCTTCGAGACTTCTCGCACACCGCACTTCCCATGCTGCCGGCGCTCGCGGTCCTCACCATCCTCGTGATCGCTCAGCCGGATCTCGGGACCACGGTTCTATTGGGATTTACCGGGATCGGGATGCTTTTCGTCGCGGGTGCCCCGCTTCGTTACATCGTTCCCGTGGGCGTAGCGGGGATAAGTCTGGCCGCGGCGGCGGCCGTGTTCGAGCCTTACCGCCGAGCCCGGCTGCTCGCATTCCTCGATCCGTGGAAGGACCCTCTCGAGACCGGGTATCACACGATCCAATCTCTCATCGCGCTCGGATCGGGAGGATTGTTCGGTGTGGGCCTGGGTGCGAGCCGCCAGAAATGGCTCTACGTTCCGAACGCGCACACCGATTTCATATACGCGATCCTCGGTGAGGAGATGGGACTGCTCGGCACCGTGACGGTGCTGGGGATGTTCGCCTTCCTCATCTATCTCGGGATCCGGGTTGCGCGCGCGGCCCCCGATCGGTTCGGGATGCTTATCGCGGCAGGGATCACGATCTGGATCGGCGGGCAAGCGCTGATCAACATGGGGGCCGTGACGGCAACGCTTCCGGTGACCGGGGTCCCCCTCCCGCTCGTCTCGTTCGGAGGCTCGTCACTCGTGGTGTCGCTCGTCGCGATGGGGATCATGACGAATATCGCTCGAGCGGGGAAGGCCCGGGCGCGCCGCATAGCGAAGTGAGGATCGTGATCGCCGGTGGAGGTACCGCCGGCCACGTCAACCCCGCGCTTGCGCTGGCGCGGGCGCTCGAAGGCGACGACGTCACGTTCGTAGGCACGATCGAAGGTTTGGAAGCCCGCTTGGTGACCGCCGCCGACTTCGCGTTTGAAACGATCGACGTGATCGGGTTCGACCGTGCGCGCCCCTTTGCGCTCCCGGCGGTCGGCTGGCGCGCCCTCGGCGCGCTCCGCACGTCACGTCGGATCCTCGGGCGCGTCCGTCCCGACGTGGTCGTCGGCATGGGTGGCTACGTCAGTCTGCCGGTGGGTCTCGGGGCCGCGACGCGCGGCATCCCCTTGGTGCTGCACGAACAAAACATCGTTCTCGGTCTCGCGCATAAGACGACGAAGGTCTTCGCTCGTCGGATCGCGGTGTCATTCGAGGAGACCCTGCAGGACGTGGGTGTTAAAGGCGTACTCACGGGCAATCCGGTGCGCGCGGATCTAACCTCCCTGGATCGCGTCGCCCACAGACCCCCCGCTCGTGCCGGCTTCGGCCTCGTCCCGGACGTCCCGACTGTCCTCGTCTTCGGAGGCAGTCTGGGAGCACGCGCCGTGAACCGCGCTGCCATCGAGCTCGCCGATGTGTGGACGGGACGCAACGACCGGCAGATCCTTCACATCACGGGGCGTTCGGCTGCGAGCCAGGTCGAATCCCAGGTTGGGCCGCGGGCTGGTTACGTTGCGCTCGACTTCGTTGACGACATGGCAGACGCATACGCAGCTGCCGACATCGCCGTGTGTCGTGGGGGAGCGTCGACCATCGCCGAGCTGACGGCCGTGGCGCTGCCTGCGGTGATCGTTCCTTATCCGCACCATCGGGATCAACAGCAACAACGCCACGGCGAGGTGTTATCGCGGGCGGGCGCGGGCGTCGTCGTCCCCGACGAGGCCGCGCGCGGGTCGCGTCTCGCCGAGGAGCTCGATCGCATGTTCGAACCGGAGCGGCTGAGTGCCATGGTGGCCGCGGCGCGCAGACTCGGACGACCCGACGCGGCCGCTCGTCTGGCGGACGTCGTTAGGGGGGCAGCGGCGTGAGGCTGGATCGGGGGCGCGTCCACTTCGTGGGGATCGGTGGTGCCGGCATGTCCGCCATCGCCAAGGTCTTGATAGAACGAGGCCGGCCGGTTTCGGGATCCGACATCAAGGCTTCGCCGACGACCGAGGCGCTCGCGGCCATCGGGGCCGAGGTGCACATCGGTCATCACGACACTCACGTCGATGGCGCTACAACAGTGGTGATCTCCGCCGCGATCTCCGAGAGGAATCCCGAGGTCACTCACGCGCGCCAGCTCGGGCTCACGGTCATCTCGCGCGGTGCCGCCCTGGCGGCGCTGCTCGACGCATCCGAGAAGCGGCTGATCGTCGCAGGCACCCACGGCAAGACGACGACTACGTCGATGATCGTGTCGATCCTTCGTGCTGCCGAAATGGACCCGACGTATCTGGTCGGCGGTGGCCTCAACGACTCGGGAACCAATGCGCGTTCCGGGAGTGGTCCATGGGCCGTTGCCGAGTCGGATGAAAGCGACGGTTCTTTCCTGCTGCTGGAACCCACGGTGGGTGTCGTGACGAATGTGGAGCTCGACCATGTCGACCGCTGGTCTTCGATGGACGAGTTGCGCGCCGCGTTCGAGTCCTTCGTGGCGCGCGTTCCGGCCGATGGGACGGTCGTGCTCCCGGCGGATGACGACCTGGCCGCGGCGGCCGTGGGCAACGTCATCACGTTCGGAACCGACGGGGAGGTGCGCGCGGAAGAGGTGAGGGCATCGGCCCCGGGTGTGTCGTTCGACCTGCTCGGGTGCAGTGAGCCGGCAGCTTCGATCCAGCTGCAAGCCCCCGGCCTCCACAACGTGGACAACGCCCTCGCGGCCGCGGCGGCGGCGATCGCCGTGGGCATCGATGTCCCGACGATCGCACGCGGGCTCGAGGCATTCGGAGGCGTCCAACGACGCTACGAACGCAAGGGGAGCCGGGCGGGGGTGACGGTCGTGGACGACTACGCGCATCACCCGACCGAGATCAGCGCGACCTTGTCGGCGGCACGCGGGAGCGAGTGGCAACGAGTCATCGCGGTCTTCCAACCACATCGTTATTCGCGCACCGCTGCTCTCTGGCGGCAGTTCGGGAGCGCGTTCGCGGACGCCGACCGCGTCGTGGTCACGGATATATACGGTGCGGGGGAAGAGCCGGTCCCCGGCGTCACCGGCAAGCTCGTCGTCGACTCGGTCGGCGAATACCAACCCGGGAGACCTCTCGCTTACATCCCACATCGGAGGGATTTGGCCGCCTATGTGGCAGCCGCGGCCCGCCCGGGAGACCTCGTTCTCACGATGGGTGCCGGTGACATAACGACATTTGCGACTGATCTCTTCCGCTTGCTCGGAGAAGACCGATGATTTCCTCGTTGCTCGACGGCCTGCAGACGGCGCTGAGGGGACGCGTGGATGCCGACGTCCCGCTTGCTCCGTTGACCACGTACCGCTTGGGCGGCCCCGCGCGCGTGCTTGTGGAACCTGCCGATGTCGCCGACCTCGAGGCACTCGCGCGTGAGGTCTCGACGAGGCGCGCCGAAGGTGAAGAGGTGCCGGTCCTTGCTCTCGGACGTGGTTCGAACCTCGTGGTGTCCGATGATGGGTGGCCGGGGATCGTCGTGCACCTGGGAGCCGCGTTCGTACAGATCGCGGGAGAAGCGTCGCTCACCGCGGGCGCCGCCGCGACCATGCCGGTGGTCGCGAATCACGCCGCCCGGCGGGGACGCGCCGGTCTCGAGTTCATGATCGCGATCCCGGGTTCGATCGGGGGCGGCGTGCGCATGAACGCGGGCGCCCACGGTATCGACGTATCTCACACACTGAGCTCGATACGGCTGGTCTCGCTCGTCGAAGGAACCATCGACGACGTCCCCGCCGCCGGCCTAGAGCTGACTTACCGTCGTTCCCGGCTGACCGACGACGAGCTCGTGGTCGCGGCGACGTTCGAACCGCTTGAGGCCGACCCCGGAGCGGTCAGACAGCGCATGGAATCGTATAGGCGGCATCGAGCTGCCACTCAACCCTCGGCGGCTTCGAACGCCGGCAGCGTCTTCAAGAACCCTCCAGGCGACCATGCCGGACGTCTCGTGGAGGCGGCCGGCTTGAAGGGCTTCAGGGTCGGGGGGGCCGAGGTCTCGCAGCTCCACGCGAACTTCTTCATCGCCGACCCCGGCTCGGCGGCGACCGACGTCCACACGCTTGTTGCCGCCGTGCGCGCTCGTGTCCACGAACGCTTCGGCGTGGAGCTCGAACCCGAGATCCGTTTCGTCGGTCGCTTCCCGGAACCCGTCGCGGCGAAGGCCAACACATGACCGCGCGCTCGCAGACCGATCCGCGCATCAGCCGCCGACGCAAGGCGGTCGCGCGCTCTCGCACTCGCAGGATCGCCGGCACGGTGTCGGCGATCGTCGCGCTCGGGGCCGTGGGTTGGGCCGCGTTCGCATCTCCCTTGCTCGCGGTAGACGAGGTGAAGGTCGTCGGCGCCGAACACACGACCGCTGCCGACATCGCGCAGGCCGCAGGTTTAGACACGAGCGACAACTTGCTTCTGGTCTCGACCGAAGCGATAGCACGAGCCGCGGAAACGCTGCCCTGGGTAAAGACCGCCGACGTCGAGCGCATCCTCCCGGGGACGGTGCGCGTACGCGTCACGGAACGCGTCCCGGCGATGGTCCTCTCGATCGGCGCAGCACGCTGGACCATCGATGTGCGCGGGCGCGTACTCGCAGTGGGCGAGAGCGAGACGGCGCGGGATAGGGGAACTCTGCCGGTCCTCTCCGGCGCCGAGACCGGCGACGTCGAGGTTGGTGGAAGCGTCTCGGCACCCGAGCTCGTCGATGCCTTGAAGGCCTACCGGTCGCTCGACCGTTCGCTGCGCCGCCGCGTGGTGGGGATCGTCGCCCCCAGTCTCGAACGCATCACCTTCTCGCTTGCGGATGGGACGCTCATCCGGTTCGGTGCCGCGGAACGGCTCAGGGCCAAGAACGAAGTGCTGTCGGCGCTGCTGGAAGAGGTCGCCCGGGAGGGCAGAGCGATCGCCTATATCGACGTCCGTGTGCCCACGAGCCCCGCGATCGCTCCCGCGTCGGGGGCGCCTCCGTCGTCCCCCGAGGCCTGATCGGCGCGCGCCCTTCGCGATTTTTCTTCGCGCTGTCTTTGCGCGCGCGGCGCTCGTTCGCTATATTGCTCAACCATTACTGTAGGTTGACATAACTCTAAGGCTCAACTTTAGGTTGAGTCGGAGTTGAAGCTCGCTGACCTGCTCGTTCGTGTGACGCGCCGCGCGCGCCATGAACCCTCGAGCGACAGTGGCGGGTTCGAAGGGAGGCAACATGGCGACGGGGCCCCAGAACTATCTCGCGGTTATCAAGGTCGTGGGCATCGGCGGAGGCGGCGTGAACGCGGTCAATCGCATGATCGAGGTCGGCTTGAAGGGCGTCGAATTCATCGCGATCAACACGGATGCTCAGGCCCTTCTGATGTCCGATGCGGACGTCAAGCTCGACATCGGTCGGGAGTTAACCCGCGGCCTCGGCGCCGGGGCCGATCCCGAGATCGGGCGGCAGGCGGCCGAGGAGCATCGCGATGAGATCGAGGAGGTGCTCAAGGGTTCCGACATGGTCTTCATCACCGCCGGCA